>DATKLW010000181.1:0-3856 GCA_035542215.1 Thermoanaerobaculia bacterium | reverse complement strand
CTTCCGCGCGGCGGCCGCGAACTTCGGATACGCCGCGACGGCGTCGATGAGCGTGTGCGCGAGCGTCTCGATCGAGAGGTCGGCGGAAGGGTTGCCGAGATTGAAGATCTGGCCGTCGGCCTTGCCTTTGGGGTTCTCGAGAATCGTCATGAGGCCGTCGATCCCGTCCTCGATGTATGTGAAGCACCGGCGCTGCGCGCCGCCGTCGACGAGCTTGATCGGAACGCCGTAGAGGATGTTGTGGAGGAACTGCGTCAGGACGCGGCTCGAGCCTTCCTTCGGGGCGTCGATGTTGTCGAGATGCGGGCCGTACCAATTGAACGGCCGGAAGAGCGTGTACTGGAGGCCTTGCGCCGTCCCCATCGCGGAGATGACGCGGTCGAGGAGCTGCTTGGAGGCCGAGTAGATCCAGCGCGGCTTTGCGATGGGCCCGTAGACGAGCGGCGAGCGGTCCTCGTCGAACTCCTTGTCCGGGCACATCCCGTAGACCTCGGACGTGGACGGGAAGACGACCCGCTTGCCGTACTTCCCCGCCATCTTGATGATCCGGAGGTTCTCCTCGAAGTCGAGCTCGAAGACCGAGAGCGGGTTCTTGACGTACGTCGCCGGCGTCGCGATCGCGACGAGCGGGAGGACGACGTCGCACTTCTTGACGTGGTACTCGATCCACTCCCGGTTGATCGAGATGTCGCCCTCGAGGAAGCGGAAGCGCCTGTCCTCGAGGAACTCCTCGATGCGCTCGCTGCCGACGTCGAGGCCGAACACCTCCCAGGGCGTCGTCGTGAGGATCCGCCGGGTGAGAGCGTTGCCGATGAAGCCGTTGACTCCGAGGATCAGGACTCGCATTGCGTCTTCCCTTCAGGTCGGTCCGGTCGAGTCTACCCGCGCGAGAACACGCCCGAGGGGCGCATGAGCCAGTCACGGAAGGCGCCGGCGTCGAGGTCCATTCCGCCTTCCGGACGCGCCGAGAGGATCTCGACGGTCCGGTCGTCCCCCGCGTAGACGACGACGGAGCTCTCCGTCGGCTCGACCTTGCCCGGGAAGACGTCGTGCCCCGCGTACGGGGCGAGGCGCGTCTTCCAGATCGTGACGGTTTTCCCGAAGACGTCCGTGAACGCCCCCGGCCACGGCTTCGTGACGGCGCGGACGAGATCGTGGATTTCCTTCGCGCTCTTGGTCCAGTCGATCTCGCCGTCTTCGGGCTTGCGTCCGCCGAAGTAGCTCCCCTTCGAGAGGTCGAGAGGCGTGCGCGGGGCCGCACCCGCCTTCAGCTTCGGGAGTGCCCGCGCGAGAACCGTGACCGCCGCGTCGCCCACGCGCCGCGAGACACCGAGGATGTCGTCGTCCGGGCCGATCTTCACGCGCTCCTGATCGACGAGGTCGCCCGCGTCCGGCTTTCCCGTCATGTAGTGGAGGGAAGCGCCCGTCTCCGTCGCGCCCTTCAGGATCGCCCAGTTCACCGGCGAGCGGCCGCGAAACGCGGGAAGGACGGAGCCGTGCATGTTCAGGGCGCCGCGCTTGCAGAGCGCGAGGACGCGCTCGGGGATCATCTTCTTGAAGTAGAACGAGAACAGGAAGTCCGGGGCGACCGCTCGGATGCGCTCCTCATCCGCCGGGTCGTCGAGGTCCTTGACGACGCGCGGCTCGAGACCGTGCTTGCGCGCGAGGTCCGCGACCGACCCGAACCACCGCTCTTCCCCCGGAGCATCGGCGTGCGTGAACACGAGGCGGATGCTCTCCCCCTGGTCGAAGAGCCATTCGAGGCATTTGTAGCCGACGTCCGAGTACGCGCAGACGACGATTCCGCCCATCAGTCCGCCCCCCATACCTTCCGGATGAGGAAGCGCGGCCGGCCGCGCACCTGCTGGTAGATGCGGCCCACGTACTCGCCCACGATCCCGATGCCGGCCATGAGGACGCCCATGACGACGAAGGCGAGCGCGAAGAGCGTGAAGACGCCCTCCACCTCGGCGCCGACGACGAACCGCCGGACGAGGAGGAAGAGGCCGAACCCGACGCCCGAGACGGCCGTCACGAACCCGAGCAGCCCGAAGAGCTGCAGCGGCACGACGGAGAACCCGGTCATGAGGTCGAAGTTCAGGCGCACGAGCTTGTAGAGAGAATACTTCGACTCGCCCGCCGTGCGCTCGGCGTGGGCCACGGGGATCTCCACGGGGCGCCGTGCGTACTGCTGGGCGAGGGCCGGGATGAACGTCGCGGCCTCGTCGGAAGCGGACATCACTTCCACGACGTCCCGGTGATAACCGCGGAGCATGCAGCCGTAGTCGTTCAGCTTCATGCCCGTGATCGCCGCCGTCGTCCGGTTGACCAACCGCGACGCCGCGCGGCGGAAGAACGTGTCCTGGCGGTTCTGCCGGATCGTCCCGACGACGTCGTGGCCGGCGTCCATCGCCGCAACGACCTTCGGGATCTCCTCGGGCGGGTTCTGGAGGTCCGCGTCCAGTGTGATCACGTACTCGCCGTCCGTCGCCGTGAAGGCCGCGAGAATTGCCATGTGCTGCCCCGCGTTCCGGACGAGCTCGACGACCTTGACGGTTCCCGGGTTCGCGGCCGCGGCGGCCTTCAGGATCTCGAGTGAGCGGTCCCGCGAGCCGTCGTCCACGAAGACGACCTCCCAGGGGCGGCCCATGCCCGCAAGGACGGGAAGCAGGCGCGGGAAGAGCTGGGGGAGGTTCGCTTCCTCGTTGTAGACCGGGACGACGACGGAGACCTTGCGCAAAACCACGTCCCCTTCGCCGTCTTTGCTCACCGCCGGGATTCTAGCGGGGTGGGCCGGAGGGCCCTCCTCCGCCCGCGCGCGCGAGCTCGGCGAGCCCGTTGCGGACCGCAGGCTGGCTCGGGTCCACGGCCAGAGAGCGCGTGAAGAAATCGCGGGCGTCCGCGAGGTCGCCGAGACACCATGACGCGAGCGCCGTCAGGTTCAGCGCCTCCGTATCGCGCGGATTGCGGGCCGAAAGGTCCCGGAAGATCGTCCGCGAGGCGGCGCAGTCTTTCGCCTCGAAGAGAGCCTTCCCCAGCGAGGCCTGGTACCGGGGGTTCTCCGGGAAAGCACTCACCGCCTTGCGGAGAAACGCGACGACCTGTGCCCGGGACTTCGGGTCCTTCCCGCCGCGCGCCGCGTAGGACGCCACGCGGCGGTACACAGCGGCCTCGGGATCGTGATATCCGTTCCGCACGGCCGCGAGGAGGGCTTCGTCCGACTCGTCCCACCGGTTGAGGATCTGCAGCGCGACCGAGTAGTTGAAGAGCGCCGCCGGCGATTTGGGGTTGACCTCCAGCGCCCTGCGGTACCACGGCAGGGCTTCCTCCACCTTGCCGCGGGCCCGAAGGAACGTCGCGATGTTCTGGAACGCGCCCGCCGTCTCCGTGCCCGCGCGCTCGGGCGGGCGCGCGTCCACCGCGGCCGCCTCCGCCCCCGTCAGGTAGCCCAGCGAGATCAGCTTCTTCGTGAACTCCTCGCCCGCCTTCTGGTCCGCGTTGCTCGAGGACGAGCGGACCGCGAGGCGCTCGACCTTGAACGTCTTCGTCCACGAGACGGCGGGCGGCGTGGGGGGCACGCGGCCCGCCGCGAGCCCCGGCACCGGCCGGCCCTCGAACGCCGGGTCGGCCGGAAGACCGAGGAGGCGGCAGAGCGTGGGCGCCACGTCGAAGACGCCTGCTTTGCCGCGCGCCGCCGCCGCCGGGAACGCCGGCCCTTCCGCCGCGAGGATCCCGGGCGACTCGTGCCACAGGAACGCCGTGTCGAACTGGAGGGACGAGGAGGACGAGGGCCGGTCGGCGCCCCACTTGAAGCCGTGGTCCGAGACGAGGACGAGATTCCCGCCGGCGCTCTCGG
>DATKLW010000180.1:0-2297 GCA_035542215.1 Thermoanaerobaculia bacterium | reverse complement strand
CTCGCGAAACCCGCCAGCCGCAGTCCGCGGCGAAAACTCATGCGGCCCCGGCTACCGTGTGTAGAGGTCGACCACGACGGAGATCGCGCGCCGGCACACCGCGCAGAACGGGACCTGGTCGCGCGTGAACATGATGCAGTCTTCCTGAGGCCTGTAGTAGCCGCGCGCTTCGTAGAGGGCGCCCTCGAACGCGCCGACTCTTCCCGAGTGCGCGTCGGTTCCGAGCAGGCGCGTCTCGAAGACCTGCTCCTCGCGGAAGAGCGCGTCCATCTCGTCCTCGGGACGGTTCTCGGCGCGGATCTTCCGGCGCTTCTCCTGCGCTTCGAGCGAGGCCTTCTCGAACTCGGCCTGCTTCCAGGGCGTGGGAACGGGAGTGCCCGGCGTGACGAGGTCCTTCCACTTGAGGTTGCCGGGGTCGAGCAGCGCGGTGGCGTTCGGCTCCCACGGCTCCACGCGTTCGGCCGGCGCCGGCCCGTAGGCCACCGCGGAGGTGAAGTACTCGTCGGCGAGACCGGCGAAATGATGGCCGAACTCGTGGACGAAAACGTACGGCGCCCAGAGGCTGTCGGCCGCGACCGTCGAAAACTGACCGAAGATCCCGCCGCCGCCGTAGGTCCGCGTGTTGGTCAGGATCTCGACGAACTCGTACGGCGCGAACGACGCGACGTCGCGAAACGAACGATTCTCGAAGGTGAGCACGTAGCGCTCCGACCCGAAAGCGTCGTACGTGGCGCCGACCCGCGAACGGCGGTGGACGCCCGTCGACGGGCGCGAGATGCCGGACTCCTCCGACGGCGGGCACAGGGCCCACACGTTGAAGTCGCCGCGGCGCTCCTTGAACGGCGAGACGGCGAAGAGGAGCTCCGCGAGGCGCCGCGCGTCCTTCTCGAACTTCGGCCGCTCGGCCGCCGTGTAGCCGTCGCCGAGAATGAGGAAATCGACCTTCTCGGGCGACTCGCCCGACTTCTGGATTTCGATGACCGGGCCCGGCGACGGCGGCAGGGACGCGTCGATCGACTTGTCTTTCGGGTCGAGGACGAAGCTCCAGACCTCCCGGAACGCGTTGGCGGCGTCGCGCTTCTTCACGACGACCTGGACCGGTCCGGACGGCTCCGGAAAGCGCAGGGACTCGGAAAAGGTCCGGCGGACGGTCTTCGCCTCGCCGGTCGTCTCCCACTCGCCGTAGACCGAGGAGAAGCCGCGGGAGTACACGACGCGGTTGGAGGTCCGGTCGATCACCTCGAAGAAGTACTTCCCGAGGTTGGTGTCGTCCAGGGGACGGCGGGGATTCCCCGGCCATGGCAGCGGCTCCCGGACGACCCGGTCGGCGCTGAAGACCTCCTCGGTGGCGTTGCCGGTGTGGAAATAGTCGACCCGCAGAGTCCGGGGCGGGGTCGCGGCGGAAAGGGCGGCGGCCGACAAAGCGCCGAAGATTAACCCGATGGGCTTTTTCCCCATGAACCCATATCCTAGCTGCTCCTTTTGAGCGATTGGAGGAACCGTCCATGATCCACGAAGACATCCTCGGCACGATCGGAAACACGCCCGTCGTCAAAATCAACCGGCTCGCGCCCCAGGGCATCACCCTGTACGTCAAGTGCGAGGCGTTCAATCCGCTGTCGTCCGTCAAGGACCGCCTGGCGATCGCGATCATCGAGGATGCCGAGCGGCGTGGCGAGTTGAAGCCCGGCCAGACCGTCATCGAGGCGACCTCGGGCAACACCGGCATCGCCCTCGCGATGGTGTGCGCCGTCAAGGGCTATCCGTTCGTCGCGGTCATGTCCGACAGCTTCTCGGTCGAGCGCCGCAAGCTCATGCGCGCGCTCGGCGCGAAGGTCGTCCTCTACCCCGCCGCCGAGCGCGCCACCGGCATGGTCAAGAAGGCCGAGGAAGTCGCGAAGAAGAACGGCTGGTTCCTCGCCCGTCAGTTCGAGAACCCGGCCAACCCCGAGTACCACCGCCAGACGACCGGTCCCGAAATCCTGCGCGACTTCGCCGGCAAGCGTCTCGACTACTGGGTGACCGGCTACGGCACGGGCGGCACGCTCACGGGCGCGGGCGAGATGATCAAGAAGGCGCGGCCCGCGACGAAGATCGTCGTCGCCGAGCCCGAGGGCGCGGCACTCCTCTCCGGCAAGGAGTGGACGCCGCACAAAGTCCAGGGCTGGACGCCCAACTTCATCCCGGCGGTCCTCGACCGGAACGTCTACGACGAGATCGTGACCGTCAACGACGTCGAGTCCCGCGACACCGCGCGCGAGCTCGCGACGCAGGAAGGCATCTTCTGCGGCATCTCC
>DATKLW010000179.1:0-4055 GCA_035542215.1 Thermoanaerobaculia bacterium | reverse complement strand
CGGCTAGCCGGACTCCGCGCCCCGGGCAGCTGACAGTTCTGTCGCCAGCGTTTCTTTGTCCGACAATGTTGTAGGCTCACTTCGTGCGACATCCGAAGACCGAATTCACGGACGCGCCGGAGCTCGCAGCCCTGCACGAGTTCTCGCTCGTCCTCGGCGCGAGCGCCCACCTCCGCTCCTCCCTCGAAGCGGCCCTCGCGGTCCTCACGAGCGTCTATGGCGCCGCGGGCGCCGCCGCGATGCTCCTCGATGAAGCCTCCGGCGATCTCCGCCTCGACGCGTCGGCCGGCATTCCCGAGGCCCGGCGGCCGGCCATCCGCCTGAAGCCCGGCGAGGCCGTCCAGGGACGCGTCGCCCAGAGCGGCAAGCCCGTCGTCGTCCCGCAGGTCTCGAAGGAGCCGCTCCTGAAGTCGCCGAAGGAGCCGTTCCCGGCCTCCGCCGCCGCCAGGCGCGAGCAGAGCCTCGTGGCCGTGCCCGTCACGCTCGAACGCAAGACGGTGGGCGTCCTCACGCTCCTGCTTCCCTACGACGCCGCGCGGGATTTCGGGCGCGCCACGTCGTTCCTCTCGGTCGTCGCCTCTCTCCTCGGCCAGGCGCTGCGTGTCGAGCGTCTCGTCGAGGCCGAGCGCCGGCGCCTTCTCGCCGAGAACACGAAGCTCAAGCGCGAGCTCAAGGGCCGCTACGAGCTGAAGAACATCGTCGGCCACAGCCGGCCGATGGAGGAGCTGTACGAGCAGGTCGCGCAGGCGGCGCCGAGCGCGACGACCGTCCTCATCCGCGGGGAGTCCGGGACCGGCAAGGAGCTCGTCGCGCACGCGCTTCACTACAACTCTCCGCGCGCCGGCAAGCCGTTCGTGCGCGTGAGCTGCGCGGCCCTGCCCGAGGGCCTCATCGAGTCCGAGCTCTTCGGCTATGAGCCCGGCGCTTTCACGGACGCGCGAGCCGCCAAGAAGGGCCGGTTCGAGCTCGCCGACGGCGGCACGCTCTTCCTCGACGAGGTCGGCGACCTCTCGCCCTCGACGCAGGTCAAGCTCCTGCGCGTCCTGCAGGAGCGCGAGTTCGAGCGCCTCGGAGGCGTCGCGCCGATCCACGTCGACGTGCGGCTCGTCGCCGCGACGAACCGCGACCTCGACGCGGCGATGGCGAAGGGCGCGTTCCGCGAGGATCTGTTCTACCGCCTGAACGTCTTCACCGTGTTCGTCCCGCCGCTCCGCGACCGCCGTCCGGACGTCCCGCTCCTCGCGGACCATTTCGTCGAGAAGTACGCGGCCCGGCACCGGAAGGACGTGCGGCGGATCTCGACGCCCGCGATCGACGTCCTCATGAGCTACCACTGGCCCGGAAACGTGCGCGAGCTCGAGAACGCGATCGAGCGGGCCGTCCTCGTCTGCGACGGCGGCGTCCTGCATGCGCACCACCTCCCGCCCACGCTGCAGACCGCCGAAGTCTCCGGGACGCTGCCGCGCCAGTCGCTCGGGAGCGCGATGTCCGCCTACGAGAAGGACCTTCTCCTCGACGCCCTCAAGATCGCGCGCGGCAATGCCGCGAAAGCGGCGCGACTCCTCCAGACGACCGAGCGCATCTTCGGGTACCGCCTGAGGCGCCACGGGATCGACGCGGCGCGCTTCCGCTCCTGAAGGGCGGCCAGGAAGACGTACACGATGACGAGAGAGCAGGATTCTCGGAAGACGACAGTCTTGTCGCTCAGCTCTTCGCGAGCGCCTTCAGGATGTTGACGACCATCCCGGGCAGGCGGCCCGGCTGGCTCTCGATCCCTTCGAGGACCGAGCCGATCGTCGTCGCGCCCTCGAGCTCGGCCCACTTCGCGACGTCCCCGGCGCTCGGGCTGAGGTAAGCCATGCTCCACGAGGAGAACGCACGCTCGTCGACCTCGCCCTCGGAGAAGACCTTGATGTCGTGGTGCCGCGGGTCGCTCTCGATCCGCGCCATCAGGTCGAGGACGTCGTTCTTCTCCCCCTCGAGGATCTGCAGGAACGCGCCGTCGACGAAGACGAGGACGCCCGAGATGCCGTGCGCCTTGTTGCGGATCCGCGACTCGGCGAGCATCGCTTCGAGCTCGGGGGTGGCGAGCCCCGCTGCGGCCTCGGAGGAGTACATGATGCGATACGGCACGTCGGTCCCCCTGCAAACCGGAGTCTAGTCTCGCTCCGCCGCCAGGAAAGAAAAAGGCGCCGGGCGTTTCCGCCCGGCGCCGAAAAGGTAGAGGTCGTTCCGTTACTCAGTAACGGTTCCGGCCGCCGCCGAAGCCACCGCCGCCACCGCGGTTCTCCTGGGGCTTGGCCTCGTTGACCTTGAGCGCGCGGCCATCCTGGTCGCGGCCGTTCAGGGCGCCCATCGCCTTCTTGGCGTCCTCGTCGGACATCTCGACGAAGCCGAAGCCCTTCGAGGAGCCGGTGTCGCGGTCCGAGATCACGCGGGCGGATTCGACGTTGCCGAAGGGCTCGAACAGGGCCTTGAGGGTGGAGTCGTTGACAGAGTAGGACAGGTTTCCGACGTAGAGCTTCATGGGGTTCCTCTGAAAAGAACGCGCGGCCGATCGGACGAGCGCGATTGGAAGATGGTGAGGAGGGGACGGTTAGGGTCGACGGGGACCTTTCGGTTCTCGGTCCGCTCCGTCAGGACATAGGAGGGCGAACTCGACGAGTATACCCCACCCCCCGCTCCGGCACCGAAAGCGAGCGGCGGGGCCGAACGGGGAACCGTTTCGGTTCCAGCGGGTCAGAGGGGGCAGGAGGCCCCCATGGACATCTTTGAATCGCTTCTTCAGCCCGACATGCTCTTCCTCGCCTGCGGCGCCGGATGTCTCGGCCTCGGCTTCGCCCTCGTGCAGGCCTGGCGCAACTCGGTGGACGGCGCGGCCGGCGTGAAGCACCGGCTCCTCCTCGCGGCCGCGACCGCGTCGCTCGCCTCCGGTCCGATCCTGATCGCCCGCGGGTGGTGAAGCCGCCGATCCCCCGCCCTCAGTTCACGACCTCGTCCGGCGGCGGCGTGTCGTCCGGCCCCGCCGGGGGGATCTCCGCCGGGACGTCTTCCAGGTCCACGCGCTGCCGCCGCCTCCGGATCGCCGCGACGATCGCGAGGACCGAGATCGCGAACCACAGCGCCGCGGTGCTCGTGAGGATCGGGATCCAGCGCTTCAGCGCTGCCTGCCGCTCCCAGAAGGCCTCGCCGATCTCGATCGACGTCGCTCCCGTCGCCCCGCGCAGCGCTTCGTCGAACGTGTCGCCGTGCGCGACGCGCGCGAGGACGATGCGCGGCACGGAAGAGCCGTAGCGCTCGAGAAGGTCCTGCACGAGCGTGCCCGCCAGCGCGTAGCCGTGCTCCACCTGCCGCCGGTCGCCCGCGAAGAGGTCGTCCAGCTTCCAGAGCGGGACGCGCGGCCCGCCGAGGAGGCCGATCGCGAGCTCGGTCTGGTCCCGCAGCCGCCACGAACGCCCGGCCAGCATCGCGAGCCCCTCGTCGAACCACCGCGGAACGCGGCGCCCGCCGGCTGCGCGGCGGATCAGGACGTGAGCGACCTCGTGCGCGAGGACCTCCTCGAGGCCGCCGTCCGGGTACGACGGCGTGCGCTCGGCGAGGATGACGACGACGCTCCCCTCACTGGTCGTGACGCCGTCCGTGTAGCCCGTCACCCAGGCCGGCATCTCCCGCGCGAGCGGAGACGACTCCGGCGCGAGGACGACGTGGATCTCCGGCCCCGGCGCGTCGAGGCCCACGAGATCCATCTCGCTCGCGACCCACGGCCGCTGCCCTTCGGCGAGACGGTTCGCAGCAGCCCTGATCCCCGGCTGCGGCTCGAACACGAGACGCGTCGGCTCGAGCGCCGCGGCCCGATGCGCGAGAAGAAGGAACGCGAGAAGCGGAAGTTTCCGGATGATCGATTCTCCCGCACTGCGGTTGACCGCGTCCGGACACGGGCCTAACGTCCGCGCGTGAAAACCTCGAGCGGCCGCGTCCTGGCCGCGCGCATCGTCGCCGTCGTGGCCGACGCCGTGCAGCTCGGGCTGATGCCGCTCTTCGCCGGCGGCGCACCC
>DATKLW010000178.1:0-32346 GCA_035542215.1 Thermoanaerobaculia bacterium | reverse complement strand
CGTGAGCGTCCTCGGCGTCGGCCTCGTCGCGCTCTCGGGAACTGGCGTCTACATCTGGTGGAAGAAGCGGCGCGGTCGCGTTCCAGCGGGCCAGGCGCGCGCGGCGAGACCCGCCTCGGGCACAATCACCGAATGAGCGCCGCCGACGTCGAAGACCGGGCGCGTCTCAGCTTGCTCTGGCTCGTCCGCCTGCGGTGGATCGCCGTCGCGGGCCAGATCGGCGCCCTCCTCTTCGCGCGCCGAGCGCGCAGGGCGGAGATCCCCGTCGGGCCGTTCCTCGCGGTCGTCACCTTGACGGCGCTCTCCAACGTCGCCGTGCGCGCACTCTTGGCGTCGGCGCGGCCTCTACCATGACATTCGGCGCCATGAACGCGATGGCGACGACCGGCTTCGTCTACCTCCAGTACGCGAACCAGTCGGCCCGGCTCTACGGCGTGGACGTCTCCGGCCGCGCGCTCCTCGCGAAGGGCGGCGCCGGCAGGCTCGACGCGAACCTCGTCGCCGCCTTCGTCCAGGGAGAGAACCGGACGTCGGGCGGCGACCTCTACAACGTCATGCCGGCCAACGCGAAGGTGGCCCTCGTCCATCGCCTCGGGGGCTGGACGAACACGGCCGAGGTCCAGGCGGTGTCGGCCCGGGCCCCGCGCGCTCGATCTACGTCGCCCTGAACGTCAAGATCTGACTCCGGCCGCGCAGGCCCGGCGCGCGGTGCGCGCCTGGCTCCTGTGCGTCAATTCGCCGCATTCCCGGACGGGCCGCAGTCGCGGACCATCCGGTTCATGCGAACGATTGCGACCCCGACTCGATTTCAACGGACGTCTCTCCGTTCTCTCGTCCTCCTCCTCTCGCTCGCCTGCCTTCCGCTGCACGCCGACGAGGCCGAGGAGTCCGCTCCGAAGAAGAAGGAAGCCGACGTCGTCGTGACGGCGCCCAAGCCCGCCGCGTACGAATCCCCCGCGGGCCAGACGACGACGACGATTTCCGGCGAGTCGTTCAAGAACGCGGCGGCCTTCTCGATCGGCGACGTCCTGATCCAGACGCCCGGCGTCACGGTCCAGCAGGGCAACGGCCCGCGCGACGTCTCGGTCTCCGTCCGCGGCTCGAACGCGCGGCAGACGTTCGGCATCCGCAACATCCAGGTCCTCGAGGACGGCTTCCCGTTCACGCAGCCCGACGGCCTCGCCCGGACCGACCTCATGGACCCGCACGCGTACGCGGGCATCGACGTCTTCCAGGGCCCCGCGGGCGCGCTCTACGGCAACTACGCGACGTCCGGCGCCGTGAACTTCCGGACGCGCACCGGCCTCGAGATCAACGGCGTCGAGGTGGGCGGCGACGTCGGGGGCTTCGGGTACAAGAACGGGTACGTGAGCTTCGGGCACCGGCAGGGGGCGTGGGACTACGCGCTCTTCGGGAGCTACGTCGCCGGGGACGGCTTCACCTCGCACACCGCGTACCACACGACGACGCTGAACTTTCTCACGACGTACACGGCCACGCCGAGGGACCGCATCACGGTCAAGTTCGTGAACAACGACCTCGACACGGACCTCTCGATCCGCCTCTCGCTCGACCAGTTCAATCTCAATCCGTTCCAGAAAGGCTGCGAGGCGCTCGCCGGGACGGGCTGTGCATCGGTGTCCGTCTTCGCGAACGGCGTCAATGGGGCTAAGGTGAACCTGAGCGCGGACCAGGCGTCCCTCGGGCGGCACGACCGGCGGACGATTGCGGCAGGGCGCTGGGAGCACGACTTCGCCGAGGGCGTCACGTGGCGCACGCAGCTCGTCTGGGACAACCGCGACATCAAGCAGCCCACGAGCGCGACGGCGGCCCTGGGAACGTACCCGTCGTTCAACCTCATGAGCGACGTCACGGCGAACGGACGCCTTTTCGGGCTTCCCGCGCGGCACTACGGCGGCATCTTCGCGAACTGGGAGAACATCAACTCGACGACGTACAACACGGCGCCGGGCGGCGACGTGAGCCCGACGCCGGGCAGCCCGGCGAGCCTCGGGGCGGTCACGCAGACGGTCCTCGGGCACCACCTGAACTACGGCGCGCGGGCGCGCGAGGAAGTCGACTTCGCCCGCGGCTGGACGGCCGTCGCCGGGGTGGGCGTCGAGAACACGGAGCTCGAGGCGCAGGCGCGCAACTGGACGTACCCGCTGGCGGCGCCGCCGACGTGGGCGACGATCGACGCCAACCGGACGTTCTTCAACGTCGCGCCGGACGTGTCGCTCTCGTTTCAGCCGGCGAAGGAGTGGCAGATTCGCGCGCGCGTCGCGGGCGGGTACGGAACGCCGCAGGCGACGAACCTCTTCGTGACGCCTCAGGGAGTCCCGGGGAACAACACCGACCTGAAGCCGCAGACGAACCTCGGCGTCGACGTCGGCGTGGACTGGACGGTCGCCGGTTCGCTGAAGGCCGGTGTCATCGGCTTCTGGGAGTTCTTCCGGAACGAGCTCGTGAGCCAGTCGCCGGGCGCGAACCTCCAGAGCTTCACGTTCAACGCGCCGCGCTCCGAGCACCGGGGTGTCGAGGTCACACTGGACTGGCGGCCGCTCGCGGTCGCGGTCCCCGGCCTCCAGGTCTCGGCGGCGTACCTCTACGACGACCAGGTCTACACGGAATACGTCGAGCGGCTGAGCGCCGGTACGAAGTCCACTGCGTTCGACCGGTCCGGGAACAAGCTCCCAGGCGTCCCGCCGCACTACGTCCACGCGCGCGTCGGCTACGACCAGCTAGCGGGCCCGCTGCGCGGCCTCGGCTTCTACGTCGACTCGGACTACCGCGCGGCGACGCCGATCGACAACGCGAACCTCGTGAGCGTCCCGAGCTACGTCATCTGGTCGGCGAACCTCCACTACGACCGCGATCTGGGTTCGGGGCTCGTCAAGGGCGTGCGCCTCTTCCTCGAAGTGCGTAACGCATTCGACAAGACCTACGTGGGCTCGGCCTCGAACGTCTCGAATACGATCAGCGCGACGACGGGTGAGCAGAACGGCGCGGCCTCCGTGTCGGCCGCGACGGGCGCGATCTGGGCCGGAGCCCCACGGACCGTTTTCGGCGGATTCCGGCTGAGGCTCTGAGCGTGCCGTCGTACCGGACGGTCTGGCGCTGGCATTTCTACGCCGGGGTCTTCGCCATCCCGTTCGTGATCCTGCTCGCGTCGACAGGCTCGATTTACCTCTTCCGGCCCCAGATCGAGGCGTGGATCGACCGGCCCTACGACGGACTCGCGGACGCGGGTGCGCCCGCTCCTCCGAGCCGGCAGGTCGAGGCGGCGCTCGCCGCGGTGCCGGGCTCGATGCTGCGCGCGTACGAGCTGCCGAAGACGCCCACGTCGGCGGCGCGCGTGATCGTGGCGAAGGGGGGCGAGGCGACGCGCGTCTACGTCCATCCCGCGACCCTCAGGGTCCTTCACGAGGTGCGCGAGGAGGACCGCTTCATGCGCGTCCTCTTCCGCCTTCACGGCGAGCTGCTCCTCGGCAATCGCGGCTCGAACCTCGTCGAGATCGCGGCGTCGTGGACGATCGTCCTCCTCCTCACGGGCCTCTTCCTCTGGTGGCCGCGCGAGGGGCAGGGCCTCGCCGGGGTCGCGTATCCGCGCCTCGGTGCTGGAGGGCGCGTCTTCTGGCGCGACGTCCATGCCGTGACGGGCGTCTGGATTTCGAGCCTCGCGCTCTTCCTCCTCCTGACGGGCCTGCCGTGGGCGAAGTTCTGGGGCGAGTACTTCAAGGCCGCGCGACGTGTGACGGGGACCGCGGCCGCGCAGCAGGACTGGACGACCGGACGCCCCCCGCGCGCCGAGAGCGACGAGGGCGAGCATGCGGGCCACTCCGGGATGTCGAAGGGCTCCGGCCCCGCGCGCCCGCAGGACCTGTCGGGTCTCGATCGCGTCGTGGCGGCGGTGCGGCCCCTCGGCCTCGCCCCGCCCGTTCTCGTCTCCCCGCCCTCGCGCCGCGAGAAGAACTGGACGGCGAAGACCGACGCGGCGAACCGGCCGCTGCGCGTGAACCTCGTCCTCGACGGCGCGACCGGCGCCGTGCTCGCGCGCGAGGACTTCAAGGACCGCCACGTCCTCGACCGCATCGTCGGGACCGGTATCGCGGCGCACGAAGGCCAGCTCTTTGGCTGGCCGAACCAGGTGCTCGGGCTCCTGACGGCGCTCGGGCTCGTGACGCTCTCGGTCAGCGCCCTCGTCCTCTGGTGGCGGCGCCGCGCGGCGGGAGTCCTCGGCGCGCCCGAGCCGGCGGCGCAGGGCCCCGCCTCGATCGGACTGGGCCTCGCGGTGCTGCTTCTCGCCCTGTACCTGCCGCTCTTCGGAGCCACCCTCCTCGCCGTGCGCCTCCTGGAGGGGCTCGTCCTGCGGCGCATTCCGGCCGTGCGAACGTGGCTGGGCCTGGCCGCGCCGGGCGGCGCGGTGACGTGACGGGCGCCGCGTCGGAGAGAATGCGCGCGGAGGATTCGCGCGGAATGATGGGGACCCCTCGCGACGGACGGCGGGAGATCAGCCTCATCTGGCTGGCGCGGCTGCGCTGGCTGGCCGTCCTCGGGCAGGTCGGCGCGCTCGTCTTCGCCCGGGAACTCCTGTCCGCACAGATCCCCGTGGGGGCGTTCCTCGCCGTGGTCCTCGTCACGGCGCTCTCGAACCTCGCGGTGCGAGCGCTCCTCGCTTCGAGCCGGACTCCCGCGGCGGGCCTGCCCGGCGCGCTCCTGACGCTCGACACGCTCTCCCTGACGGGCCTCCTCATGCTCTCGGGCGGGCCTTCCAATCCTTTCAGCACGCTCTACCTCGTCCACGTCACGCTCGCGGCCGTCGTCCTCGGGGCGCGCTGGGCGTGGACTCTCACGGGCCTCGCCGTGGCGTGCTACGCCGGCCTCTTTTTCTGGTACGTGCCGGTTCCCGAGCTGGAGCACATGGGGCACAGGATGCCCGCGGGCGCCGGGCTGCACCTGAACCACTTCCAGACCATGTGGGTTGCCCTGAGCGTGTCGGCGTTTCTCACGGTTCTTTTCGTCGTGAGGCTCGCCGGCGCGCTCGAGAAGAGGAACGAGGAGGTCGGTCGGATGCGCGAGCGCGCACTCAAGGCCGAACGAATTGCCGTCGTGACGACGCTCGCCGCGGGCGCGGCGCACGAACTCGGAACGCCGCTCGGGACGATCGCGGTGGCCGCGTCGGAACTGGAGCGAGTGCTCCGCGAGTCGAAAGCCCCGGACTTGCCCGCGCTCGTGGGCGACGCGCGGCTCATCTGTGCGGAGGTCGAGCGGTGCCGTGCGGTCCTCGACCGGATCGCCTCCGAGGGAGGCGAGATCACCGGTGAGGACGTCTCCCCGATCCGGGCCGGCGACATCGCCTCGGACGCTCTCGCTTCGCTGCCCAAGGCCGACGCCCGCCGGATCGTCTTCGAGAACCGCGCCCCGTCCGCCCGAATCGTCGCGCCGCAGAAGGCGCTCTCCCGCACGCTGCGCGACGTCCTGAGGAACGCGCTCGAGGCGAGCCCGCCCGGCGCGTCGGTCGGGCTGCAGATCGAAGCGGAGCCCGGTTCCGTCCGCATCATGACGCTCGACGAGGGCGCCGGAATATCCCCGGAGGCGCTCGGCAGGGTGGGCGAGCCATTCTTCTCGACGAAGTCGCCGGGCCAGGGGCTGGGACTCGGCCTCTTTCTCGCACGCGGCCTTTGCGAGAGCCTGGGTGGCCGGCTGACGGTCGAACGGCGTGCGCGCGCCGGGACGGCGGTCACCCTCGAGCTGCCCGCCGCGGAGGGGGCGCCGTGAGCGAGTCGACCCTTGCGCGCACGATCCTGCTCGTGGACGACGACGAGAATTTCCGGACGCGCCTCGCGAAGGCCTTCCGTGAGCGCGGGCTCGACGTCCGCGAAGCGGGAGACGGCGCCGCCGCGCTCGCTGCCTCGCGGGACGACCCTCCCGAGATGGCCGTCGTCGATCTCCGGATGCCCGGGGCGCCCGGCCTCGACGTCGTGCGCGGTCTCCTCGCGCTCGAGCCCGCGATGCGCGTCGTGGTCCTGACGGGCTACGGCAGCATTGCGACCGCGCTCCAGGCGGTGCGCCTCGGCGCCGCTCATTACCTGACGAAGCCGGCGTATCCCGACACGATCCTCGAGGCGTTTCAGACGCGCGGCGGCGGGGACGCCGGGGAGGCCGAGGCCGGAGGCGACGTGCCGTCTCTCGCGCGCGTCGAGTGGGAGCACATCCAGCGCGTCATGACGGACTGCGGCGGAAACGTCTCGGAGGCCGCGCGGCGCCTCGGTCTTCACCGCCGGTCCCTCCAGCGGAAGCTGGCGAAGGCGCCCGTCCGGCGCTGACGTACGAGGGTCTTGGCCGAGCCGTTCGCCGTCACTCGGCCTTCGCGACGACGTGGATGTAACGGAGCGGCCCTTTCCCCGTATTCACGACGTCGTGCTTCGTGTGCGCCGGCGCGAGCGTGACGAGACCCGAGCGCAGCGTCGCGGTTTCCGGCGGCCCTCCGAGGAGAGGGAGGTGCATCCGATCGCCGGGCTCGAGGAGGACGATCTTCGGGCCCGGCGCCCTCGGTGAATCACTCGGGGACGCGGGCAGAGCGAAGCCCAGCAGAGCCAGTAGGCCTGGGAAGGCCGTCGCAGGGTTCATGCGGAACTCCTTGTTTTCCGGCGACTGCCGCGAGGGCGGCGCCTGAGAGAGCCTGTTTCGCGGGCGATTCTATCGACGCGCAGCCCGCTCCCGGCACCGTCTAGAATCCGCCGCGGAAGCGCATGGGGCCCGGTGGCCCCCCTGGTCTTCAAAACCAGCGTGCTCGCTCCGGAAGGGGCGGCGGGTGGGTTCGACCCCCACACGCTTCCGCCACTTCCTCCTTGTGACGCTGGCCATGATGCAAACGAATCGAGTGGCGCCCGCGGGAGTGACATATGCTGTGGAGAATTCCGCTCGGGCATTGCCCGGCCAAGAAAGAAGGACTCTCATGAAGCGTTCGTTCCTCACCCTCGCCCTCGCCGCCCTCGTCGGGATCGGCCTCTCGGCCCGCGCCGAGGACGCCAAGCCCGCTCCCAAGACCGTGACGGAGACGCATGTCGTCAAGGTCACGGTCCTCGCCGTGAACGCCGCCAAGCACGAAGTCTCGGTCAAGGACGAGAACGGCGAC
This sequence comes from Thermoanaerobaculia bacterium, assembly GCA_035542215.1. GTDB lineage: Bacteria > Acidobacteriota > Thermoanaerobaculia > UBA5066 > UBA5066 > Fen-183. Next base: position 25,208 of record DATKLW010000178.1, on the reverse strand, counting down.
GTCGAAGTCGTCTCGGTCCCCGACACGTACAAGCTCGACAAGATCAAGGCCGGCGACGTCGTCTCGCTGACCCTTGCCGAGACCCTCTCGGTCGGCCTCGCGAAGCCGGGCGAGACGGACTCCATCGCGGCGAGCAAGACGCAGCTCGGCGGCGCGGGCTTCGTGACGAAGGTCGTCACGATCACGGCCCTCGACCTGGCGGTCCCGTCCGTCACGTTCAAGACGGCGGACGGCCACACCCAGACCGTCAAGATCCGCAACGCGAAGAACGCCGAAGGCTACAAGGTCGGGGACAAGGTCGCCCTCACGTACACGGGCTCGCTCCAGGTCGCCGTCGAAAAGAAGTAACGGCCCCTTTCGTTCGTCTCGATTCGCCCCCGGCGGCTTCGGCCCCGGGGGCGTTTCGTTTTGGCGCCCGCTTCAGCTGCCCGCTGCTTCGTCGAGCGCCGCGCGCACGCGCCGAGCGAGGGCGTCCGGAGAGAAAGGCTTCTGAAGGAGAGGGGCTCCCGCCGGGAGCAGGCCCCCCGAGTCGGACTCGGCGTAGCCCGACATGTAGAGGACCGGGGTGTCGAGGCCGATCGCCGAGAGGCGCGCCGCGAGGTCGGGCCCGCTCATCCCGGGCATCACGACGTCCGTGACGACGAGGTCGATCACGTCGGCCTTCGTCTCGACGACCGCGAGTGCCTCGGCGCCGGACGCCGCGGCGAGGACGGTGTACCCGCGGCCGGTCAGGACGTCGGACGCGAGTTTTCGGACGAGGGCTTCGTCCTCGACGAGAAGGATCGTCTCGGACCCGCGTGCGGCGGGAATCCGGCGGACGCCGGATCTCTCCCGCGGGGGCGGCGAGGTCTCCTTCGCGCGGGGGAGGAAGACGCGGAACGTGGTGCCCGACCCCGGCGAGCTCTCGACCTCCGTGAAGCCGCCGGACTGACGGACGATTGCGTACGTCGTCGCGAGGCCGAGCCCTGTCCCTTTGCCCTTCGCCTTCGTGGTGAAGAACGGCTCGAACATGTGCCGGAGCGTTTTCTCGTCCATCCCGACCCCGTCGTCCGTCACCGCGAGGACGACCCAGGAGTCTCCGCCCGCGTCGTCGTCGATGTTCGGACCTGCGCGGGTCACGTTCGAAGCCTCGATCCGGAGCGTCCCCCCCTTCGGCATCGCGTCGCGGGCGTTCACGACGAGGTTCATGAGGACCTGCTCGAGCTGGGAGCGGTCCGCGCGGATCCGCCCGAGGTCCGCCGGCACGCGGGCGGTGAGCGCGATGTCCTCTCCGATGACCCGGCGCAGCATGACTTCCATTCCGTGAATCGTGTCCGCGACGTCGAGGATCTCGACCTGCACGATCTGCTTGCTGCTGAACGTGAGGAGCTGGCGCGTGAGCGCGGCGGCGCGCTGCGCCGCCGTGAGGATCTCGTTCAACTCGGCGGTCTTCGGATCCTCGGGCGGAATGTCCGAGAGAAGCAGCTCCGTGTAGCCGAGGATCGCCGTCAGGAGGTTGTTGAAGTCGTGGGCCACGCCTCCCGCGAGCCGGCCGACGGCCTCCATTTTCTGCGACTGCCGGAGCTGCGCCTCGAGCTCGTGCCGCTCGGAGAGGTCGCGCGCGTTGACGATGAGGCCCTGGATCCCGGCCTCGGGAGGCAGGGGCTTGCCGATGGCCGAGAGGGTCCGCCAGGTCCCGTCCGAATGGCGCGCGCGGAACTCGACCTGCTCGAAGCGCGCGCCGCGCGTCAGGACGCCCACGATGCGCTCCCGGACCTGCGGCGCGTCGTCGGGGTGAACGAGTTCGAACGCGCTCCGCCCCTTAGCGTCCTCCGGCCGGATTCCCAGCATCCGTTCGGCGGACGGGCTCACGAAGAGGAGGGTGCCGTCGGGAGCGAGGACGGCCGTCAGGTCGAGCGCGTGCTCGATCAGGGAGCGGTAGTAGAGCTCGCTCTTGGCGAGGGCGCCCTCGGCCTCCTTGCGGGCCGTGATGTCCTCCTTGACCGCGATGAAGTGGGTCGTCCGGCCCTCGGCGTCCACGACGGGCGAGATGGACGCGAACTCCCAGTAGAGCGAGCCGTCCTTGCGCCTGTTGTGGAACTCGCCGTGCCACTCGCGGCCGTGCAGGATCGCGTCCCACAGGGCGGAATAAGCCTCGGGCGGCGACTCGCCCGACTTGAGAATCCGCGGGTTCTCTCCGATCGCCTCGTCGCGCGAATAGCCCGTGATGCGCGTGAAGGCGGGGTTCACGTACTCGATCGTTCCCTTCAGGTCCGTGATGACGACGGAAGCCGGACTGTACTCGACGGCGCGCGAGAGCTTGCGCAGCTCGTCTTCCACGCGCCGGGATTCCGAGACGTCGCGGATGAACCCTTCCATCGCCGGGGCATCCGGCGTGTCGCCCGGGGCGGGGCGCATGTCGAAGCTCGCCCACAGGGTCGAGCCGTCCCTGCGGCGGAGGCGCACCTCGTAGTCGTGGAGCTCGCCGAGGCGCTGGAAGGCGTCGAGGACACGGTTGCGATCCTCGGAGTCGGCGTAGATCAGCCCGACGTCGAGCGCGAGGACTTCCGCGACGGTCTCGTACCCGAGCATCCGCGCGTAGGCGGGGTTCGCGTAAAGAAACCGTCCGTCCCGCGTCGTCCGGTAGATTCCGATCGGCGCGCGTTCGACGAGCTCGCGTGCCCGGGCCTCCTCCATGGGGTCAGTCTGCCAGAGTCGAGAGGTCGCCCGGGTCCTCGCCCATCTCCTTCGCCTTGAGGTAGCGCCTCACGATCTTCCCCGACCGGGTCTTCGGGAGCGAGGCCACGATGTCGATGTCGTGCGGGACGGCGATGGGGCCCAGGTCCTGCCGGACGTGGTCCTTGAGGCTCCCGATGAGGCCGGCCCCCGTCTGGGCGCTGGCCTTGAGGACGACGAACGCCTTGATGCGCTCGCCCTTGATCGGGTCGGGAAGCCCTATGACCGCGCTCTCGGCGACGGCCGGGTGGCGAAGGAGCGAGCCTTCGACGTCCGCGGTGCCGATGCGGTGTCCCGCGACGTTCATGACGTCGTCCGAGCGCCCGAGGACGGCGAAGTAGCCGTCGTGGTCGCGCACGGCGATGTCGCCGCAGGAGTAACAGCCGGGGATCGACTCCCAGTACTTCTCGTAGCGCGCGGGATCGCCCCAGACGGTCCGGAGCATGTACGGCACGGGCCTCCTGAGGACGAGAAGGCCGCCGTGCCCGTCGGGCAGCGACTTGCCGTCCTTGTCGACGATGTCGGCCGCGACGCCGGGCAGGGGCTTGCCGACCTTGCCGGGCCTCGCCTCGAACGTCGGGAGTGTCCCGAGGACCGGCGCCGCGATCTCCGTCTGCCAGAAGTTGTCCACGACCATACCGCCCGACTGCCCGACGAGGTGTTTCTGCGCCCAGAGGTGCGCCTCCGGGTTGAGGGGCTCGCCCGCGCACGCGATCAGGCGCAGGCGGGAGAGGTCGTAGCGCGCGGGCGCCTCCGGCCCGTGGCTCATGAACATGCGCATCGCCGTCGGGGCCGTGAACAGGATGTTCACGCCGACGCGCTCGCAGAGCTCCCACGTGACGTCGGCGGACGGGTAGTCCGGCACGCCCTCGCGCGTGAAGATCGTCGCGCCGACGGAGAGCGGGCCGTAGACGATGAACGAGTGGCCGACGATCCAGCCGATGTCGGACGTCGACCAGTAGATGTCGCGGTCGCCGATCTGGTAGAAGGCGCGCGCGAGGTACGTGACGCCCACCATGTAGCCGCCCACCGTGTGGACGACGCCCTTGGGCGTCCCGGTCGTCCCGGACGTGTAGAGGATGAAGAGCGGGTCCTCTGCGTCCATCGGCTCGGGCGGGCAGTGGATCTCGCGGGCGTGCTGAATGTCGTAGAAGTCCTTCTCGCGCTCGCTCTCGAACGTGACGGGGGTGTCGCCCGGCCGCGAGCCCCGCCGATGCACGACCACGTGCTCGACGAACACGAGGTCGCGGACGGCCTCGTCGATCGTCGGCTTGAGCGCGATCCGCTTGCCGCGCCGGAACGTGAAGTCCGAGCAGACGATGACCTTCGCGCGGCAGTCCTCGATCCGCGACTTGAGCGCCTGCGTTCCCATCCCGGCGAAGACGACGGAGTGGATCGCGCCGATGCGCGCGCACGCGAGCATCGACACGATGCCCTCCGGCGTGAGCGGCATGTAGATGATGACGCGGTCGCCTTTCTTGACGCCGAGGCGCTTGAGCGCGTTCGCGAAGCGGTTCACCTCGCGGTAGAGGCGGCTGTACGTGTAGGCGTGCTCCTCGCCGTCCTCGCCGATCCACAGGAGCGCGGCCTTGTTGCGCTTGTCGCCGTACACGTGGCGGTCGATGCACGAGACGGTCGCGTTCAGCTTGCCCCCGATGAACCACTCGTGGTTCGGCGGATGGAAGCGGCAAACTTCCTTCCAGGGCTCCATCCACTCGACCCCGGCGGCCTTCTCCGCCCAGAAGTCGTCCGGGGCAAGGAGGGCGTGCTCCCGCTCCACGACGTCGTTGCGGATCGCGGCGTCCCGCGCCATCCAGATCGGCGGATGGATGACGTTCTCGTCCCGGGCGAGCTTCTCGATGGCCGCCTGCTGCGAATGGGAGAGGTCGAGGCCGGGTGTCGATTCCGCCGTCATGGAGCGCTCCTTGTCCCGAAGTGAGTCCGCGATCTTACGATCCATCTCCAGTCGAGACCGAGTCGCGCCCGCGGGCAATGAAGCAAGCGCATCATTCCCCGCTGGCGCGGGGGCGGGACCGGCGCTAGGGTTCCCGCATGCGCGCCCAGAGGCTCCATCGGCCCGCGCCCGCCGCGACCCGGCCGCTCGTCCTCGAGGAGGCGCCCGACCCCGTGCCGGGCCCGGGCGAAGTGCTCCTGCGTGTCTCGTGCTGCGGCGTCTGCCGGACCGACCTGCACGTCGTCGAGGGCGACCTTCCGTCGCGGAGATCCCCGGTCGTCCCCGGCCATCAGGCCGTCGGGACCGTGATCCGCGCCGGTGACGGCGCGGAGGCCCTCGTCGGCAGACGCGTCGGCGTCGCGTGGCTCCACGCCTCCTGCGGGTCGTGCCGCTTCTGCCGCACGGGCCGCGAGAACCTCTGCCTCGCGCCGGAGTTCACGGGCTGGACCGTGGACGGCGGCTTCGCGGACGTTCTCCTCGCGCGCGCGGATTTCGTCTACGAGCTCCCGGAGGCGTTCCGCGATCTGGAAGCCGCGCCGCTCCTCTGCGCGGGGATCATCGGCTTCCGCGCGCTGCGGCTCACGGGCCTCGAGGGGCGCGGGGGCTTCGCGGGAGCGCGCCTCGGGATCTACGGCTTCGGGGCGGCGGGCCACGTCGCGATCCAGGTCGCGCGCGGCCGCGGCGCCGAGGTGTACGTGATGACGCGCGATCGCGACCGGCACCAGGCGCTCGCGGCCGAGCTCGGCGCGACGTGGGTCGGCGGCTCCGCCGACCGGCCGCCCGTCCCGCTCGACGCCGCGATCGTCTTCGCGCCGGCAGGCGAGCTCGTCGCGCCGGGCCTCGCGGCTCTCGACGCGGGAGGCGTTCTCGTCCTCGGCGGGATCTCGATGAGCGACACGCCGCCCTTGCCCTACGACCTCCTCTGGCACGAGCGCGTCGTGCGGAGCGTCGCGAACGCGACCCGGGAGGACGGCCGCGAGTTCCTCGCGGAGGCGGCGCGCCTCCCGGTGCGGACGCATGTCGAAGTGTTCCCTCTCGAACGCGCGAACGAGGCGCTCGTCGCGCTGAAGACGGACGCGATCCGCGGCGCCGCCGTTCTCGAAGTCCGAGGGGCCTAGCGGGATTTCGCGCGGGAGCGCCGAGCGGGAGGAGCGGCGGCCGCCCGGCGCGCGGTTCGCGGCGGGGGCACGCGGTGAGCCGGGCCCGGCCCGGCGAGCTCGCGGAGGACGTCGAGGGTCGTCACGATCCCGACGACGCGTCCCTTCCGGGTGACGAGAAGGCGGTGGATACGGCCCGCGACCATCGTCCGCGCGACCTTCGGGACGGCCGTCTCGGCGGGGATCGTGAAGAACGTCGGGGTCATGATGTCGGCGACGACGCGGTCGCCGTCCTCGATCTGGAGGCCGAGGAGGTCTTCGGGGGCGACCTTGTCGGACCAGGCGCGTTTCGGGAGCGTCGCGCTGTCCCGCTCGCGCGTGACCTGGTCGACGATGTCCGTGAGGCTCACGACTCCCGTGAGCCGTCCGGCGGCGTCGAGCACGGGCGCGCCGGAGATCGACTTCTCGACGAAGTACGAGGCGAGCTCGCGGACGGTCCACGACTCACGCACCGCGAGGACGGGATGGATCATGATGTCCCCGGCGGTTCTGGTCTTCTTCATGTCGGTTTCCCGTAAGGAGTGTCGCGCGCGGAGCCGCCTCCCCACATAGCGCAGCTGAATCATCCCTGGCGTTCGGGCTGCTAGGATCGCCCCGATGGCGCGCCGGATCCTCGTCTGCGACGACGAAGCGGACATTCGGGAGTCCCTCCGCACGCTCCTCGTCGAGGAGGGCTACGAGGTCACGGCCGTCGCGTCGGGCGTCGGCGCCGTTTCCGAGGCGCCGGACCACGACGCGGTTCTCCTCGACATCAAGATGCCGGGGCAGGACGGCCTCGACACGCTCGCGAAGCTCCGCGCGCGCGGGATCTCGACGCCCGTCGTCATGATCTCGGGTCACGGCGACGTGAAGACCGCCATGGACGCCGTGCGCGCCGGGGCCGACGACTTCCTCGAGAAGCCGCTCTCCTCCGAGCACGTCCTGAACGCGCTGCGCCGCGTCCTCGACTCGAGCCGCCTCGCGCGCGAGAACCTCGAGCTCAAGACCCGCCTCGGGATCGGGCGGATCGTCGGGTCAAGCGAGCCGATCCGCAGGCTCCTCGCGGACATCGCGAAGGCGGCGCCGACGCCGGCGACCGTCCTCGTCGTCGGGCCGAGCGGCACGGGCAAGGAGCTCGTCGCGCGCGCGATCCACGATTCCTCGCTCGTCCGCGCGGCGCCGTTCGTCCAGGTCAACTGCGCCGCGATCCCGGACACGCTCATCGAGTCCGAGCTCTTCGGGCACGAGCGCGGCTCGTTCACGGGGGCGGACCGGAAACAGACGGGCAAGTTCGTCGAGGCGGACGGAGGCTCGATCTTCCTCGACGAGGTCGGCGACATGTCGGCTCCCGCGCAGGCGAAGGTCCTGCGCGTCCTGCAGGAGGGCGAGGTCGAGCCCGTCGGGAGCCCGCGCGTCGTCAAGGTGAAGGTTCGCGTGATCGCCGCGACGAACCGCGACCTCACGACGCTCATCGCGCAGGGGAAGTTCCGCGAGGACCTCTACTACCGCCTGAACGTTCTCGTGCTCCGGACGCCGCCGCTCGCCGAGCGGCGCGAGGACGTCCCGGCCCTCGTGACGTTCTTCGCCGAGCAGTTCGCGCGAACGAACAACTACCGGCCCAAGCGCTTCACGGACGCGGCGCTCGAGGCGCTCGCGGCGCGACCGTGGCCGGGGAACGTCCGCGAGCTCAAGAACCACGTCGAGCGCCTCATGATCATGTCCGACGCGGACGTCCTCGACGTCGCGGACGTGGACGGCGGCGCCGCGGCGCCGGCGGCCGAGGCCGGGCCGGTCACGGTGCGGGGCGGCAAGGTCGTGGACCCGGCGTCCGCGGGAATCTGGGAGCGCCTCACGGCCATCCGGACGCTCCAGGAGTTCCAGGACGAAACGGAGAAGCTCTTTCTCATCGCGAAGCTCGCGGAGAACGGAGGCAACGTGACGCGAACCGCGGAGTCCGTCGACACGCCCCGCTCGAACCTCTACAAGAAGATCGACCGGTACGGCCTGCGCCGCGACCGCGAAGCGGGGGAGCCGTGACGCCCGAGGCCGTGCGCCGCCACTTCGAGGAGACCGGCGCGCTCCTCTCGGGCCACTTCAGGCTGTCGTCGGGCCTCCACGCGGACAAGTACCTCCAGTGCGCAAAGGTCCTCCAGCACCCGGATCGCGCGGGCGTCCTCGGAGCCGCGCTCGCGGCCCTTCTCTCACCGGAGCGGCCCGGCGTCGTCGTGTCGCCCGCGATGGGCGGCGTCATCATCGGCCACGAGGTCGGCCGGGGTCTGGGGATGCGCGCGATCTTCACGGAGCGCGTGGACGGCGTCTTCGCACTCCGGCGCGGTTTCGCGCTGGAGGACGGCGAGCGCGTCGCGGTGGTCGAGGACGTCGTGACGACGGGGAAGTCGACGAAGGAGGTCCTCGACGTCCTCCGGAAGGCGGGCGCGGTGCCCGTCGTCTGCGGGTCGATCGTGGACCGCCGCGTGGCCGCCGACAAGACGCCCGCCGTCGACGGTGTGCCGTACCGCGCGCTCCTCGCGCTCGAGGTCCCCGCGTGGGAGGCCTCCGCGTGTCCTCTGTGCGCGCGCGGCGAGCCCGTCGTGGCGCCGGGCTCGCGGCACCTCGCGGCGAAGGCGTGAGCGCGGGAGCGGGCCCGCCCCGGGCAGCCGTCCTCTTCGCGGCGGCGGCGCTCGCGGCGAAGCTGGCCGTGCTCGCGCTCGTCCTCGACGCGCACCCGAATGCATTCGTGTTCATCGACACGGGGACGTACCTCAGGCCGGCCCGCGCTCTTCTCGAAAAGGGGACCTTCTCGCCGTCGCCGGAGGCCGCGCCCGCGCCCGAGATCAACCGGACCCCCGGGTATCCGTTGGTCCTCGCCGCCGTGCGCGCCGTCTCGGCCGCGCCCTGGGCTCCGTCTCTCGCCGGCGCTCTCTTCGCGTTCGGCACCGCGCTCGTCACGGCGGCGCTCGCGGCTCGCCTCTTCGGGCCGCGGGCCGGCGCCGTTGCCGCGGCGATCGTCTCCCTCGAGCCCGGGTCGTTCCTTTACTCCCTCTCGATCCTCTCGGACACGCCGTTCACGTTCTTCCTGATGCTCGGGGTCTCGGCCCTCGCGGGGTTCGCCGCCGGCGAGCGCCGCGCCGCGGGCGCCGCCGGGCTCTGGCTCGCCGTCGCGACGCTCGTGCGGCCGCTCTCGTACTACCTGCTCGTCCCGGCGGCCGTCCTCGTCTGGTTCGTCGCGCGGCGGGCGCGCCCCGTCCGCGCCGTCGCGGCGTTTCTTGTCGCGCCGGTGCTCCTCGTCGGAGGCTGGAAGGTGCGGAACCTCTTTCGCGCGGGCACCTTCGCGCTCTCGCCGATCGCGTCGAGCGAGCTGCTCTTCTACCGTGCGGCGCCCGCGGCCGCGTGGGCCGAGGGCGTGCCGCTCTCCGAGATGCAGGAGAGGCTCGGCAACCGCGAGCGCTGGTTCCGGTCGGGGGGCGGCACCGAGCGGGAGATCTTCGGCGACCGGCGGTACGCGGACCTGTTTCCCGAGACGTCGCGGCTGAGCCTGTCCGATCTCGATGCGCGCTGGAGGCGTCAGGCGGTCCGGATCCTCGCGGAGCACCCCGTCTTCGCCGCCGCCGCGGCGGCCCGGGGGGCCGCCCTCCTTCTCCTGACGCCGCCGTCCTTCATCTTCGGAGTCCGCTTCGGGTTCGTGGTGCCGGGCCCCGAGCTCCTCGAGGCCTACGAGAACGTCGAGGTGACCCGCGTCCTGACGCTCCTCCGGGCAGAGGCGCCGGCCTTCTTCGCAGTCTCGGCCGTCCTGACGCTTCTCCTCGCGGGCCTCTGGGTCGCGGCCGCGGGAGGCGTTCGGGCCTCGTGGCGCCAGATCCCGGCTCCGGTTCACGCGGCCCTTCTCGGGACGTTCCTCTACGTCGTCGCCGTGAGCTCGGGCGCCGAGTCCGGCGACGACCGATACCGGCTCCCGCTCGTCCCGATCGCGGCTGTGTACGCGGCGCGGCGGCTGAGCGCTCCATAATCGGGGCCCCGTGAAATCCCTTCGCGCGCTCGCCACGAACGTCTTCGTGCCCCTGGGGATCGCCGTGCTGCTCTTTCTCGCGCTCGAGGGCGGCTGCCGCGTCGCGCTGCGCGCGAAGACCGGCGCATGGCCCGAGACGCGCGTCGAGGCATACACGAAGTTCGTCCGGAAGATCGGGCGCGCGTACCGCCCGCACCCGCTTCTGATCGTCGCGGGACGGCCGGATGCGACGCTCGAGGCGGCCGGCAAGGTCGTCCACTTCAACGCGCGTGGCCAGCGCGCGACCAACGTCCGCGACCTGCCGCTCCCGAAGCCGCCCGGCGTCTTTCGAATCGTGTGCGAGGGCGGCTCGACGACGTTCGACCTTCTCGCGCCGGACGACGCCTCGACGTGGCCGGCGCGTCTCGGGACGCTCCTCGCGCCCCGCGCCGACGTCGCGAACGCGGGATTTCCGGGCTGGACGAGCCTCGAGAGCCTCGTCTCCCTCGAGATCCGCGACGTCGACCTCGCGCCCGACCTCGTCGTCGTCTTCTCCGGGGTGAACGACCTCCAGCCCGCCGGGCACGTCCCGTTCTATCCCGATTACAGCGTCGGGCACGCGGACATCCTCCCGCGTGTCACGGGCGTCGCTCCCGCGCCGGTCCGCGTCGTTTCGCGGTCGGTCCTCCTCGAGTGGCTCCTCGGCCGGCTGCGGCCGGGCGGAGGACCGTCGGCCGCGGAGGGCTTCGCGCCCTCCTACGCATGGGCGGGCGGCCCGAAACGGGACGACATCCCGGCGGCGGCGGTCGCGGTCTACGAGCGCAACCTGCGCTCGACGATCGCCGTGGCGCGGGCGCAGGGCGCGCGCACTCTCCTCGTCGCGCAGACGGCGCGCGTCAGGCCGGCCCACGAGGCCGAGGATCGGGCCTGGCTCGAGGGCTGGACGCCTGGCCTCACCTCGACCGGCTACCTCGCCGGCCTCTCGCGTTACAACGAGGTTGCGCGCCGTCTCGGGGAAGAAGGGAACGCGCTGTTCTTCGACCCGTTCGCGAACGGGTCGTTCCCGGACGCCATGTTCCTGGATCCCGTTCACTTCTCGCCGGAGGGATCGGATCGCTTCGCGAGGGCGCTCGTCGCGTTCCTGACGGCACCCGGCGCGCCTCTCGCGACGCGCTGATGCTCAGAGGTGCCGGTCGAGGCCGCGGTCGTCCCACGACGACGGGTCCTCGAGGGGCTCGAGGTGGGTCGTGACCGTGCTCCCGGGAAGCGCTCCGGCGACGCCGCGCTCGATTTCTTCGCAGACGTCGTGTCCCTGCTTGACCGTCCACGCGCCCGGCACGAGGACGTGCATCTGGATGAAGTGGCGCGGGCCCGCGCGGCGCGTCCGGATGTCGTGGAGGACGATCCCGCGATCTTCGAATGCGGCGAGCGCAGCCTTCAGGGCCTTCTGCTCGTCCTCGCCGATCGCCCGGTCGAGGAGGCCGTCCGCGGTCTCCTGCAGGAGCCTGACGGCCGTATAGACGATGTTGGCGGCCACGAGGAGGGCGACGACCGGGTCGAGGACGAGCCAGCCCGTGAGCCTGACGAGGAGGACGCCGACGAGGACGCCCGCCGAGGTCCAGACGTCCGTCAGGAGGTGCTGCGCGTCGGCCCTCAAGGTGATCGAGCGAAGGCGCTTTGCCTCGCGAAGGAGGACGAGCGCGACGCCGGCGTTCACGGCCGAGGCGAGGACGAGGATCCCGAGGCCCAGGCCGACGTTCTCGATCGTGCGGAGGTTCTTCAGGCGCTCGACGGCCGTGACGGCGATTGCGACGGAGGCCGCGAGGATCATGAGGCCCTCGAACCCGCTCGCGAAGTACTCGGCTTTCGTGTGCCCGAACGCGTATGTCGCGTCCGCCGGCCGGCTCGCGCGCCGGAGCGCCCAGTACGCCACGAGTGCCGCGAGGAAGTTCACGCCGGTCTCGGCCGCGTCCGACAGGAGCCCGATCGAGCCCGTGAGCTTCCAGGCCGTCAGCTTCATGCCGATCGTCACGACGGCGGCCGCGATCGACAGGAGGGCCCAGCGGGAGGCGGACCGGTCGCTCATGCGCGCGGGAGCCTGCGTCCGGCGGCCCCGCCCGTCAAGCGCCCCCGTCCTGCGACCGGGTCTCCCGTGCGCCCCTGCTACGCTCCCTTCGTGCGCGCGCTCGTCTGCGAAGCTCCCGGCGACGTAGCCCTCCGGGACGTGCCGTCGCCGGAGCCCGGCCCCGGCGACGTCCTCGTGCGCGTGGGCGCGGCCCTCACGTGCGGCACGGACCTGAAGATCGCGCGCCGGGGCCACCCGAAGATCCCGTTCCCGCTGACGCTCGGCCACGAATGGGCGGGTGTCGTCGAGAAGGCGGGCGCCGGCGCGGCCTGGGCGCCGGGCACGCGTGTGACGTCGGCCGTCTCGGCGCCCTGTGGCGCCTGCGCCGCGTGCCGCGAGGGCCGCGAGAACCTCTGCGAGACCGCGTTCGACCGGCCGCTCTTCGGCGCGTTCGCGGACTTTCTTCTCGTGCCGGAACGCCTCGCGAAACGCGGCCTGCGTCGGGTCCCCGACGGGATGCCCGACGAGGCCGCTGCCCTTCTGGACCCGCTCGCGAGCGTCGTCCGCGGGCTCGCGCGCGCGCGGAGCGCGCGCGGCCGAGCCGCGCGGGAGGAGGACGTCCTCATCGCCGGCACCGGCCCGATCGCGGCGATGCTGTTTCTTCTTCTGAGGGGGAAAGAGGAAGAGGAGACGGGAAGCGGCGCGGAGCGGCGGATCGTCGTCGCGGGAAGGAGAGCGGAGAGACTCGCTTTCTTCGAAGGCAGAAAGGCGGAGGTGGCGCGCCTCGGGGTCGCCTCGCGCGACGTGCCCGGCGGTGCGCCGCGGCCCGTATTCACCTTCGAAGAAAATCCACCGTCGCCCTCGCGCATCGATCACAGGCGCGAAGAGGGAGCTAGGAGATTCTCCCTGGTCGTCGACACGACGGGCGATCCCGGCGTCATCGAGGCGCTCCCGGCGCTCGCCGCCGACGGCGGTGTCGTCCTCCTCTTCGCGGGGCTGCCCGCCGGGGCGCGCGTCGCGATCGACGCGCACGCCGTGCACTATCGCGAGGTCTCGATCGTCGGGTCGTTCCACTACACGCCCCGCGAGGCCGACGAGGCGCTCGCGCTGCTTTCCCTCGGCGCGATTCCCGCCGCGGAGATCGTGTCGGCGCGCCGTCCGCTTTCGGAATGGCAGGCCGCGTTCGATCTCGCCCGCGCGGGGACCGCGCTGAAGGTCGCGGTGATCCCGTGAAGACGATGAAGGTCGCCCTTGCGCGCTCCGCGGAGGACGTCGAGGTCGTGACGCGCGAGGTCCCCTCGATCGGCCCGGGCGAGCTCCTCGTCGCCATGAGGGCGGTCGGGATCTGCGGCAGCGACACGGCCGGCTGGTACGTCGCGACGAAGGCGCCGGCCGTTCTCGGGCACGAGCCCGCCGGCGTCGTCGTGGAGGCCGGGACGGGAACGCGCTTCGAGCCGGACGACCGGGTCGTCGTCCACCACCACGCGGCCTGCGGGCAGTGCCGGTTCTGCCTCGCGGGCGAGGACGTGCAGTGCGTCGCGTGGAAGGCGAACCGCCTCGAGCCGGGCGGCCTCGCGGAGTACGTCCGCGTCGAGGCCGCCGCGGTCCGCGCCGACGTCCTCTTCCTTCCCGACGACGTCTCCTTCGAAGACGGGGCGCTCGTCGAGCCGGTCGCGTGCGCCGTGAAGGCCGTGCGCCGGGCCGCGGTCCACCGCGCCGACACGGCCGCCGTGATCGGCCTCGGGGCGAACGGCGTCCTGCTCGGCCTCGTCGCGCGCGCCGCGGGCGCCCGGCGCCTCGTCGGCTGCGACCCGGACCCCGCGCGGCGGGCGCACGCGCTGCGACTCGGCTTCGACCAGGCCGGGGGCCCGGGAGAAGACTTCTCCGAGAAGGTGAAGAGGGCCTCCGCACCGGGCGCGGACGTGGTGTTCGTGTTGCCGACGTCCGAGGACGCCGTCCTCGCCGCGTTGGCGGCGGCCGGTCCCGCCGGCCGCGTCGTCTTCTATTCGCCGGTCGCGCCGGGCAAGAGATGGACGATCGAGCCGCACGTGCCATACCTGCGCGATCTTTCGCTGCTCTTCTCCTATTCCTCTTCGGCGCGCGACCTCGCCGAGGCGCTCCATCTGATCCGGCAGGGGGTCGTCCGCGCCGCGGACCTCGTGACGCACCGCGTCCCGCTCGAAAACGCCGCGGAGGCGTTCCGACTCGCGCGCACGGGCGGCGACGTCCTCAAGGTGATGGTGACGATCTGAAGAAGAAGAGGCTCGACGTCCTCCTCGTCGAGCGCGGCCTCGCCGAGACGCGCACCCGGGCCGAGGCCCTCATCCTCGCGGGGCGCGTCGCCGTCGCCGGGAAAGAGCGCGTCAAGCCCGGCACGCCCGTCGACGACGCCGCCGAGGTCGCCGTCGGCGAGCCCGAGCACCCCTGGGTCTCGCGCGGAGGCGTGAAGCTCGCGGCCGGCCTCGCGCACTTCGGGATCGACCCCGCCGGGCGCGTCTGCCTCGACCTCGGGGCGTCGACCGGCGGGTTCACCGACGTCCTGCTTGCGCGCGGGGCCGCGCGGGTCTACGCCGTGGACGTCGGCTGGGGGCAGCTGCACGCGAAGCTGCGGGGCGATCCGCGCGTCGTCCTGCGCGAGAAGGTCAACGCGCGCCTCCTGTCGCGCGCGGAGATCCCGGAGGAGCCGACTCTCCTCGTCGGGGACCTCTCCTTCATCTCGCTGACGCTCGTCCTGCCGGCCGCCGTGCCGCTCCTCGCCCCCACGGCGGACGTCCTCGTCCTCGTCAAGCCCCAGTTCGAGGCGGAGCGGGGGGAGGTCGGCCGGGGCGGGATCGTCCGCGACGAGGGGGTGCGGGCCCGCGCGGTGGCGCGCGTCGCCGCGTCGGCCGCGTCCCAGGGCCTCGAGTCGCGTGGCGTCGTGGCGTCGCCGATCTCGGGCGCGGACGGCAACGTGGAATACCTCGCCGCGTTCCGGAGGAATCCCGCTAAACTTTCAACGTGATGATGCGGAAGAAGGGCGCGTCGCGGGTGCGGCGTGTGGGTCTCGTCACCCGCTACACCAGCGAGGAAGCCCTCGAGCTCTCCCGAAAGCTGGATCGCCTCCTCACGAAGCGCGGCTACCAGGTCGTGCACGACCTCGAGTCCGCCGCGGCCCGGAACGACGGCGGCGGCACGGCCCGGACCCAGATCGCGCAGGTCGTCGATCTCCTCGTCACGCTCGGAGGCGACGGCACGCTTCTCTCGGTTGCCCGGCACCCGGCGCCGGGGGTCCCGATCCTCGGGATCGACATCGGGACACTCGGGTTCCTGACGACCTGCGGTCCCGGCGAATACGAGGAAATCCTCGAGGCGGCGCTTGCCGGAGCCGCACGCCTCGAGGAGCGAAGGATGCTTTCCGTGTCCGTCGCGGAGGGGCGCCGCCCGGCGAGGACGTACCGCGTCGTGAACGACGCGGTCCTCGGGAAATCGGCGCTCGCGCGGATCGCCGCGATCCGCGTCGACGTCGATGGCCGGACGGTTTCGCGCTACCGCGGAGACGGACTCATCGTCTCGACGCCGACGGGCTCTACCGCCTACAACCTCTCGGCCGGCGGCCCGATCCTGGAGCCCACGATGCCGGCCCTCGTCCTTTCGCCCATCTGCCCCCACACGCTGTCGCTTCGCCCGCTCGTCCTGCCGGACTCCGTCCGCCTCGAGCTGAGGGTCGAAGAGGACGCGGCGGGCGTCTTCCTGACGCTCGACGGCCAGGAAGGGTTCCCGGTGAGCGCGGCGACGCGCATCGCGATCTCCCGCGCGCGGGAGACCGTCTCGCTCGTGCGGGCCTCGGCGGCCTCCTTCTGGGAGATCCTGTCGGGCAAGCTCTCGTTCGGCGGCGAGCGGGACAACGCGTCGCGCTGACGAGAGACGATGGCCCGGCGTCCGATCCCGACCCTCCCCCATCTGACGCTCACGCAGGTCCGGCTCGTCCGGCTCTTCCTGCTCCTCTTCGTGTTCTCCGTCCTCGTCCTCTACGGGGTGTTCAGGTCGCAGCGGTTTCAGGACGCGATGCGGCGGAAGACCGAGCGGCTCCTCGAGGCGCAGATCGGGAGGAAGGTGTCGATCGGCGGCTTCGACCTTGCGCTCCTGCCGTTTTCGTTCCTCGTGCGCGACGTTTCGATCGGGAACGACCGCCGCTCGCTCGCGGGGCCGCTCTTCTCGGCGTCCGAGATCGAGATCCGGGGAATTCCGGTGATCACGAGCGAGACGATCGAGCTCTCGAAGCTCCGCGTCGTCGCGCCGAGGATCGTCGTCGAGGTCTTCCCGGACGGGACCACGAACGTCGATCCGATCCTGCGCGCGCTCCGCGGCGGCGGCGGCGGCGGCAAGGACATCCAGCTCCATGAGGCCGTCATCCAGCGCGCGTCCCTGAGGTTTCGCGAGTGGAAGGCCGAGATCGACGCCCTCCTCAAGGACGCGGCGGTCACGGCCCGCGCGGGGCGGACGCTGTCCGTGACGCATCTCGTCCTCGCCTGCCGGCAGGGAAGCTTCCGCCTCGAGAACAACGAGACGCTCGACTTCGCGATCGGCGCCGAGGTCACGCTCGCGCCCGGACGCGTCCACCTCACGGGCCTGCGCCTGAAGGGACCTCGGATCTCGGTCGAGGCCGAAGGCGGCGTCGACGACCTCAAGAAGCCGGTCCTCGCGCTCGTCGCGAAGGTGGAGACGTCCGGGGAGACGCTCGGACAGGCTTTCGGCCTCGGGCTCCCGCTCACGGGGCCCGTGCGTCTCAACGGGGCGCTCCGCATCGGTGATCCCGGGGGTCTGAGGGTCCGCGCGGCCTTCGACCTGCCGGCCTCGCGCCTCGCCATCTTCCCGATGTCCGGCGAGGGGACGCTCCGGCTCGACCCGAAGGGGCTGCTCGTGGACGTCACGCGCGCGAGCTACGCGGGCGGCACGCTTGAGGCCCTCGTGCGACTCGGCCGCCTCGACCGGCCGCCCCTCCCCGTGGAGATCGCCGTGCACGGCAAGGGAATCGACTTGGAGCAGTTCTTCGCGGACCTCGGCCTTCCGGGAACGGGCATGATGACGCGCGCCGGCCTCGACGCGACCCTGACCTTCGGGCCGGGCGGCATCGAGCACGCGGACGGAGAGGGACGCCTCACGCTCACGCCCGACCCCGGCCGGGTCTCCGCGGTGAAGGGGCGCTTCCCGATCCCGGTCGCCGGCGGCGGCCCGATCCTCGTGAAGGACGGCCGGATCCTCTTCGGCGGCATGCCGCTCGCCACCGCGGGAGGCGCGAAGATCCGCCTCGACGGGTCGTTGAAGTTCGGGTCCTGGGCGCCGGACCTCGCGTTCGACATTTCGGCGGGCGATCTCGCCGAGCTCGAGCGCGTCGCCGACGACTGGTATCCGGCGATCCAGAAGGAGCCTCTCGAGCCGCCGCTCAAGCTCGGCGGTTCGGGCCGCCTCTCGGCGCGTCTGACACGCGCATTCTCGGATCCGCGCATCGAGGGCCGGATGGATGCCTCGGACTTCGTCCTCCGCGGCGTGCGCTTCGGTGAAACCTCCGCGAGCTTCACCGTGGATCACGACGTCGCGACTCTCGCGCCCTTTGCGGCACGGGACGGCGGCGGCAGCCTCGCTCTCGAGGGGAAGATCGGGTTCGGCCGGGCGCTGCACGGGCACTATCGGCTGGACGGCTTCGCCGGCGACTTCCACGAGTGGCCGCTCGAGAGGGTGCTCGCGTTCCTCGACCTCGACCTCCCGATGTCGGGGCGCGCGACGGGCCGGCTCCCGCTCGACGGCCTGACGCCCGACATCCACGGGCGCGTCCCCCTCGTCCTGGCGGACGCGTCGATCTGGGGTCAGAAGCTGGACCGGCTCGAGGGCGTCCTCGCGTTCCAGGACGACCGCGTGGCGGTCGAGGGTCTGCGGGGCCGGCTCGGCGACGCGGCGGTCGAGGGAAGCGGCTTCTACCGCTACGCCGACCGGGCGTACCGGTTCGCGCTGGACGCGAGGGATGTCCCCGTGGGGCGTCTCGCCGCACTTGCGGACGTCCCGGCGGGCGGGCGCCTGACGGGAACGGTCAGCGGCGAGGGCATCCTCGACCGGCCGACGCTCGCGGCGGACGGGCATGTCGCCGCGCCCACGTATGACGGGAAGCGTCTCGCGCGACCCGGGCGGGACATCGAGCTGCACGCCCGCGCGGACCGTGGCGTCTGGAGCCTGCGCGCGGAGGCGCCGGAGGAGGGAGTCCTCGAGGTGCTCTCGCCGAAGGATCCCGCGTCGGGCGGCCTCTGGCGCGCCCGCGCCGAGTTCCCGAGCCTCGCGCCGCTCGCGCCGCTCCTCGGCGTTCCGGAGGACGCGGCGTTCGACGGCCGATTGAGCGCCGAGGCGTCGCTCAGGCCCGGGGCACCCGGGGCAGGGGCCGCCGGCCTCGACGGCGAAGGCGTGATTTCTGCGGCGCAGTTCACGGCGTGGGGACGCACGCTCACGTTGCGCGGCGGAACGCCGCTGAAGATTGCGGCAGGGCGGGTCTCCTTCGAGCGCCTGACGCTCGCCGAAGCCGTCCGGCCCGACGCTCCGCCGGGCATGACGACATCCGTCGCGCTCGCCGGGAGCGCCCAGTTCATCGAACCGCGCGGGCTGGACGTCGCCGTGAGCGGGTCGCTGGACGCCTCCCTCCTCCGGGCGGCCGTCGCTCCGCTTCAGATCGCGGGCCGCATCACGCTCGACGCGCGTGTCGGCGGCACCGCGTCGTCTCCCGTCGTGACCGGCCGCACGTCGCTCGACGGGGTGGACGTCGTGGTCCCGGACGGCGGGCCGGCGTTCGAGTCCGCGACGGGCTCGCTCCTCTTCAGCGAGGGCAAGATCACGATCAACGACGTCTCGCTGCGCTACGGCGGAGGCGCCGTCAGCCTCGGCGGGTCCGTGCTGCTCGACGGATGGAAGGTCACGGGGCTTCGCGTGTCGGCGCTCGTCTCTCACGTCAAGGCGTCGCCCTTCGACGGGTTCCGCGGGACGTTCTCCGGCAACCTCCTCCTGCTCGGCGACTCGCTGCCGCGCGCCGTCCGCGGGGAGCTCACGTTCGACCGGGCGCTCTACGACCGGGACTTCTCGATCGACCTCGCGGCGCTCCTCCAGCGCAAGCGCGTCGCGACGGTCGGCGCGAACCCGACGATCCTGGACCCGGTCACTCTCGACGTGAGGCTCGTCGCGCCCCCGGAGTCGATCGAGGTCCGCACGAACGTCGCGCGCCTGAAGGCCTCCGGCGAGCTCTTCATGCGCGGGACGTGGGCCCATCCGCTCCTCTTCGGCGAAATCCGCGCCGAAGAGGGCGGGCGCCTCACGCTTCAGGGCCAGCGCTACGACGTTCTGTCGGGGCGGATCCTCTTCTCGAACCCGATCCGGATCGACCCGTTCTTCGAGCTGGAGGCCCGCGCCACGATCAACCGGTACGAGGTCACGTTCGGCTTGACGGGCACGGCGGCCCGCCTGGCGCCGCGCTTCTCTTCGGATCCGCAGCTCTCCGAGGCGTCGATCGTCTCTCTCATGGCGACGGGAGAGCTGCCGTCGACTTCCGTGGCCGGCGGCCCGGTCGGCCCGGTTCCCGTCTCCTCGGACGAGTCCGTCTCGAAGGCGGCGAAGGAGCTCCTCGCGAGCCTCGCGTCGGACGCCGTCACGAGCCGCACGAAGGAGTTCTTCCGGCTCGACCGGTTCCAGATCGACCCCGCCTTCTCGACGGGAACGACCTTCGACGCCCCGCGCATCACGGTCGGCAAGGCTCTCGGGAAGGACTTCAACGCGACCGTCTCGTTCGTCCTCTCGAGCAACCAGCAGCAGATCATCACGCTCGACTATCAGCTCTCGTCGACTGCCTACCTGCAGGCGCTGCTCGACGAGTTCGGCGTCTACTCGCTCGAGCTGCGGTTCCGGCAGCGGCTGCGGTGAGGACGTCCGGCGGCCGGGCCGCTCTTCTCGCCCTGTGCCTCGCCGCCGCCCCGGCGGGCGCGGCGCCTTCCGAGGACGTCCTGTGGGGAAGGACGATCGCCTCGCTTGCGTTCCGCGGCGACGGGGCCCTCGACGAGAAGCGCATGGCGGGGCTCACGGAGCTCGGCCCCGGCAGGGTCCTGACCGAGGGCGCGGTGCGGGTCTCGCTCCGGAACCTCTTCGCCACGCGGCGGTTCGCGGACCTCGCCGTCGAGGCGGCGCCTGCGGACGACCGCGTCGCGGTCGTCGTCGTCTTCATCGCGGCGCCGCGGATCGCCACCCTCGCCGTCACGAAGGGCATCCCGGCGCGCGGACGCGTGCTCGACGCGATGGGCCTTGGAGCCGGCGATCCGTGGGAAGCCGGCCGCCTTCCGGCGGTCGAAGAGGCGATGCGACGCGTCCTCACGGACGCGGGGTACTTCGAGGCCGCCGTCTCGGCCGTCGTCGGCGCGGGAGAGGACGAAACGAGCGTCAACGTCCGTTTCGACGTCCGGCCGGGCCGCCGGGCCGTCGCGGGACCGCCTCAGTGGGACGGCAGCCTCTCGCCGGTCGGCGCGGAGGCGCTCCGCGCAAAGGCGAAGATGAAGGAAGGGAAGCCCTACAGGAAGACGACCGCGCGCGAGGACGCCGAGCGGTTCGAGAGCGAAGTTCATCGCCTCGGCTATTCGCGCGCCGAGGTGCGGCTCGAGGACGAGCGATACGACGCCGCGAGGGGCGCCGTCTCGCCCCGCTATTCCGTCTTCATCGGGCCCCTCGTCGTCCTCGAGGTCACGGGGGAGAAAGAAGCCGTGGTCCGCGGCCACGCCGAGTCGCCGTGGCGGAAGGACGAGCCGCCGGACGAGGACGCAGTGGAAAGGCTGCGTCTCGCCCTCAAGCGATCGTACGAGGAGAAGGGCTTCGCGAAGGCGTCCGTGAAAGTCACGTTCGACACGCAGCCCGGCCGCGAGGTCATCGCGTTCGCGATCGACAAGGGCGCACGGTGGCACGTCGAACGGGTGGACGTCACGGGGACGGCCGGTCTTCCTCCGAACAAGGTCCAGTCCGCCATCGAGACGCGGCCCCGCGGCATTCTCGAGGCGGGCCGATACGTGAGCGACGAAGCGGCGCGCGACCGCGACGCCCTGGCGACGCTCTACCGGGAGGGCGGATGGCGGGACGCGCACATCGCGCCGCCGTCCCTCACGGACGGAAAGGGAGAGCACGCGCTCGACGTCACGTTCGCGGTGGACGAAGGCGTGAGGACCGTCGTCCGGCGGACTCTGTTCCAGGGGATCCGGCTCATTCCGGAAAAGGAGCTCGTCCCGCGGCTCTCCGTCAAGCCGGGCGTTCCGTATTCGGACTCCGCGGTGACCGGAGACGCGGCTCTCCTGCAGTCGCTCTACGTGGACCGGGGTTTCGTGGACGCAAAAGTCGAGGTGACGACGCGGTTCTCGGGGCCCGAGCCGCCCCAGGGCGAGGGGGCCGACGTCACGTATTCCGTCACCGAGGGCAAGCCCGTCCTGTTCGGGAAGACGATCGTGCGCGGCATCCGCGTGACGAAGCCGTTCGTGGTGGAGGACCGCCTCGCGAACGTCGAAGGCAGCCCGTTCTCGCTCACGAAGCTCCTCGATACGCAGCAGGCGCTCGCGCGTCTCGGCATCTTCGACCGGATCGACGTCTCGACGTTCGAGACCGATCCCGAGACGATGTCCCGAAGCGTTCTCGTGACGGTCTCGGAGGCGCGGCCCTGGAGCCTCACGTACGCGATCGGCGCCGAGTACAACCCCCAGACGAGCGGGTCCTTGAACGACCAGCTCTCCCTGCGCCTCTCTCTGGGCGTGACGTACAACAACCTCTTCGGCCGCGCGCTCGAGGTGGGCGTCGAGGGGCGGGCTTCGAACAACGATCCCCGCCTCATCTTCACGGCGCGGGACCGGTCCCTCTTCGGCGGCAAGATCCCGCTGTCGTTCGCCGTGTACCAGACGACCGACGTCCCGTCGACGTCGTACGACGTCAAGCGCTCGGGCACCTTCCTCCAGGGCGAGTACCGCCTGACGAAGACGCTCCGCACCGGCCTTCGCATCCAGTACGAGCTCGTGAACCCGTCCGCCGACCCGGGCCTCGGCGCCGACCAGAGGGCGAACCAGGAGAGCCGGATCGCGTCCGTCTCGGGCGGCGTCACGTGGGACAAGCGCGACGATCCGCTGAACCCGCGGGCGGGGTTCCTGCTCGGGACGGACCTCAAGTATGCGTTCCCGCTCCTCGCGGCCGACGCGCACTTCTTCAAGGTCCTGTCGCAGGCGGGCCTCTACCGGCCATGGGGAAAGACGCGCTTCGCGTTCTCCCTGCGTGCCGGGTTCATCTGGAACTTCGAGGCGTGCCCCGAGGCCCTGGTCGAGACCGGGACGTGCGCGCCGAACCTCATCATCCCGGTCCCCGAGCGCTTCTTCGCGGGCGGGTCGTCCACTCATCGCGCGTTCAGCCTCGACAACCTCGGCATCCCGGGCCAGACGCTCAACGCGGACGGCGTCGGCGAGGGCGGAAACGCGATGCTGATCGCCAACGCGGAGTGGCGCCTCCCCGTGGCGAGCGGCTTCGAGGTTGCTCTCTTCGTCGACGTGGGGAACACCTGGGCGGATCCGACGTACATCAACCTGAGCCAGGTCCGGACAGGCGCGGGGATCGGCCTCCACTACCTGACGCCGGTCGGGCCGCTCCGGCTCGAATACGGGATCAAGCTCGACCGGAAACCCGGCGAGGACGCGGGTGCATTCGCGTTCGCGGTCGGCTATCCGTTCTGAGCCCGGGGCTTACAATTCCTCTGCACATGCCGCGTTTCACCGTCCTCGAGACCTCCGCGCTGTTCTCGAACCGCGTGAAGTACGACTATCTCTTCGAGCTCGAGATGTGGCTCAAGGGGCTCGAGCGCTTCTTCCAGATCGACTGCCTTCCGCTCTCGGTGTTCGAGCGTTCGCATGCATCGCTCCGGAACTACGTCGAGGAGGTCGCGGCGGCCCGCTCCGGCGTCGCGCACATGGGGCTCATCGCGACGCAGCTGATGGGCGAGGGCCAGGAAGACCTCGCCTCGTTTCTCCTCTACCTGGACACGCAGGTTCAGCGCGCGGGAACGCGCAAGCGCGGCGGCGACGGGACCACGGAGCTCGCGAGGGTCGTCGAGACGCTCGACGACTTCGCGAAGATCCTCGACGAGCTCGCGAAGGCGCCGTTCATCCCGCTCCAGACGTATCTTTCGCTCGGCAGGATCGTGGTCGGGACGCTCCGCCAGGATCCGAACCTCGGCGTCCTCTTCCGTGAGAACCTGCGGCCCGTCCTCGACCGCGAGTCGAAGCAGTCGCTCGCGAAGGTGCTCGGCAGCCTGCCCGACCCGTCCCAGCGGGGCGCGCTCGCGACGCTCTTCGTCGCCCTCTTCAAGGGTCTGCGCGTCGCCGAGCGGGTTTCTTCCGCGGCCGAATCGCCCGCGACCCGGAAACGCGCGCTCCTGATCTTCAGCCTCCTGAAGGCCGAGAGCGACTCGTTCGTCTCGTACGTGAAGCGCCGCCTGCGCCCGCGCTTCGAGGATGGAACGAAGGAAGCCGAGGGCCTCGACAGGCTCGCCGCCGCGTTCGAGGCCGAGACGCGCAAGGCGATGGACGTGGAGCTCGTCGGCGTCGCCCTCACGAACGATCCCGAGGCCGTCCTCGCGCGGCTCGAGGACGCGGCGAGACTGTTCCGGGACCTCTTTCAGCAGAGCGTCATCGGCCTCGCCGAGACGTTTTCGTCGGGAATCGACGCCCGGGTGCTCTTCCCGGAGTACCGCGCCCGCCTCGACCAGAGCCTTCGCCTGCGCGAGGAACTCGGCCACCTGCTGCGCGCGACGCAGGACTTCCTGAAGACGCCCGACAAGAAGGGCCTCCGCGCGCTCGTGACCGAAATCGAGAGCTTCCGGCGCGGCGGGATGCGGGATCTCATGTTCCGCGACTGGTCGCTTTTCGAGCGGTTCCACGCGGGCTTCTCGCGCGAGCGAGCGCCGCGGGCCTTTCTCCCGGCCGCGAACCAGTTCGACGGCTTCCTCCGGACGCTCGTGAAGGAGGTCGGCAAGCGCGCGGTGCTCGCGGACCACCCGTTCCGGGGCTTCCGGCCCGACCCGGGGTCCGGCGGGGCCTCCCGGTACAATTGACCCGGGCGCGTCCTGCGCCACGAGAGAATCGAAAGAAGGAAGACCCGTGGGATTCGTTTCCGTCGCCGACGCCGCCGCGGCCTACCGGCAGGGCAAGTTCGTCATCATCGTGGACGACGAGGACCGCGAGAACGAGGGCGACCTCTGCCTCGCGGCCGAGCACGTCACGGCCGCCGCGATCAACTTCATGGCGCGCGAGGGACGCGGCCTCGTCTGCGTCTCATTGACCGAGGAGCGCTGCGACGAGCTCGAGCTCCACCCGATGGTCGAACAGAACACGTCGAACTACGGGACCGCGTTCACGGTCTCGGTCGAGGCCCGCGGCAAGACGACGACCGGGATCTCCGCGGCCGACCGCGCCGCCACCGTCCTGACGCTCGTCGACGCGAAGGCGAAGCCGCACGACTTCCTGCGCCCCGGCCACATGTTTCCGCTCAGGGCCAAGAAGGGCGGCGTCCTCAAGCGGGCCGGGCAGACCGAGGCCTCGGTCGACCTCGCGCGGATCGCGGGGCTCGCGCCCGCCGCCGTCATCTGCGAAATCATGAACGAAGACGGGACGATGGCCCGGGTGCCGGACCTCCTCCTCGTCTCGGAGAAGCACGGCATCCCGATCGTCTCCGTCGCCGACCTCATCCGTTACCGGATGCGGAACGAGCGTCTCGTCCATCGCATCGCGGCCCCGGTTCTTCCGACGCCGTACGGCGAGTTCCGCGCGGTCGCGTTTCGCTCCGAGGTGACGAACGAGGAACACCTCGCGCTCGTGATGGGGACGTGGGCCGAGGGCGAGCCGGTCCTCGTGCGGGTCCATTCCGCGTGCCTCACGGGCGACGTTTTCGGCTCCGGCCGCTGCGACTGCGGCGCCCAGCTCCAGCGGGCGATGGCCCAGATCGCGAAGGAAGGCAAGGGCGTCCTCCTCTACCTCCTGCAGGAGGGCCGCGGCATCGGTCTCTTCAACAAGCTCCGGGCCTACGAGCTCCAGGAGCAGGGCCTCGACACGGTCGCCGCGAACGAAAAGCTCGGCTTCGCGCCGGACGTGAGGGACTACGGGATCGGCTCCCAGATCCTGCGCGACCTCGGCGTGCAGAAAATGCGCCTCATGACGAACAACCCGGCCAAGTACGTCGCGATCGACGGGTACGGGCTCGAAATCGTCGAGCGCGTGCCTCTCGAGATCCCGCCGACGGACGGGACGCGCGACTACCTCGCGACCAAGAAGGCCAAGATGGGCC
>DATKLW010000177.1:0-28706 GCA_035542215.1 Thermoanaerobaculia bacterium | reverse complement strand
TTCCCGGGCGCAGGCGATGACGTCGGAGGGAGCCGACGACGGCACCACGCTGAAGCGGACCCAGCGCCGTTCGCGGGGCGCATCTCCCGGGAGACCCTTGCCGCGCAGCGTGACGGCGTGCTTCATGAGCAGCGCGTTCGGGATCACGCGAAAGTCCCGGTTGCGCGTCTCGAGCGTCGTCTGGCGCCAGCCGACGTCACGCACGAGGCCCGTCGTCTCCTCGTACGTCACCCAGTCGCCCGTCTTGACCGAGCCGTCCATCTGCAGCGCGAGGCCGCCCATGACGTTCGAGAGCGTGTCCTGGAGCGCCCAGCCGATCACGGCCGTGAGGACGGCCGACGTCGCGACGATCCCGGCGACCTCGACCTTGCCGGAGGACAGGACCGCGAGCGTCGCCGCGATCGAAGCGGCCGCGATCGCGAGATCCCGCAGGATGCGCGGCGGCCGCATCTTGACGAGCGGCAGAAGGACGTCGAAAAGAAGCGTCCCGAGAAGGGCGACCGCGGCGATCGCGGCAATCGTGCGGCCGGCGAGGTCGAGGGTCGCCACGCCGCGCGTGACGCCGAGGTCGGCAGCGACGTGGGCCGAGAAATGGATCGCAAAGCCGAGCGCCCCGAGGAGGAAGACGCGCGCGACGCGCCGGCGCTCGCGCCGGTCCGCGAGGGCGACGGCGATCGCGGTCGCGGTGAACGCGAGGGCGTCCTGCAGGACCGAGTGCATCAGAAACGTGTCGGGCGGCAAGGGAGGCGATTATGCCCGTCCCTACGCGGTCTCGCCCGCGAGCGTCACGACGGGCCGGCTCGACAGGTTGATCGCGGGGACCAGCGACGCGCCGACGGCAACGAGGAACGAGAGGCCGAAGACCGCGCCCGTCATTTCGAGATCGGGGACGAGGAGCGCGCCGATCGGCGCGAACTGCGTGTCGACGAGCGCCTTCTCGATGAGGACCGCAAAGAGGCGCATGAAACCGAGCCCCATGATGCCGCCCGCGGCCCCGAAGAACGCCCCCTCGAGAACGAGGAGGCGCAGAACGGCCCGCCGCGGGAACCCCAGGATGCGGAGGAGAGCGGCCTCGCCGCGGCGCTCGCGCGCGGACATCGCGAGCGTGTTGCTCGTGATGAGGAAGAGCGTGAACGCCGTCGCGAGCCCGATCCCCCCGAGGAGGAGCTGCACGTTCCCGAGCATCTCCATGAACATGAGCTGCCACTGCTTCTCGCTCATCGCCCGGATCGGCTCGGGCGCGTTCTCGAAGCGCCGCTCGATCTCGGCCGTGATTCTCGGGACGTCCGCCCTCGACTTCGCGAGGATCCAGAACATTCCGACCTGCCCGGTGTCGCCCGTGATGTTCTCGAAGTACTTCCGGTGGACGTAGAGGCCGTTGTCGAGCTTGTACGTCATCACGGCCCGGACCGTGCTCTCGACGACGCCGCCCGCGACGGGGGCCTTCAGGACGATCTTGTCGCCGATCTTCCAGCCGTGCTGCTTCGCGAGGATCGGCCCGATCACGCAGCCGGTCGGATCCGCCTTCCACGCCGCGACCTGGTCCGGCGGGATCTTCGCCTCGCGGTACACCTCGACGAATGCGTCGGCGGGCGCTGCCTGGAACGGAATCTGATTCTCGGGCCGGTCGTCCTTCCACTGCGTCATCAGGAAGTCGAACGGGCAGACCCGCTGGACGCCCGGGATGTCCTCGAGCTTGGCGAGGTACGCCATCGGGAGCTTCTCGAACATGGACGACTTCGCCATGACCATGGCCCGGAAGCTCATGTTCTCGGACCAGTCGTTCCGGAGCGCGCCGTTCACGAGGTAGAGGAACCCGACGAGACCCGCCGAGAGCCCGATCGCGACGACCGTGAGCGCGCTCCGGAGAGGGCGGCTCGTGACGTGGCGGACCGCGAGGCGGACGGGAGTCATGCCGGCACCACGAGCTTCGAGCCGCGGATCGTCTCGATGAACCTCGCGCCGAATGCCTGCGACGGCGTCTGGACGCCCGGCGCAACGCCGCCGGCGAGCACTCGTTTCGCGATCGAGATCGCGGTCTCGGCCGTGAGCGCGTATCCCTCGAGCGTCTCGAGCGTCCCCGTGACGACGCTCCCGCCCTTCGTGACGCGCCCCCAGAGGTAGGAGCGCTCTCGCGCGCGCTCCTCGGCCGTCGGGCCCTTGACGTTCTTGTCCACGCGCGCCTTCAGGAAGGACTGTACGGGCGGGAGGCCCAGGAGTTTCGCGAAGCGCCGCATCCGGCGCGCGCTCGCGACCGCCGACGGCGGGACCGCCATGTAGACCTCGATGTCCGGGATCCCGGTCGAGCGAAACGCCGTCGCGAGGTCGCCCCACGGGATCGTCATCGCGAGGCGCGCCTTGCCGCCGAGCGGCGCCTCCATCGTCTTCCACGCCGCCGGGACGCGGACGAGCTGCCCGCCCGCGCGGACGAGCCCGCCCTTCGGGATGCCCTCGAGCATCGTCTTCATCGTTCCGGCGCTCGTCTTGAAGCCGCGGAAGGCGAGCGTCAGGGTCTCCGCGCCCGGCAGCGCCTCCGAGAGGGCTTTTGCGAGGCAGTCCGACGGCACGACGTCGAAACCCGTGCCCGGGAGGACCGCGACGCCCGCCTTCTTCGCGTCGGCGTCCCGCGCGAACACGGCCTCGAAGACGTCCACCTCGCCCGTGATGTCGAGGTACGCCGTCCCCGCCCTCAGGCACGCCTCGAGCGCGGGCGCGCTCGTCTTCGAGAACGGACCGGCGGCGAGGATCATCGCGGCGTACGGCCCGAGGAGGTGCGCGGACGACGCGGCGTCGTCGAGCGAGAAGCAGAGGCTGTTGAGCCCCCATTCGGCCGCGAGCGGCTCGACGGCCTCGCGCCGCCGGCCCGCGACGACGGGCCGGAGGCCCTCGCGGAGAGCGGCCTCGACGATGAGCCTCCCGGTGTATCCGTTCGCCCCGTAGACGATCAGGCCGCCCTTCGCCGTCACGAGGCCTCCAGGGCCGGGGCTGCGGTCTCTCCCGGCGGATCGGCCAGTTTCACGCCGCAGACGTTCGAGAGGTCGCGGCAGGCGTCGACGTCGTCCTCGGCGCCCAGCGCCGCCTCGTCGGGGAGGACGAACCGGAACCCGCCGTCCTCCGGGAAGACGACCCCGTTCTCGAGGACGCGGCGCGGCCCGCCGACGCCGAAGAGGCCGGAATCCATCACGATCCACATCCAGTCCGCCTCGCGGGCGAGGCCCGCGTGCCCCAGCACGTCGCCAAGGCGGAAAGCCGGCCCTTCGGCCGGGTCCGTCGAGCGACCTTTCTTCGAGGGCAATAAGGGAAGAGCCGCGAAGCCACGGGGATCGAATGCGCGCATCCGGCCCGTGCCGTCTTCGAGCATGAGAAGAGGCGCGTCGGGCGGCACGAGCGCGTCCCGCAGCGCTCCTTCCCATTCGAAGAAATCCCCCGTCTCCCCTTCCCCTTTCCCGGCGTTCCCCGTCTCCGGGTTCTTCAGGATGACGTCCACGCGGCTGTCGCGCCGCCAGGACGTCGGCGCCGTCGAGAGGCGGCCGCCCGCGATCTCGTGGACGCGCCAGCCCGCCGTCGTGTGGAAAATTCCCTTGGCGCGCGCGACGGCTCCGCGGGTCACGCGGCCGGCGCGCAGCGCCTCGAGGGCGGCGAGAAGCCGGTCGGCGTCGAAGATCCGCTCCGGCACGAACGCGACGCCCCGACCCATGTGACCTTCCAGGGAATTCGCCCCCGGGGGATTTCCATGAAGGTGGTGCGGGGGCCGCGCCTCGAGCAGCGTCGGCGCCGCGGGAGGCGTCTCCCGCTCGAGGTCCCAGACTTCGTCCGGGATTCTGGCCATCGAGGCGCGCACGATCCTCAGCTTCGGCGGCGCGAGCGCGGCGGCCCACTCTTCCACTCGAAGGATCTCCTCCTCCGTGGCCAGGTCGCACCGATTGACGACGAGGACGTCCGCCGTCTCGACCTGATCCCGGAACAGCGGGCTCTCCGCGTGGCGCTTCGCCGGGTCCTGCTGCGGGTCGAGGAGCGTGATGACGGGCCGCACGTCGAAGCGCGGCGCCCAGCGCGGGCCGCGCAGGAGGTCGACGAGCTCGGACGGCTTCGCGAGGCCCGTGGGCTCGAGGACGAACCGCGTCGGGGCCACGAGGTCGCAGACCTCCTCGAGGGACGCCTCGAGGTCGGCCACCGCCGTGCAGCAGACGCAGCCTCCGGGAACCTCCCGGAGAATGCAGCTCGCGCAGTCCGACAGGAGCGCGCCGTCCACGCCGAGCGACCCGAACTCGTTCACGACGACGGCGATCCGCTCGCGCTCCGCCCGCCGCGCGAGGAGGTCCTTGACGGCCGTCGTCTTCCCGACGCCCAGGAAGCCGGACAGGACGTGCACCGGGATCCTCACGCCCCGATCCTAGAGAATTTCGTGCCACCCCGCTCGCCCTCCCTTAAGATTCGCGCCAATGTCGACCACAGTTCTCGCGCGCGCCTCGAAGAAGCCCGCGCGCGCCCGCGCCCCCGAACGGTTCGCAGACGCCGAGAAGCTCTTCGGCATCGAGAACTGGGGCAAAGGCTTCTTCTCCGTCTCCGACGACGGCAACCTCCTCGTCCACCCGACGAAGGAGTCCGGCCGTTTCGTCGACCTCAAGGGCGTCGTCGACGACGTCGCGCTGCGCGGCATCTCGACGCCCGTCGTGATCCGGTTCCCGCAGATCCTCGACCAGGCCGTCAAGGAGCTGAACGAGGCGTTCCTCCACGCGATCAAAGAGTACGACTACGACGGCGTCTTCCGCGGCGTCTTCCCGATCAAGGTCAACCAGAAGAAGGTCGTCGTCCGCGAGATCATCCAGTCGGGCCGCAAGTACGGCTACGGCCTCGAGGCCGGCAGCAAGCCCGAGCTCATCGCGGCGCTCTCGCAGGACCTCGGCGCGGACTGCCTCATCACGACGAACGGCTACAAGGACGACGCGTTCATCCGCCTCGCCCTGAACGGCATCCGGATGGGCAAGACGGTCGTCCTCATTCTCGAGAAGGTCTCCGAGCTCGAGAAGATCCTCGACGTCGCCAAGAAGCGAGGCGTCAAGCCTCTCATCGGCATGCGGAGCAAGCTCTACGCGCGCGGCTCCGGAAAATGGGCGAAGTCGGGCGGCGAGGCGGCGAAGTTCGGCCTCACGACGACCGAGATGCTCGAGGCGGTCGAGATCCTCAAACACCGGAAGATGCTCGACTCGCTCGTCATGCTCCACTTCCACATCGGCTCGCAGATCACGGACATCCGGAAGGTGAAGCAGGCGATCAAGGAAGCGGGCCGCGTTTACGCGAAGCTCCACGCGACCGGCGTCGAGATCCAGTACCTGAACCTCGGCGGCGGGCTCGGCGTCGACTACGACGGCAGCAAGACGGCGTTCGACTCCTCGATGAACTACACGGTCCAGGAGTACGCGAACGACATCGTCTACACGATCAAGTCGATCTGCGACGAGGAGAAGGTGCCGGTCCCGACGCTCGTCACGGAGTCGGGGCGCGCGCTCACGGCGTACCACTCGGTCCTCGTCACGAACGTCCTCGACGTGGCGGACCGGATCGAGCAGGGCCGGACGGTCAAGCTCGACGGCGACGAGAACCACGTCGTGCGCGAGCTCTACGACATCTGGCAGAGCGTGACGGCCAAGAACGTCCGCGAGAGCTACCACGACGCGCTCCAGTACAAGGAGGAGCTCTTCACGCTGTTCAACCTCGGCTACGTGTCGCTCGAGGACCGGAGCAAGGGCGAGATCCTCTACTGGAACATCTGCGAGCGGATCCGCCGGTACCTCCACACGCTCAAGGACGTCCCCGAGGAGTTCGAGCAGCTCGAGGTCATGCTCGCCGACAAGTACGTCATGAACTTCTCGGTCTTCCAGTCCCTTCCGGACGTCTGGGCGATCGACCAGCTCTTCCCGATCCTCCCGATCCACCGCCTGCGCGAACGGCCCTCCGAGCACGGCACGCTCGCCGACATCACGTGCGACTCGGACGGCAAGATCGAGAAGTTCATCGACCTCAGGGACATCAAGGAGGCGCTCCCGCTCCACGTGTTCCACAAGGGCACGCCGTACTACATCGGGTTCTGCCTCGTCGGCGCCTACCAGGACGTCCTCGGCGACCTCCACAACCTCTTCGGCGAGGTCCACGAAGTGCTCGCGAGCGTCGACGAGGACGGCCGCACGCGCATCCAGGACGTCCTGCCGGGCGAGTCGTGCGAGCGCGTGCTCTCGTACATGAACTACGACAAGGACGAGCTCCTCGACGGGATCTGGCGCCAGCTCCGCCGCGCCACCGAGCGCAAGAAGGTCAAGGAGCCCGAAGCGAAGGCCATCGCGAAGGACTTCGAGCACAGCCTGACCCACTACACGTATCTCGAGGAGTGACGCCGGGGAAGCGCGGCCGTGCCGCGCTCAGCCCGTGAAGACGAAACGCCCGAAGCGGCCGCCCCAGAGCGCGAGGAGCACCGCCTCCACCGCGAGGGCGAACGGCAGCGCACGCGGCGGAACCCGTTCGCCGAGGAAGATGAGGGCGGGAAACGCCGAGAGGGCGTAGCGGTTGAGCGACGTCGTGCTGTTCGTGACGAGCGGCATCAGGACGACGGCGGCCGAGAAGAGGCCCTCGGCCCAGCGGCGGCACCGGAGGAGGCCCGCGGCGCCGACGAGGACGGCGAGCAGGAAGCCGACCTCCCACAGCCCGAGCGCGCTTCCCCGACGGACGCTCTCGATCAGGCGGTCGAGGAGAAGCGCCGGCTGGAACGAGGACGGCCGGCCGAACGACGCCTGGACGTGGAAGAACCTGAGCGGGTCACCCGTTTTCCGGTCCAGCCAGACCATCCAGAGGGCGAGTCCGGCCGGCGGGCCCAGCGCCGCGAGCACGGCCGTCCGCGACCTCCGCGCCGCGAGCGCCGCGAGCGCGAAGAGCGCGGCGGCGATGCCGGTCACACGGGTCAGAGCCGCGAGCGCCCCGAGTCCCGCCGCGGCGACGCCCTTGTCCTCCCGCACCGCGAGAAGAGCAGCGGCCGCGAGGAACACGAACAGGGCCTCGGTGTAGACCGCGCCGAAGTAGAACGAAAACGGCAGGAACGCGAAGAGGAGGATCGCGTGATCCCGCCCGGGATGGAGACGCCGGAGGCAGGCCGTCGCGAGCGCGAAGAAGAGGCCGTTCACGAGGCACGCCGCGAGGCGCACGGAGACGGGCAGGCGCAGGAGCCCACGCAGGACGAGGGGAAACAGCGGGAAGTACGCGAACGACCGCGCGTTCGAATAGCCGTCGCGCGCGATCCCCAGGTACCAGCCCCCGTCCCAGTTCGCGAGCGGGGCGAGGCGGCCGGGGAGAAGAGCCGACTCGACCGGGCCGACGTGCGGGCCGGCGAGGACGGCGAGGACCCCGAGCAGCCACGCGGCGCCGAGCGCGTACGGGGTCCACGCCCGCTGAAGGGTCGAGGGCCCGAGGCGCGCGAGAAGGGACCCGAGGACGAGCGGCGCCGCGACGAGGAAGAGCAGGAGGATCGGGGCCGCGATCCACGGGGACGTCCGGGGCGCCACCGTAAAGGTCGTCCGGCAGAGCGCCTTCTCGACGCCGCACGCGCGTGCCGTAACGACGGCCTCGTGGGCGCCCGCGTCGAGGGACCCGGAGTCGAATGGGGTGCTGAACCCCGCGAATTGCGCCGACGGGAGTGCGCGAACCCTCTCCGGGAGGCCGGGCCAGCGGAGAGACGGACGGCCCGCGACGAGCGTGCGGCCGTCCACCGAGAACGTGAGGTCCACGTCCCCGCAGCTCGCGACGGCCCAGCCGTCGACGACGAGCGTGTTTCGCCCTCCCGGAAGCGGCGAAACCCGGGCCTCGCCTTCGATCCACGGCGCCTGGGCCCGGACCGGACCCGCGAGAAGAAGGACTGCCAGGATCCCGCCGCGGCCGATCGTGCGTGCGCGCGCCACGCGCGGCATCTTAGGGGAGCCGCTCCACCGCAGGCGGCGGGAGACCGAATCGGAGACAACCTCGCGCGGCCCGTGCCGGCGGGTGGCGCCGGCCCGATGGCACCGCCCTTGATCTTCCCTTTCGGAGAAAATCCACCGAAGGAGGTCTCCCGTTGCACGCCGCCCTTTCGTCCGCTCTTCTCTTCGCCGCCCTCGCGTCCCCCGCGGCCGAACCCTCGTCCGCCGCCACCGTCGCCGCCGCCGCCCGCGCCACCGAGAAAGACGGGATGGTCGTCGGCGTTTCCGTCCTCCACCTCGAGTCCGGCCGGAGCGTCTCGCACCGCGGCGCCGAGCGTTTCCAGATGGCGAGCGTCTTCAAGGTGCCGATCGCGATCGCGGTCCTCGGCGCCGTCGAGGACGGCCGTCTGCGACTCGACCAGGACGTCGAGATCCTCGAATCGGACCGCGAAGAGGTCGGACCCATCTTCGACACGTGGAAGCCCGGAATGCGCGTGACGATCGCGTACATGGTCGACGTCATGCTCGTGGACAGCGACAACACGGCGGCCGACAAGCTGATCGCGCTCCTCGGAAAGCCGGCCGCCGTCGAGCAGGCGCTCGTCTCGCGGGGCCTGACGGGAATCCGGATCTCGCTCGACGAGAGGGGCATGGGCGCCGCGATCCGCACGGACCTCGCGGCGCTCGAGCACGGCGAGCAGAACGGAGCGACGCCGGACGCGATGGCCGTCCTCCTCGCGAGGCTCTTCAGGGGCGAACTCCTCCACCCGCCCTCCACGAACCGGATTCTCGACGCGATGCGCCGCTGCGCGACCGGCGGCCGCCGCCTCCGCGCGGGACTCCCGAAGGGCACCGAGGTGCGCGACAAGACGGGGACGCTCCGGTCCTGCTCGAACGACTCGGGGATTTTCACGCTGCCGGACGGCACGCACCTCGTCGTGTCGGCCTTTGCTCGCGGCGGTGCCGACGCCGCGCAGCGCGACGCCGCGATCGCGTCCGTCGCCCGCGCGGCGTGGGAGGCGTTTGCGCCGGCGCGCTGAATCCCGGTTGCGGTAGATTCCCCGCGTGGTCGAGACCCTGAGCGTTCCCTATCTCCTCCTCGCGGGGCCGGGCCTTCAGGACCCCAATTTTGCGAAAACGGTCGTCCTCATGGGCCACCACACGAAGGACGGCGCGCTCGGCTGGGTCGTGAACCGCCTCCTCGGTCAGCCTGCGGTGACGCTGCTGCCGCCGCCTCTGGACGGCGCCCTCCATCCCGAGACGCCGCTCCACATCGGCGGGCCCGTCCTCACGAACGGCCTCGTCGCGCTCTTTCGCAAGGAAGTGGCCGGCGTCGAATGCACGGAAATGGCGCCCGGGCTGTGGGTGTCGGCGTCCTCCGAGATCCTTCCGAAGCTCTTCGGCACGGCGCCGGGACCCGAGCCGCCGGAGGGCCTCCTCGTCCTCGGCTACGCGGGCTGGGACGCCGAGCAGCTCGAGGGCGAGATGGAGGAGGGCGCGTGGCTCGTCCTCCCGTGGGAGCCCGACCTCGCCTTCACGCGGAAGGTCGAGACGCTCTGGGAGCGCGCCCTCGCTCGCCTCGGCGTCGACCCGGGCTCCGTCTCGTCCTCGTCGTCGGGCGTGAGCTGACCCCGCGTGAGGGAGCTCTTCGACCTCGTCCTCCGGCACGGAACGAGCCTCGTCTTCGCGAACGTCCTCCTCGAGCAGCTCGGCCTTCCCGTGCCCGCGTTCCCGACGCTCGCCGTCGCGGGCGCGCTCGCCGCCGACGGCCGGCTCCCGTTCGCGCGGCTCCTCGCCGTCGCGCTCCTCGCGACGCTCGCGGCGGACTCGCTGTGGTTCCTCCTCGGCCGCCGCCACGGGCAGAGGCTCCTCCGGACGCTCTGCCGCATCTCGCTCTCCCCCGACACGTGCGTGCGGCAGACGGAGGGCGTCTTCGAGAAGTACGGGCTCGCGTCCCTCCTCTTCGCGAAGTTCGTCCCGGGCTACTCGACCGTGGCGCCACCGCTCGCGGGCGCCTCCGGCACGAGCTACCCGCGGTTCCTCCTCTTCACGTCGGGCGGGACGCTCCTCTGGGCGGGCTCGGCGCTCCTCCTCGGCGCCGCGTTCCACGGCGCGGTCGATCGCGTCCTCGGGGCGCTCGCGAGCCTCGGGGGATGGGCGCTCGTCGTCCTCGCGGGCGGGCTCCTCCTCTACATCCTCTTCAAGTGGCAGCAGCGCCGCCGTTTCTACCGGTTCCTGCGCATGGCGCGGATCCGCGTCCACGACCTCCGCGGCCTCATGGACGCGGGCGAGGAGCCCGTCGTCGTCGACGTGCGCTCGCAGAACGCGCGCCTGCGCGACCCCCGGAAGATCCCGGGCGCCCGGATGATCGACCTCGAGGACCTCGACGCGCACGTCGCGCTCCTGCCAGCCGACCGGGAGATCGTCCTCTACTGCACGTGACCCAACGAAGCCTCGGCGGCCCGTGTGGCACGCCTCCTCATGGACCGCGGGCTCCGGCTCGTCCGCCCGCTCGAGGGCGGGCTCGAGGCGTGGGCCGCGGCCGGCTTCGAGATCGAGGGCGACCGGATCCCGCTGAGCCCGGCGGGGACGTGGACCCCCGCCGGCTGAGGGCTACTCGAGGTCGAGGACCTGGTACTGGGCCGCGTCGTTCAGGACCGTCCCCCAGACCCTGTGCGACGCCTGGTGCTCCGAGATCGAGAACGAGAGTTTCGTCCCGATCCCGAGGTCGAGATCGTGAATGGACTCCAGCGCGTCCACGACGCGCTCGGTCGTGAGCGGCTCGCCGGCGCGCCGGAGACCTTCGACGAGGAGCGACCCGACGACGTAGCCCTCGAGGGACACGAAGTCGGGCTTCTCGCCGGGAAAGTGCTTCTGAAGCGCGTCGCGGTACTTCAGGACGGCGGTCGCGCTCGAATCGACGGGAGGCACGACCTGCGTCACGACGACGCCGGACGCGAACGCACCGCCGAGCTCGCGCAGCTCCTCCGCGAGCGCCGTCGAGCCGACGAACGAGACGTTCGTGTAGATCGCATCGAGGCCCTGCCTCTTCGTCTCCTCGATGAACTTCGCGGCGGGCCGATAGGGGGCGACCATGACGACCGCTCGCACGGTCTTGCGAGCCTTGAGGATCGCGCCGACGGCGTCCTCGATCTCGAGCGTGTTCCGTTTGAAGCCGACCCGGAGAATGTCGTCGGGCGCGCGAGAGAACCGCCTGAGTGCCTTCGCGACGCCCGCGAAGCCCGCGTCGCCGAAGCCGTCCTGCTGGGCGAAGACGGCGATCTCGGCCGGCTTCACCTTCCTGACCTCGACGAGCCACCGCACGACCGCCGCGGTCTCCTCGGCATAGCTCGCGCGGTAGTTCAGGACGTAGCGGTCCGGGGGTTCCTTCCGGAGGAGTCCGGCGCCCGTGAACGCGCCGAAGAAGATCGTCTTCTTCTCGTTCGCGTACGGCACCGCGACCTCGGCCGTCGGCGTTCCGACGTTTCCGACGACCGCAAAGACGTGCCGGTTCTCGACGAGCTCTTTCATCGCCTCTTTCGTGCGCGCGGGCTCGTAGCCGTCGTCGAGCGCGACGAGATCCAGCTTCCGTCCGGCGACGCCGCCCGCTTCGTTCGCGAGGGCGAAGGCCGTGTCGAGGCCGAGTTTCATCTGGCGGCCGAGCTCTTTGGACGGCCCGCTCAGCGCCGCGACCATCCCGAGGACGAGGGGAGGGCGCTCCACCGATGCGGGAGCCGGCGCCGGAACCCTCGCGCCGCGCCTCATGAGCCAGAGCGTCCCGCCGCCAAAGAGGACGAGAAGCGCGGCCCCGGCCATGAGGAGCACGGTTCGGGGGGAGATGCCGCCCGGCGGCCGCGAGGGCGACGGCGAAGCCGCGGCTACCGGCACGGTCCGGGACGCCGACGCCTGCTGGGAGACGACCCGGAACGGCCGCGGCCCGGCCGCGACGACCGCCGGGCGCGGCTGCTCGCGTGACGTCGCCCGCGACTCGTCGACGCGCTTGAGACCCTCCATGACGACGACGCTCCAGTGCTGGGTGATCGTCTTGCGCGGCGCGCTGACGCCCATGTCCGCGCGAAACGAGCCATGGTCGTCCTCGAGGGCGGCCCAGACCGCGTCGACGCCGGTCAACGCGCCCATCTCGGCATGCACGAGCTCGCCGCCTTCGAAGTAGAAAACGGCGTCGGGTCCCGTCGCGTGGACCACGGTCAGCCGGGCGAGCTGCCTCCCGGAGCAATAGACCTGCAGCAGATCGGGAAGCGCCACCTCGTCCAGGTTGCCCTGGAGGACCATGGGGGCTCCTCTCTGCCGGGTCCGGTCGGCCCGCCGGGACCCGCGCTCACGCACGGCAAAATCGAGAATGCGTCTCCATTCTACGCGACGAGCCGCGTCAGGCCCGCCGGAACGTCTCCTCGACGACGACGTCCGGGTGGAGCGAGCGCTTCACCGGGCACGTCTTCGCCGCGTTCACGAGCTTGCGGTAATCCTCGTCCGAACAGGGCGAATCGATCGTGTAGTGCGCGACGAGTTTCGCAATCCGCCGGGGCTGCTCGGCCGTCATGTGCTTCTCGACCGAGAACGTCACGCCCGTGAGCGGGATGCCCGCGCGCGTCGCATAGAGGCTCAGCGTCGTCGCCGCGCACGCCGCGAGCGAGGCCGCGCAGAGGTCGGTCGGCGAGAAGCTGCTTCCGTCGCCGCCGTTGTCCTTCGGGGCCTGCGTGAGGAGGCGCGCGTGGGACGGGTCGTGGTCGAGGTCGGTCGCCGTGGGAGAGAGGAGCTTTCCGGTGATGAGGACGCTCATGTCCTCAGTGTAGACCCGGCGGCGCGGAGGAAGCCGCGGGCAGGGGCCGCGCGGGGAGGGCAACGAGCGCCTCGGGGTTGACGCGTGCGCCGTTCAGCCGCGCCCCCCAGTGGAGGTGCGGCCCCGTGACGCGGCCCGTCGCGCCGACGAGGCCGAGAATCGTCCCTCTTGCCACGACGTCGCCGTCCTTCACGTCGATGCGGGAGAGGTGCATGTACTGCGTGAACAGGCCGCCGCCGTGATCGAGGAGGACGGTGCCGCCCGAGAAGTAGAGGTCTCCCGCGAGCGCGACGCGCCCGTCCGCCGCGGCCGCCACCGGCGTCCCTTTCGGCGCGGCCATGTCGAGCCCCGAGTGGATCCCGGTCGTCTTCCCGTTGTAGACGCGCCGCGACCCGAAGTTGCTCCCCGGGTAGTGCACGGGCTCGGCGAACGACGTCCAGCGGCGCGCCGCCTCCGCGCTCCGGTACGCCGCGGCCACGCGCTCGCCGTCCGCCTTGACGCGCTCGCGCTCCTCGGGCGGCACTTCGACGAACTTCGGGTCGACGGAGATCTTCTGGGTCCGGAACGAGCCCTTGAGGACGCGCGTCTTCACGTCGAAGTGCGCTTGTGCGTCGTCGGATTCGACCACGAGCGACTTCTCCCCGGTCTTCGCGTCGAGATCGACGCCGAGGAGACCGCGGAACGCGCGGCCCGAGGCGTCGCGCTCGAGCGGAATGCGCCGGTCGCCGTCGACGAGGACGAGAGACGCGAGGGGCGTGTCGCTCGTCACGGCGACTTCGACCACGCCCCCCTGCACGACCGTCTTCGGCGCGGCGACGGACAGGACGGCCGCGAGCAGGAGCCCGGTCACGGCGCGATCTCCGGCGCTCCCGAGGCGACCCTCAGCCCTTCTTCTTCGCCGGAGCCGCCTTCGACGGCGCCGGCTTCGCGGGGATCGGATCGACCCAGAGCTCCTCGAGCGGACGCTGCGCCTCGTTCATGCGGGCCCGGTGCCTGAGCCGCACGCCGCAGGAGCCGATGTCCCAGTACCTCACGGACGCATCGCCGGGCACGGGCGTCCCCTTGCCGTAGCGCTCCACGAGGGCGTCCCCGATGCCGGAGGGCGGCTGGACGAGGTAGTAGAGGCTGACGACTTTCGCGTCCGCGGCGTCGGAGTCGTAAACGACCGTGATCGTCCACGGCCGCCCGGCCGGCCTGTGGACGACCTTGACGTCACGGGTGACCTTCGCCTTGTCGGGTTCGAGCTTCGCCATCCGCTCGAACGAGAACGTGCGCGTCTGGCCGACCTCGAGGCCGCCCATGCCCGGACACGGCGCCGGGGACGGCTTGGCGGCGGCCGCCGGCGTCGGACCGACCTGCTGCGCCTGGACCTGGATCTGGGCGGCAGCCGGCAGGGCCGCGAGGAGCGCCGCACACGTCACGAGAGTCTTCTTCATTCCGTCTCCTGAACCGATTCTCCCGCAGCCGCTTCGGCGCGGGTGAGAGATCAACGCGAGGACCGTGCCAGCAGCTCCCGGAGCGACTCCTCGTGCCAGCCGACGAGGAGACGGCGCCCGACCCGCAGCATCGGCGCGCGGAATTTGCCCGTGGGCCCGCGGAGGTCGTCGAGGGTGACGTCGCGCGCGGAGAGCGTTCGTGCCGATTTGCCCCTGGCGAGAATCACGGCGTCGACCCCGGCGAGAAGCGCCCGGACGTCCGCATCCGAGAGGGGACGGGATTTCGAGGGGCGGTCCTCCCGGATGTCCGCCTTCGACCTGTCGAGCACCTCACGGGTGCGTCCGCAGCTCGTTCAACCGGCGCGAAAGTAGTAGAGATCGACGCGTGCCACGGCTCCTCCGGGCGCGAAGTGTAGCAGCCGAAGCCTCAGGGGGCGGTCGCGAACTCGAACACGATCCGCCTCATTCGCTCGACGCCTTCGAGATAGAACGGCAGGGAGATTCTCTCGTTCGCGTGGTGGATCGAGGCCGCGTCGAAGTAGTTGACGGCGAACGGCGAGATGCCGTACGCGCGCAGCCCCCGGGCTCTCAGGAACGAGCTCGACGTGTACTGGCCCGACAGCACGTACGGCCCCACGGGGGCGTGGCTCGGGTCGAGCGCAAGAACTTCGGCCACGGCGCGCCACGCGGGCCCCTCGGCCGGAGACGCGACGCTGTCGTCGGTCTTCAGGACGATCCGCTTCGAAAGCCCGCGCGCCGCGAGCAAGCGGTCGAGATCGGCTTCCGCGGCCGCCACGGAGGTTCCCGGGAGGAAAGTCCTCACGACGCGCATCGAAAACCCGCCTCCGGCCCGATCCTCGATTCGGCCCGTGTACGCCATGTCCTTCAGGACGGAGCGATAGACCTCGGGGACGACCTTCCAGAACTCGGTGCCCGGGCCGATCTTCGCCGGATCCTCGAGCATCCGGCGGCCCCACACGTCCGAGCGCGTCGGCGCAATGAAGCGCAGGAATTCCCTTACGGCGGGCACGACCTTCAAGGGCTCGGCCTCGTCGCGCGCCGCGATGGCCGCCGCGAGGTCCTCGAGGGGCTTCTTCTCCTTCGAGAGGACGTCCACGGAGAGGATGGCCTTCTGCATGACCTCGATGCCGAAGCGATCGATCTCGGTCATGTTGACTTCGTTGACGCCTCCTTCGTTGAAGACGTCCGTGACGCCTGCGACGAGATCGCGGCGGTGCGCGAGGAGCCAGCCGAACCCGAGCGTCTCGTCATACGACTCCTCGCCCGACTCGACGACGAAGAGGACGTCGCGCTCCGGCACGATCCCGGCCCGGACGAGGGACGTGAGCGCGAGGAGGTTCGCGACGGCCTGGCCTTTCATGTCGAGCGTGCCCCTGCCGATGAGGTTCGCCTCGTCGGGCGGCGCTCCTCGTTCGGCGGCGAACGGGGGTTTCAGCCATGCGGCAGGGTCGTCCACGGGATCGACGTCCGCGTGCGCGAGGAGAGCGAGCGCCTCTCCGCGGCGGCGGCCCGTGACGCGCGCGACGAGGATGGGGCGATCCGGGTCGCTTCCGGTCACGACGAACGGGACGCCGGCGCACGAAAGCTCACGCGCGAAGACCTCGATGACGGGCCGCGTGATCCCGGGCGGGTTCGACGTGTCGATCCGCACGACCTCTGCGAGAAGCTTCACTTCGGGCGTGTCCATCGCCGCCGCCGCTTCGAGGTCGAGACGCCTCACGGCGACCGGTCTTCCCCGTCTCGCGAGGAGACCCGGCAGAACCCAGAGCGCCGCCGCCACGAGGGCCGCGCTTCCGTACAGAGCGAGGCGGCGCCGCGTATTGCGCGAGAGGGGACTCATGCGGAGGCGGTCCCGCCTCGCCGCCGGGCCGCGGCGAGCATCAGGGCAGCGGCCGTCGCGACGGTGACCAGAGCCCCGATCTTCACCCATCGCGTCTCGGGCCGCAACGTGATCGCGTGGCGGCCCGGCGGCACGCGGATCCCCGCGAAGCCGAAAGCCATGGAGCACGTCTCCGCCTTACGGCCGTCCATGGCGGCCTCCTCGACGGCTTCCCTGAGACGCCACAGCATCAGGAACCCCTCGCCCGGACCCTCGACCTCGACGTCGAGCGCGAGGCCCGACGGGCGGTCGTGAACCGCGAGGACGCGTCCCGCGGCCGCCGATTCCGGAAAGCCGGGCAGCGCTTCGCCGACGTAAGCCGTCCCCGGCGGGGGCCCGTCCTCGAGGAGCCGCGCGAACACGGAGCGCGCGTCGTCCGACGCGACGACACGCGATGCGAAACGGAACGGCGGCACGGGCTCGGCGAACCGGCGCAGGACCGGCCGGTAGCGCCCGTCCTCGCCCTTCTCGCTCGCGACGACCGCCGAGACGCCCGCCGCACGCACGATCTTCATGGGGAACGGTCCGGGCTCCGGCACGGCCCGGGAAAAGAGGCGCATCCACTCGAACGTCTCGGCGGACAGCGAAAGGTCGTAGTCCTTTTCGAAGACGTAAGCCGCGCCGAACAGCGAGCCGTAGGCCGGGAGGAGCGACGCGCGCGCCGTCCGGTTCGAAGCGTCGACGTCGTGCATGTCGTACGCCGGCACGGGCGCGTAGAGATCCCGGTAGAAGATCCGTGGCGGAGGATCGTTCCCCGGGGACGCGGGCAGCGCCTCGAGGATCGCCGGCCGCCGCGAGAGAATCGAAGGGTCGTCCATCGGCGAGAGACGGCGGGCCGTCGTCTCGCGGTCGACGAGGACCGCGAGCGCGAGAAGCGGAAACACCACGCGGCGGCCCCACGGGGAGAGCGCCGCGTCGAGCCGTGCGAGCCCGAGGGCCGCGAGCGTCGCGAGACCGAATCCGGCGAGCGTCGCGTGCCTCTCCGGATAGCGAAGGGACGCGAGGAAGGGCACGACCCTCACCGCGAGATGGAAGAACGGCGTCGCGCTCGCGAGCGCGAGAAGAGCTCCCCCCGAGGCGAGGACGACCGAGGCGATGCGGAGAGGACCGCGCCATACGAGTCCGGCGAGGACGAGAAGCCACGCGACGCGCCCGGGCGTCAGCGACGGCAGGTACGGATAGTGCGAGACGCCGGGCCCGACCGCTTCGGTCGTCCAGTCCGCGACGAACCCGTCGCCGAAAAACTCCTTCAGGCGCGCGGGATCGAGCGGCTCGAGCGCCGCCGCGCCCTCACCCATTCCGCCGCCGGGCCCGCGAATGCCCCGTGCCGCCGAGGCCGCCCCCGGAAACAGCGCCACGGCCGAGAGTCCGGCCGCCAGCGCGCCGGCGC
This sequence comes from Thermoanaerobaculia bacterium, assembly GCA_035542215.1. Lineage (GTDB taxonomy): Bacteria > Acidobacteriota > Thermoanaerobaculia > UBA5066 > UBA5066 > Fen-183. The sequence continues at coordinate 11,239 of DATKLW010000177.1, read as the reverse complement.
CCGCCAGTGCCGCGAGGGCCGGGGCGCGACGCGGCCTCGCGTCCCCCGCGGCTCCGGGAGGCGCCGCGAGAAGGATCGCGAGCGCGATCACGGCCGCATAGAAGACGAACTCCGGCGCCGACGCGAGCACGATTGCGGCGGCTGCCGCTCCGGCCTTCGAGGCCGTGCGTAACGACGGCGCCCGGGTCGTGTCGAGGACGAACGCCGCGAACCACGGGAGGACCGACAGGGCGGAGAGCGTCGGCGGGAACGCCATGACCGACACGGTCGTCCCCGCGAGCCCGAAGACGAGTCCCGCAACGGCCGCGGGCGCGGCTGCGAGACCCAGCCGGCGCGCGAACGCCGCGAAGCCCGTGACGAGGAGCGCGAGGTGCAGGAGCATCCAGGCCTTCATCGCCGCGCCGAGCGGCAGCGCGAGAAAGACGACGTTGGCCGGGTCGAACGGCGCGGCGGATGGGCCTCCGAGAAGCGGCGCTCCTCCCCACCGAAAGCGGTCTACCCACGGCAGCTCGCCGTGGACGAGGCCTTCGGCGAGATGCGCCTTGAGCGGATAGAAGTAATAGAGGAGGTCGCGGCCCGCCGGGACGCTGCTCGAGAAGAACGCCCGGTACGGGATCCATGCGAGGAGGACGGCGCCCACGACGAGCGCGGCCCGGCGAACGTTCATGCGCGCCTCCCCGCGAGCGCGAGCGCGGCCGCGCCAAGGAGGGACGCGAACGAGATCGCAACGCCCGCGGGAAAGAGAGGGTTCTCATACCTCAGCGTGACGTCGTGCACGCCATGGGACAGCCTCGCAGCCATCCTGTAGGCGTCGGAAGGCCTGATCTCGATCTCGAGCCCGTCCGCGCGGAGATGCCAGTTCGGGTCGAACGTCCGGCCGATCCACAGCGTCGCGGACGGCGCGGCGACGTCGACGTGCAGCGCCGCCCGTGAGGCCCGCCGCTCGACGACGAGCACCGAGCCGGCCTCCCCTTCCGGCAGGAGCGCGAACTCGGGTCTCGCGCCGGCGATCTTCACGAGGCGGTCCCCTCCCGCGCGGCCGATCTCCTCCGTCCCGGCGGGATCGGGCCCGGGCGCCGCCGTGCGCACGACCGAAACGCCCGCGGCACGGAGCACACGGACCTTTTCCTCTCCCCAGGGCTGCAGGGCGGCGGCGGCAGCCCAGCGCACGACGGCGGAGGGCATCAGCCGGTCGACGTCGTTATCGCCTGCGAACCGGATTCCGAACACGACGCCCGTCTCCGGACGCAGGAGATCGAGGCCGCCCGCCTCCCGCGTCCGGCGCTCGACGGTCGCCCGGTCGTCCGCTCCGTCGTCGTAGAAGCGTCCGCCGCCGGCCTGCTCGCGCACGAGCGCGACGTCCGGCGACTCCCGACGATAGAGGTCCGGCGGCCCGGCCGGACACGTTCCCGCGACGCGCCGCGCGGCGTCGGCGAAGAAGAGAAGCGCCAGAATCGGGATGACGAGCCGAGGGTCGCGAAGTCTCTCTTTGAAGGTGAAGAGAGGCGCCGCGTCCGAGAAGACGGCTGCGCAGACGAGAAGGGTTGCGGTGGATGCGAGCAGCGGCCCGCGGAGAACGGCCGCGACGGCCGCGCCCGAGGCGTCGCCCGCGCCCAGTCCCAGACCCCACAACATCTCTCTGAGAAATTCTTCGGCGCCGACGCACAAGCCGAGAAGAGCGCCGCAAAAGACAGCCATCGCGAGAGCGGCCCGAAGCAGAATTTTCCGTGCTCTTTCCCGAGCCTCGCCTCTGCCGAAAAAGACCGCGTCCACGCCCACCGCGGCCGCCGCCGCGAGCGCGAACGTCGTGAGGAGCCACCATTTCTCCGGGTACCGGACGAACGGAAACGTCCGGGCGACCAGCCCGTATCCCGGAAGAAAGCGTCCGAAGGAGAGGATCGCGCCGCCCGCGGCGAGGGCGAGCGCCGCTCGGCCCCGCGCGTCGCGCCACGCCGCCGCCGCGAAGAGGAGCGGCAGGACGCCGAACGCGAGGTCCTCGAAGTAGGGGCTTCCCGCGTCGAATGTTGCCGAGCCCCAGTACGGGCCCCGGGCCGGGTCTCCCGTCAGCCGTGGTTCGAGGAGCGTCAGGACGCGCGAGGGGCGAGCGGACCAGAACAGGGCGCCGTGTTCGGGCTGCATGTCCGCGCGGGCCGAGCGCGCGACCTCGGCCGCCGCAGGCAGGACCTGCGCCGCCGCGACGCCCACGCCGAGAGCGAGCGCGGCCGCCGCCAGCGGAAATGCGCGCGAGCGACCCGCCGCGGCGAGCGCGAGGGCGCCGAAGCCCGCGGCGCCGATCAGCGTGATCGCGGGCTCGCCCCCCAGGACCGACAGGCCGAAAGCGAGGGCCACGATTCCCGCGGCGCGCCGGCGCGAGCGCGGCTCGGCCGAGGCGAGACGCGGCAGCTCGGCGAACGCGAGGGCGAGCGGCGCGGCCGACGCGCTCGTCGTGAATACGATCGGGAGCGTCTGGACGACGCCCGAGAAAAGCAGGACGAGCGTTCCCGAGGCCGCTCCTGCGGCCGAGACGCCGAGCCGCCGCAGCGAAAGGAAGAAGAGCGCGAGGAGAAGAGCAAGGTTTGCGAGCGAAAGGCCCGTCGGAGAGAAAACGACGACGAGCGGCGAGAGCGGCCAGAAGACGGCGGCGTTCGGGTCCGCGGCGAACGCTCGCCCGCCCGACATCCAGTCGTTCCAGACCGGCCACTCCCCCGCTCTCAGGAGGCGCGCGAGGACGCTGCGCCACGGCACGAAGAAGAAGCCCGCGTCCCGCCGGTAGAGCGTTCCGCCGGCGAGGAACGCGTGGAACCGCAGCGCGAAGGCGGCGAGGACGACGGCGAGGGCCGCGGCCGTCCGGAGCCGGGAGGCTCGGGCCGTTCCCTCCGTCATGCGCGTCAGGGCTTCCGGGCGAGGACGAGGAGCGACATGCCGAAGGACGGCTCCGAGTCCTCCTCCGACCTCAGGAGCGGCATGAGCCAGCGAAACGCGCCGAGCTGCTGCCGCGGGAGGACCCGCCTGCGAAACACGCGCGAGTTCAGCCACCAGCCGAGGACGCCGGGCCGGTTCAGGTATCGCATCGTGTCGATCACGAGACCGGCCCCGGCCATGAGCCGCTCGAGGCCGGCCCGGTCGTACCGCCGGTAGTGCCGGAGCGACTCGTCGAGGGACCCGTAGAGCGCGGGAAGCGCCGGGACGAGCAGCGCGAGATGGCCGCCGGACGGGAGGACGCGGGCGAAGTCGCGGAGCGTCGCGGCGTCGTCCTCGATGTGCTCGAGGACGTTCAGGCAGACGATCGTGTCGACGCGCTCCGCCTCGAGATCACGCGCGTCCGCCTCCGAAAGGGGAAACCGGAAAGACGCGATGCGCACGTTCGGGCGCCCCTCGATCTTGGAAGCGAGCTCGCGGACGTAGTGCGGCTCGATGTCGGAGGCGACGACGCGCTCTTTGTCCACGAAGAACCGTGTCTGGTTCCCCACCCCCGAGCCGACCTCGAGGATGCGTTTCCCGAGCCACGGCTCGAATCGGTCGTGGAGCCACTTGTTGTAGACGGCGAGCCCCTCCATTCGGCGCAGCGTGATCGCGCCGACGTCGCCTTCGGGGGCCTCCCACCGGAAGTACTTCAGGATCGTCCAGACCGCCTGAAACGCGTCCTTCAGGCCGATCTTCTTGCCTTCCTCGTACGTGCGGCCGTGGTACGAGATCGGGACCTCGAAGATGCGCGCGCGCATCCGCGAGACCTTGCACGTGATCTCGGGCTCGATCCCGAAGCGCTGCGACCTCAGGTCGAGCCGGTCCACGATCTCGCGGCGCATCGCCTTGTAGCAGGTCTCCATGTCCGTGAGGTTGAGGTTCGTGAACGCGTTCGACATGAGTGTCAGGAAGCGATTGCCGACCGTGTGCCAGAAATAGAGGACCCGGTGCCCGCCCGGGTGGCCGAGAAACCGCGAGCCGTAGACGACGTCGGCCGCGCCGTCGAGGATCGGCCCGAGGACGACGGAGTACTCGCGCGGGTCGTACTCGAGGTCCGCGTCCTGGATGATCACGATGTCGCCCGTCGACGCCCGCATGCCCGTCCACACGGCCGCGCCCTTGCCCATGTTGCGCGGCTGCAGGACGACCCTCACGCCGCCCTTTCCGTCCATCTCGCGGAGGATGTCGCGCGTGCCGTCCTTCGAGCCGTCGTCGACGATCACGATCTCGCGCTCGAGAGCCCCGAGGTCGACGGCCTGGACGCGGGCGACGATCTCCCGGATCGTCCCCTTTTCGTTGTACGCGGGCATCACGATGGACAGCTTCACGGGCTCTTTTCCTTCAGCTCCCACAGGATGATGGAGTATCCCATCCCTTCCCGCGGCAGCGGCGTTCCACGCTCCTTCAGGGCGCGGTTCAGGCGCTCGAAACCACTCGCGCCGGCGCGGTCGCCGTGGAAGGCCGTCGCCTCCGGACCGCAGCAGCGGATGAACTCGGACACGGCGTAGCGCCCCGGCGGGAGCGGGTCGCGCGCGGGGTCGAAGACGTGCGCGTTCGGCGCGTAGTACGCGGGATCCGCGCCGCCGAAGTAGGCGATCGTCGTCCCGGCCTCCTCGCCGTGCGCCCGGAGGCGCTCGACGAGCCGGCCGAGGTCCTGGCCCCAGTCGAGGTTCGAGTCGTTCAGCCACGCGGCGCCGTTCGACGGGCCGCCCGCCGCGACGTTGAAGAAGGAGAGCTCGTGCGGGTGGACCGCGAGCGTCTCGGCCGCCTGGATCGCCGCGCCCGCCGTCAGGAGCGCAGCCGCGGCGCGCGCCGGCAGCGCGCGGAACACGAGCAGGACCGCCGCGGACGCGAGAAGGGGATAGACGGGCAGCATGTGGCGGATCCCGATGTTGTACGACGTCGCCATGCCCGTCAGGAAGAGATAGACGGCGGGCAGGACGAGGGTCCAGAGAACGAGCGTGAGCCGGTCGCGCTTCACCGCCGCGAGGACGGCCGCCGCCGCGACGACGCCGAGGAAGCCGAGGGCGGACTTCACGGCGAAGGCCACGAAGAAGTAGTCCCAGAACCCGTCCACGGAGAGCTTTCCATGGAGGAAGTTGACGCCGCCTCCCGTCCGGTTCTGGACGGCGATCCCCGCGAGGCCTGCCGCGTAATGCCCGGCTTCCTTCGAGATCCGCGAGAGCGCGACGACGCGATCGACCGTCTCGACGGACGCCTCGCGCGAGGCGAGGAAGGTCTTCACCGCGCCCTCCGCGTCGCGCGGGGACATGTGGCGCATTGCGACGGCGTAGCTCGCGTAGAGGACCGCGGCCGCGGCCGCCCCCGCGAGGACGAGGCCGGCCGCGGCGGAGCGGGACGGGGGGCGTCCCTCGCGCGCGGCGGCCCGCCTCTCGCGGAGGAGGCCGACGAGGGCGAGGATCGCGACCATCGGCACGAGGAGGACGCAGGAGAACTTCGCGGCGAGGCTCGCCCCGAGGGCCGCGCCGCAGAGGGCCCAGATCGCGAGCGAGCGCCTCTCGAGCGCCAGGAGCCCGAGGGCGAGCGTTCCGAAGAAGCCGAGAGCGGCCGCGAGGTCCGTGTGAACGATGCCGGCGTGGGCGACGAGGTTCGGCTCGAAGGCGACGAGCGCGGCCGCGAGGAGGCCCGCGGCGCCCCCGCCCCAGTGGCGCACGGCGCCGCCCACCGCGAGCACGAGGATGAAGAAGAGAGCGACGACGGGCGCTCGCGCGGCGCCGAAGAGCCGCTCGGGCGTGAGCGTCGAGTGGAACGCGAACGGCCGCGGCTGCTCGGCGGTTCGCATCGAGAACGGCTCGTCCATGCGGGGCGGGCGGGATCCGGCCGCGCGCACGACGAAGCCCGAGAGGAGCTTCACGAGCGGCGGGTGCTCGAGGTTCGCGTTGTACGTCCCCGCGATCGCATACTCGGCGGCCGCGAGCGTGTGAAACGGCTCGTCCATCGTCGGGGTGTCGTTGCGCGCGTGGTCCGCCACGAGGAGGACGCCGAGGACCGCGAGCGCGGAGACGCCCAGCCAGAATCGCAGCGGCCCGGGGGAGCGCATCGGGGGATTGTAGGGGGCGGGGCCTCCCGCAGGCTGCTACGCTGGCGGCGTGAGCACGCGCGCACGCGACGCCGGCCGGGACGGCCGCTTCGTGCTCCTCGCCTTCCTCGCGGCGCTCGCGCTCCGCCTTGCCCCGATTCCCGCCGCGACGGAGCACGGCTGGCGCCTCCTGTCCCCCGACTGCTACGGACACCTCCGGCGCACGGTCTCGGTCGCCCGGAACTTCCCGCGCGTCCCGTTCCACGACCCGTACCTGAACCACCCCGACGGAGGCGTCTTCATCTGGCCGCCCGCGTTCGATCTGCTCGCGGGAGGGATCTCGCGCGTCCTCTACGGCGCATCCGCGACGACGGAGCAGGTGATCCGCGTCGCCGCGACGCTTCCCGCGGTCCTCGGCGCGCTGCAGGTCGTCCCGCTCTTCTTCCTCGCCCGGCGTGCGTTCGGCCGCCGGCGCGCCCGGATCGCGGCCGCCGCCTATGTCGCGATCCCGGCCGCCGTTCTGTGGGGCGAGTTCGGGCACTTCGACCACCACGTGGCCGAAGCGCTGAACCTGCTCCTCGTCCTCGCCTCGGGAGCGTGGGCCGCAGCCGCGCCGCCGGAAGCGCGCCTCAAGCGCTCGGCCGTCTTCGGGTCGGCGATCGCGCTCGCGGTTCTCACATGGCAGGGCGCCGTCTTCGTCGCGGCCCTCGGCTTCGCCTGGGCTGCGGTCGCGCTCGGCGAGGGCGCGGGCGCCGCCGCCCTCGCCTCCACGCTCCTCGTCGCGGCCGTCGCCGCGCTCACCCTCCCGAAGGAACCCGTCCCCTTCGCCTTCGTGTCGTTCGGCTGGTTCCAGCCGGCGCTCCTCGCGCTCGGCGCAGGCCCGCTCCTGGCGCTCGCCGCGTGGCGCGCTCCGACACGGACCCGGCGGGCCTTCTGGGCGCTCTGCGCGGCCGTGGCTCTCGCGGCCGCGCTGCCGTTCACGCGCCGAATCCTCGACGCCGTGTTCCGCGGCGGGACGTACCTCTTCAAGGAAGGCGCCGGCGCGCGTGCGGACGACTTCGCGGACGGCGGCTTCCTGTCCTACCCGCCGGACTTCCTGCGCCTTGTCGCCGAATGCCAGCCCCTCGTGCGCGGATGGGGAACCTTCCAGCGCGCGGTGCGTGAGCTGTCTCCGGGCGTCCTTCTCGTCCCGCTCGCGATCCTCGTGTGGCTCCGGCCGGCGGCCCGCCGCCCGCGTCCGCCCCTGCGCCCGCGCGCCGCCGCGCGCGCCCTCGTCGCGCTCTTCGCGGCCGCGGTCCTCGGGATGGCGCTCTTCCAGCAGCGCAACGTCTACTACCTCTCGATCTTCGCGGCGCTCGCCCTGGCCGAAGGCCTCGCGCGCGTCGCGCCCCGAAGGCTCCGCGGGCGCGCGCGCTCTCTCGTACCGGCCGCCCTCGCTCTCTGCCTCGTCGTCCTCCCCGGCGCGACGTACCTCGCCCGCGCCCGCGCCTTCGCGGACGGGCCCGGGACCGACTTCCTCGACCTTCTCGCCCGGCTGCGTGCGCTCGACCCGCCTCCCGTCGACGCAGCCCGTCTCCCGCCGCCGGCGCCCGGGGAGATCCCCGGCGTGATGCCGCCGTGGTCGGCCGGGCATTACGTGACCGCGCTCGTGGAGCGCCCTTCGGCGGCCGACCCGTTCGTCTACGGCTGGCGGCGCCAATGCCGCCTCTTCACGGCGACGGACGACGCCGAGGCCTTCGCGATCCTCGCCGGCGCCCGCTGCCGGTATCTCATCACGGCGAACCTGACGCCCCTTCTTCCCGCTTACGCGGCCGCCGCGGGCCGGGCTCCCGGCCCGACCGCCGCGATGTTCGCGCGGCGCGTTCACGAGTCGGACGCCGAGCGGCCCGTCCCGTTCCTCGTGCGCATACTCGATTCACGCACGGGCTCGCGGCGGCCCGACGGGAGCTTTCAGCCGCAGTTCCGCGTCTTCCGGGTCGAGGCCCCCTAGAATCCGGTCATGCCGGCCTTCGGGAAGCGCGTTGCGGTCGTGATGCCCGCCTACCACGCGGAGAAGACGCTGCACGCCGCGTTCGAGGAGATCCCGAAGGAATGGGTCGACGACGTCATCCTCGTCGACGACGCGTCGAAGGACCGGACGGTCGAAGTCGCGCGGGCGATCCCCGGAGTCCACGTCGTCGTCCACGGGGAGAACCGCGGTTATGGCGGGAACCAGAAGACCTGCTACGCGACCGCTCTCGCGCGGGGTGCGGACATCTGCGTCATGGTCCACCCGGACCATCAGTACGACGCCTCCGTCCTCCCGGAGCTCGTGCGCCCGATCGCCGAGGGACGGGAGGACGCGATGTTCGGGAGCCGCATGCTCGGCGGGCGGCCGCTCGAGGGCGGCATGCCGAAGTGGAAGTACCTCGCGAACATCTTCCTGACGGCGATCGAAAACGCGACCTTCTACCTCTATCTCACCGAATACCATTCGGGCCTCAGGGCGTACTCGCGGAAGTACCTCGAGTCCGTGAACCTCGCCGCGTTCTCCGACGACTTCGTCTTCGACACCGAGATCATCGCGGCCGGCATCTGGAAGGGGATGCGCATCCGGGAGGTGCCGATCGTGACGCGGTACTTCGACGACGCCTCGCAGATCAACTTCCGCCGCTCCTGCATTTACGGTCTCTCGATCCTCTGGGTCATGGCGCGGTTCAAGATGCACAAGTGGGGCTGGCGGAAAGACCCCCTCTTCGCGTGAGCGCGCGGCGCTTCGCGCCCCGCCCCGCCCTCGCGGCGGCGCTCGTCCTCGCCGCGGCCGCGCTGTTCTCACAGCGGGACCTCCTCACGGGCGCGTCGACGCCCGCGTATCGCGACCTCGCGACGACGCAACGGCCGTCGCGCGCGCTCGCGCCCGTCCTCGGCGGCGCGAAGCTGAATCCGGCCGCCTCGTTCGGGCAGGCGTTCCGCGGCAATCCGAACCTCGTCCTTGCCTACCCGTTTCCGGTCGCGCCCCGCTGGATGGGGGTCCAGCTCCTCCTCCACCTCGCTCTCGGCCTCCTCGGGATGTTCCTCTTCCTGCGGACCGAGATCCGCTCCGAAGAAGCCGCGCTCCTCGGGGCGCTCGCGTGGGGCTTCTCGGGCTTCGCCGTCTCCTCGGCCGCGTTCCTGAACGCCGCGACGACGCTCGCCTGGGCGCCCTGGCTCCTCTTTGCGGTCGCGCGGGCCCGGGCGGCGGACGGCGTGAAGGGCGCGGCGCGCGCGGGCCTCGTCGCCGTTTTCGCGACGTACCTTCTCGTCCTCGGCGGCGAGCCCGCCCTCGCGGCGCTCGCCCTCCTTCTCGCCTTCGCATGGTCGCTGCGCGGACCTTCTCCCGAGCGCCTGCGCGGCGCGGGCGCGCTCCTCGGTGGCGGTCTCGTCGCGGCCGTTCTCGCCTCTCCGTGGCTCGTCGAGGTCTGGAAGGCGTCTCTCTTCGCGTCTCGGCGGGTCCACGGATTCACGTGGTCCGAGTTCTCAGCCGTCGGCTTCCACCCGCTGCGCCTTCTCGAGACTCCGTTCCCCCAGATCTTCGGCGACCCGTCGCGCGTCGTCTCGGGCGCGTTCTGGGGGTTCGCGGCCACGCAGGGAAACCCGCCGTACCACGCCTCGCTCGGCTTCGGTGTCGTGCCGTTCGCGCTCGCCCTCGTCTTCGTCCTCTCCGCGCGCCGCGGCGAGGCACGGTTCTGGGTCGCGACCGCGGGCGTCGCGCTCGCCGCGTCCTTCACGCCGTGGCTCCCCGGAGCGCGCTCCGTCTACGAGGCTCTGCCGTTTCTCCACGTCCTCCGGTACCCCGTGAAAGCGCTTCTCCCGTTCACGATGTCCGTCGCCGTCCTCGCCGCGTATGGGGCCGACCGCCTCCTCGTTCAGGGAGCCGTCCCGCGTTTCCGGCGCCGGGCCTCGCAGGCGCTGCTTGCGCTCGCGGTCCTCTTCGCCATGGCCGCGATCGCCGCGCGCCTTTCGCCGCGGACGGTCTTCTCGATCCTCCTGACTCTCTGGGACCCCGCGTGGGCCTCGCCGCCGGACGTCGTCCTCGCGCCGGTGCTCGCGCGGCTCCCGGCCGAGGCCGCGCTCACGGGCGCCGGCCTCGCCGTCCTCGGCCTCCTCGTCGCCCGCGGTGCCGAGGACGCGCGCGGCGGCGCTCTCCTGCTCACGTCGGCGGCCGTCTCCCTCCTCGCGTACACGCCCGCCGCGATCCCGCGCGTCCCGGCCTCGGTCTATTCGGAGCCGTCGCCTCTCGTGGCTCGCGCGGCCGCGCTCGGAGGCCGCGTCTTCGAGCGGGCCGGCAAGGACTTCGACGCCGTCCGGCGCGGGGCGCAGGGCCGCGTCGAGACCGGGGGCATCCTCGACTTCGCGCTCGCGCAGGCGCGGCAGGGCTGGGCCCTCTCGGGCGCACCGCACGGCCTGAAATACGCGTGGGACCCCGACCCCGACGGCAGCTACACGATCCTGAACCGGTACGCGGCGGACGTTCTCCGGCAGCGCCCGTGGGCGAAGCGGCTCAAGTGGCTGCGCGCCGCCGGCGTCACGGCCGTCATTGCGGGCGACGTGCCGCCGGAAACACCCGGCCTTTCGCCCGTTTTCATCGAAGCCTCCGCCGGCGTGCCCGTCACGCTCTGGCGGCTCGAGAACGCCCTGCCGGGCGTGAGGCGCGCCGGCCGCGTCGTCGTCGCGGACACGGTGAATGCGACCGTCGACGCATTCGAGGATGCGGGCTTCGACCCGGCGACGGACGTCGTCGTGCATGCGAAGGATCCCAGCCTCGCGTCGAAGGAACGCGACCCTTCGGGGGCCGCGCGCGTGACCGAGGACGGCGCCGACCGGCTCGTCGTCGAGACGTCGGGCGAGCGGCCCGGGATCCTGCGCGTCGACCGGAGCTTCACCCCGCGCGCCACGGCCGCGGTCGACGGCAGGCCGGCCACCGTCTACGCGGCGGACCTCAACCTGATCGGGATTCCGGTTCCGGCGGGAGCGTCCCGCGTCGTCGTCGACCTCGCTCCCTGAGCGCGCCGCGCGCCCTCACCAGCGGTGGTACGCGGGGTGGCCTTCCTTCACGGCGACGAACGTCCCGCGGCACGTCGCCGTGATCTTCCCGCCGGCCTCGATCGTGGCCTCGACGACCGCGCGGTCGTCCGTCGACTCCACGACGTGCGCCCGGAGGTGCAGCGGCTCCTTGATCGGCGTCGGGCGCTTGAGCGTCACGTGGAAGTCGGACGT
>DATKLW010000176.1:0-5445 GCA_035542215.1 Thermoanaerobaculia bacterium | reverse complement strand
CTCGTCGGCCGAGAGCTTCTTCTCGAACGAGGGCATCTTCTCGTGGCCCTTCGTGATCGAGCGCGTGAGGCGCGCGTCGTCGACCTTGTCCTGCCAGCGCGCGTTCGTGAGGTCCCGCGCGCCCTTCTTCCTGCCCTGCTCCGTCTGGGCGGTGCCGTCGTCGCCGTGGCACACGGAGCAGTACGTGTCGAAGTTCTCGGATCGCGCCGTGGCGGCGGAGACCGGCGGGGACGCGAGGAGCCCGGCGAGCGCGGACCCGAGGACGGCGGCAAAAAGGAGCACGGCGGCGTTCTTCTTCACGGAGTTCCTCCGCGATGATTCTAGGATCCCGCGCCCGCGGGAACGGTGACGGGCGGCACGGGAAGAGCGTCCGCCTTCCAGCGGGCGACTTCCTCGAGAGCGCGGCGCCCGATCTCGGCGCGCCGCATCGCGCGGTCCTTCGAGGGGGGAACGTCCGCGTCGTCGATGAGGCCGAACGTCACGTTCATCGGGGTGAAGTCCCCGTCGCGCGGCGTCGAAACGTGCCGCGCGAGCGAGCCGAGCGCCGTCGTGAACGCGAGCGGCGCGGGCTCTCGTCCCTCGACGATCTGCGCAAGCGTCGCGCCCGCCATGAGGCCCGTCGCCGCCGATTCGAGGTAGCCCTCGACGCCCGTGAGCTGCCCCGCGAAGAAGACGCGAGGGTCTTTTCGCCAGCGGAGGAAGCGGTCGAGGTGCGCGGGCCCGTTGATGTACGTGTTGCGGTGGAGCATCCCGTAGCGCACGAACTCGGCGTTCTCGAGGCCCGGCAGCATCCGGAAAATCCGCCTCTGCTCGCCGACCTTGAGCTTCGTCTGGAAGCCGACGAGGTTGAAGTGAGCCTTCGCGAGGTCGTCCTGCCGGAGCTGGACGACGGCGTACGGCTCCCGGCCCGTGCGGGGGTCCGGAAGGCCGAACGGCTTCATCGGCCCGTGGCGCAGCGTCTCGACGCCGCGCTCGGCCATGGCTTCGATCGGGAGGCAGCCCTCGAAGTAGACGGCCTTCTCGAAGTCGTGGAACGGGACCTTCTCGCCCGCGAGGAGCGCGGCGACGAACGCCTCGTACTCGGCGCGAGAGAGCGGGACGTTCAGGTAGTCGTCGCCCCCGCCCTTGCCGTAGCGCGAAAGCGCGTAGAGCTTCTCCATGTCGAGCGACGCGGCCTCGACGATCGGCGCCATCGCGTCGTAGAAGTAGAGGTATTTGTCGCCGAGGGCGGCGAGGAGCGCCCGCTCGAGCGAGGGCGACGTGAGGGGACCCGTCGCGACGACGACGTACCCGTCGCCGGGGTCGGGGAGCGTCTCGGCCTCGGCCCGCACGATCGTGAGGAGCGGCTCTGCAGCCAGCCTCTTCGTGACGGCCTCGGCGAAAACGGTGCGGTCGACCGCGAGCGCGTCGCCGGCCGGGACGGCGGCTTTCCGCGCCTCCTCGAGGATCAGCGAGCCCACGCTCTCCATCTCGCGCTTGAGGAGGCCGACCGCGTTCGCGGGGTTGTCCGACCGGAACGAGTTCGAGCACACCATCTCGGCGAGGCGGTCCGTCGCGTGGGCGTCCGTCGTCCGCACGGGCCGCATCTCGACGAGCGTGACCGCATGCCCGCGTCTCAGGAGCTGGTGCGCGGACTCCACGCCCGCGAACCCCCCGCCGAGGATCGTCACCCGCGATGCCATCGGGCGATTCTAGGGGGGTGTGCGCCGGACCGTGCGTAGACTTCCGCCGTGACGTTCGAGGGCCACCTTTACGACGCCGGGTACTTCGAGGGTCTCCACAAGAGCCACTGGTTCACGAACCCGCCGCGCAAGTACGAGGAGCGGAACCGGGACGCCCTGCGGGTGGTCGACGCCCGCGCCTCCGACCGCGTCCTCGAGCTGGGCTCGGCGCGCGGCGACGTCACGTTCTTCCTCGCGCGGCACGTCCGGGAGGTCGTCGGTCTGGACGCCTCGGACGACGCGCTCCGCATGGCGGAGCGCGCGCGCCTCGCGTGCGGGGTCAGGAACGTCTCGTTCGCGAAGGGCGATGTCGCGGACCTCTCGCTTTTCCCGGATGCGTCGTTCGACGCCGTCGCGGCAATCGACCTCGCCGAGCACGTGGACGACCCGACTCTCGCCTCGATGCTGGCCGAGAGCCGGCGCGTCCTGAAGAAAGGCGGGCGCTTCGGCCTCTACACGCCCGACCGCGCGCACTACGTCGAGCGGCTCAAGGCGCACGACTTCGTCCTGAAACAGTTCCCGCAGCACATCGCCGTTCGCCGGGCGGACGCGTACCGCCGGTTTCTCGAGGACGCGGGCTTCCGGCTGGACCTCGACACGTGGTCCGTCTCACCGTTTCCGGCCGTCCGCCTCGTCGAGCGTGCGCTCGCCCCGCTCCCGCTCGTCGGCGAGACGTTCCGCTACCGCATTCTGATGAGGGCCGTCGCGCCGTGACGGACCCGAAGTTCGCCCCGAACGCCGAGGTCTACCGGCCCGAGTACTACGCGCGGATGTACCGCCCGCACTGGTTCCTGAGGAACCCGCGCAAGTACGAGGAGCGCGCCGCCGCGCTCCTCCGGGTCGTGCAGCCGGCGCCGTCGCTTCGCGTCCTCGAGGTCGGTTCCGCGCGCGGCGACACGGCGTTCTTCCTCGCGCCGCACGTCGCCGAGGTCGTCGGGATCGACGCGTCGCGCGCGGCCGTCGACGCGGCTCGGGCCGAGCAGGCCGCCCGCGGGGTCCCGAACGTCGTGTTCGCCGAGGCCGACGCGCGCGACCTCGCCGCGGCGCCGGGCGGGCCGTTCGACGTCGTCCTCCTCGCGGACTTCGTCGAGCACGTCCTCGACGACGTCCTCGCGCCGTGCCTCGCGAGCGCGAAGGGGACCCTCCGCCCCGGAGGCGCCCTCGCGATCTACACGCCGAACGCTGCGCACTGGGCCGAGCGGATCAAGGCCGCGGTGCCGGGCCTCCAGCAGGAGGACCACATCGCCGTGCGTCCCGCCGCCCGCGTGGTCTCCCTCGTCGAGGCGGCCGGGTTCCGCCTCGAGGACCTCTTCTTCTCCGCGAGCCCTTACCCCGTCCTCGGCGCCCTCGACCGCGCCCTCCCGATGGTCGGCCTCTGCCGTTTCCGGACGTGCCTCCGGGCGGTAACGTCGCCCGCGTAAGGGGGCCGCCATGAAGGTCTCGTTCGTCACCTGCGACGTCTTCACGGACCGGCCGTTCACGGGCAACCCGCTCCTCGTCGTGCCGGACGCCCGCGGATTGACGGCGCCGCAGATGCAGGCCGTCGCGCGCGAGATCAACTACTCCGAGTCCACGTTCGTGCTGCCCCCGAAGGACCCGGCGAACGCGTACCTCCAGCGGACGTTCGTGCCGGTGAAGGAAATCCCGTACGCGGGCCACCCGACCGTCGGGACGGCCGTCGCGATGGCGGAGCTCGGCAAGGTGGCCGCAAGCGCGCCGGACGGCGCCGTCCCCGTCACGATCGAGGTGGGCTTCGGGCCACTCCGGCTCGAGCTCCTGAAGAAGGGCGGCCGCGTCTTGCGCGTGAGGATGGAGCAGGGGAAGCCCGAGTGGCGGGCGCCTGTGACGGGAGACGACGTGAAAGGGCGGATCGCCGCGGCGCTCGGCGTGCCCTTCGACGCGCTCGACCCCGGCCTCCCCCCGCAGGCCGTCGGAACCGGGAATACGTTTCTCATGGTGCCGCTCGCGTCCGTCGCGGCCGTCTCCTCCGCCGTGGCCGACACGCGCCTTCTCTCCGACCTCGAGAAGGAGCTCTCGGTCCTCGGCCTCTTCTTCTTCGCGTTCGACGGACCGCGCCTCAGGGCGCGCATGTTCGCGCCGGGCGCGGGCGTCCCCGAGGACCCCGCGACGGGCTCGGCGGCCGGGCCTCTCGCCGTCTACCTCGCGCTCCACGGCGCCGTGCCGGGCGGCGTCGCGGACGGGCGCGGCCGGTTCGTCATCGACCAGGGCGTCGAGATGGGCCGCCCGTCCGAGCTGGACGCGACGGTCCTCGTCGAGAACGGCCTCCCGGCGGGCGTGCGCGTCGAGGGCGGCGCGGTCCTCGTCATGCGCGGCGAGCTGGACGTCTAGGCGCTCAGCCGACCGCGGGCTCGATCGCTCCCATCCGGCCGGCTTCGAAATCTTCGAAGGCCTCGATGATCTCGGCCCTCGTGTTCATGACGAACGGGCCGTACCGGGCGACGGGCTCGTTCAGCGGCGCGCCGCCGATCAGAAGAACCTCGGCGTCCCCCGTGGCCTCGATCACGACGTCGCCGCCCCTTCCGAAGACCACGCAGTCGCCGTCCTTGCCGCGCGTCCCGTCCTTACCGAACAGGGCCTCGCCCGAGACGACGAACGCGAAGACGTTGAAGCCTTCCGGCACCGGCTGCGCGACGCGGCCGCCCTTCGCGAACGAGAAGTGCAGGTAGAGGATCGGCGTCCGCGTTTCGATGACGGCCTTCTTTCCGAGAGACTCGCCGGCGATCACGCGCACACGCACCTTCCCGTCGGCGCTCGCGCCCACGGGGATGCGCGCGGCCGGGATCTCCTGGTAGCGCGGGCGCATGCGCTTGTCCTTCTTCGGCAGGTTCACCCAGAGCTGGAAGCCGTGCATCCGGCCGCCCGTTCTCTGAAACTCGGCGTCGGGCATCTCGGAGTGAACGACGCCGTCGCCCGCCGTCATCCACTGGACGTCGCCGGGCGTCAGGGCGCCGGCGTGCCCGCGCGAGTCGCGGTGGCGCATCGCGCCCGCGAGAAGGTACGTCACGGTCTCGAAGCCGCGGTGCGGGTGGTCGGGCGCGCCGACGGCCTTGCCGGGCGCGTAGTCGACGGGTCCCATCTCGTCGAGGAGAAGGAACGGGTCGATCGCGTCGAGCGCGCCGGTCGGGAACGGGCGGCGCACCTGGAAGCCGCCGCCCTCGAGCGTGACGACGCCGGGGACGACGCGCGAAACGGGTCTCGGATCGGACATGGCGCGGAGAACGCGCCCGGGCAGGCCGGAATTCCCGCCCGCGTCAGCCTTTGCGCGGCCGGGAGGCCTTCGCTTTCGGAGCCTTCGCCGCCTTCGGCGTCCGCGCGGCCTTCGTGGCTTTCGCCGCTTTCGGCGCGGCGCCTTGCGCGGAGGCGGCGGACTTGGCCCGCGGCGCGCGCTTTTTCGCGCCCTTGACGGGCGCCGGCACGCGCGCCTCGGCGATCGCGGCTTCGAGCGCACCCTCGGGGATGCGCGTCGTGGGCTCGAAGGCGTCGAGGTCGCTCGCCGCGACGTCGAGGCCGCAGCCCTCCGTCTCGCAGACGTAGAACGGGCCGGCCTTGCGGTCGCGGACGAGGAGGTACGGCGCCTTGCACTTCGGGCAAGCCTTCGGCACGGGCCGGGCCTTGAAGTTCTTCTCGCAGGACGGGTAGTTCGAGCAGCCGTAGAACGGCCCGAAGCGCCCGCGCCTCACGAGGATGTCGCCCGTTTTGCAGA
>DATKLW010000175.1:0-36510 GCA_035542215.1 Thermoanaerobaculia bacterium | reverse complement strand
GTTCTCTCTTTTCGAAGCAGAGAATCGGGACCCTTCGGGCGTACCGCCGCAAACCCTTCTGCCTGCTCGCCCCTCAGACACGAAACCCCGCGACGTGAATCGCGGGGTGCGTGTTAACCGCGAACCCATCTCGACTTCGCGGGGGATACGAGTGGCTCCGCAGGTAAGACTCGAACTTACAACATCCCGGTTAACAGCCGGGTGCTCTACCATTGAGCTACTGCGGAATATGAAAGAGCCGGGAGCCTCCGCGCGCATGGGCCGCGCGAAGGCGGCGCATCGTACGGGCCCCGGCTCCCGCCGTCAAGCCGCAGGGCGCGTCAGGGCGTCTCGGGCACGAGCCACTCGGCCGTCCGTGACGCCGGCGCCTCGGACGGCCGCCGTCTCCTCGGAAGCGCCGCGCCGACGGCGAGAATCCAGATGAACGCGAGGACGCGCGCCACGGGAAGAAGGATCGCGAGCTCCTTGACGAGAAGCGTGAGCGAGCCGAGCTCGCAGAGAACCGCGCCGAGGATTCCGAGCCCCGTGATCCATCTCGGGATCAGTCGTGCGACGCCCGCCGCGACGGAGACGCCCGCGAGGAAGATTCCGAGCGCGATCGTCGCGCCGAGGCCGCCGACCGCGAACGCGAACGCGTGGAACGAGTGCGCGGCGACGCCGGGCGCATAGGCGAGGACCCACACGACGAGCGCTCCCACGGCCGTCAGGATCGACGCCGCAATCCCGCCGAAGAACGCGATGTCGACGCCGGCGGCCCGGACCCCGAAAAAGCGCAGGCGGCTGACGGCCGTCGCGGCGAAGATTCCGAGCGGCACGCTCGCACCGAGCATGAAGAACGCGAAGAGGCGCGTCTCCGGCTCATGCTGCGGGAACCAGATGACGGACCCCGCGTCGAACGGGGACGGATACGGCCCTCCTCCGAGGAGGAACGACAAGAGCCCCGCAAGGCTGAGAGCGAGATAGACGAGACCGACGGCGAAAAGGGGTGGACCTCGGTGCTCGAGGGACGCGTCCATGGAAGACATCTCTACCTCCTTTTTTCAAACGGAGGGTTTCGTGCACGTTCGGTGCCCGAACGGCCGATCCCGGTAACCTCGGCCCATGACGGAAGGCCCCGGCCTTGCTCCGACGGGCCGCTTCGCGCCCTCCCCCACCGGGCCGCTGCACCTCGGAAGCCTCGTCGCGGCGCTCGGCTCGTGGCTCTTCGCGCGCGCGAAGGGCGGGCGATGGCTCGTGCGGATGGAAGACCTCGACACGCCGCGCGTCGTCCCCGGCGCCGCCGACGACATCCTGCGCACGCTCGAGCGGTTCGGGCTGACGTGGGACGGCGAGGTCGTCGCTCAGTCCTCGCGGATCGCGCTCTACGACGCGGCGTTCGAGGATCTTCTTCGAAAGGGAGACGTCTACGCCTGCGCGTGCTCGCGCTCGGATCTTCTGCGCGCCGCCTCGGCGCCCGCGCCCGGGGAGGAAGAAGAGAGAGATTCTTCGAGCAAGGAAGAGAGGCGATCTGGCGGCGCTGCGCCGCGAGGCGCGGTCTATCCGGGGACGTGCCGTCCGGGGCTTCCGCCCGGCCGCGCCGCCCGCGCCTTTCGCTTCCGCGTCCCGCCAGGGATCTTCATCTTCGAAGATCTTCTCTTCGGTCCCGTCTCCGAAAATATCGAAGCTTCCGTCGGCGACTTCGTCGTGAAGCGCGCGGACGGGCCGTACGCTTACCAGCTAGCCGTCGTCGTGGACGACGCCGCGCAGGGCGTCACCGAGGTCGTGCGCGGGGCGGACCTCCTCGACTCGACCGCCCGGCAGATCGCCCTCCAGCGCGCGCTCTCGTTCCCGACGCCCGCGTACGCGCACCTCCCGCTCGTCCTCGGCGCGGACGGCAGGAAGCTCGGCAAGCGGGACGGCGCGCTGCCGGTCGACACGCTCGACGACGCGCGCCGCCGTGCCGCATTCGCGTTCGCGCTCGGCGCGCTGGGCCAGGAGCCGGCGGAAACGCCGGAGGAGGCGCTCCGCCGCTTCGACCCGGGGCGCGTTCCCGTCAGGCGCCCGAAAGGAGCCGGATCGTGAACGTCCGCGTCGAGCCTGTGTCCTCCTCGGTGACCTTCACGCGCGACCCCTCCCTGACGTCCTTGTCGATCCGCAACGAGATCGCAAAATCGCCGTCCGAGAGGATCTCCAGGCCGTCGCCGCCGTCCCGCTTGAGCGTCACGGAACCGCCCTTCCTGTCGACCACCGTCGCCGTGAAGCTCTTCGATCGCGAGTCCGAATCGGCGACGTTCTTCGGCGTCTCGCTCCCCGCGCTCGCGGGAATCGCGAGGAGAAGCGGCCCCGCTGAGAGCAGCACGAAGAGTCCTCCCGTCGCCAGCCATCCGCCTTTCATCGGTACCTCCTGAGGCGCTTCTTGCAAAGGAGACGCCCTCGACGGCGTCGTTGCAACGGGCGTGCCCGTAAGGCGTCTACGGGAGTGGGGACGGGGCGCTTTCGTTCGGCGCGCTCGAAGACGCGGCCCGAGCTTCAGTTAGGCGCTGCCAGCTTGACGATGAGCGTCCGCGACATGCTCGTGGACTCCTCGGTGACCCTCACCCGGGAGCCCTTCGTGACGGCGCGGTCGATCTGCACGGTGAGTCCGGGCTCGTTGAAGGAGAGGAACACCACCTCGCCGCCGTCCTTTTGAAGCGTCAGCTCGGCGCTCTTGCGCTCGAGCACGGTCGCGAGAAAGCCCCGCGACGCGGACGAGTCGTCCACGGCGGCCGCGTTCTTGTCGCCGGCCGGGGCGGACGCCGCAAACCCGGGAGCCGCCGCCAGAAGCGCCAGGCACGTTCCCATCGTCAGCCAATGACGTCGCATAGAAACCTCCGGAGAGCCCGCGCACGCGCGGGGGCACCCGCCTCAAGATAGAGGCGGCGGTGCCGGCGCGCATGGTGCAATCGGCCTATTTTTCGATTGGCCGGGAATCTCCGCATTCCTCGAGGGCCTCGGCGAGCGCCGGGACGAGGACCGCGAGCGGCACGACGAGGATGCGGTCCCACGACCAGCGCAGGTGCCACGCGGGGTCGAAACGGCTGAACGCGAAGGACCCGAGGAGCGCGCCCGAGTAGACCGCGGCCCACGCGAGGAGGGCCCGTCGGCGCCGGAGCGTCGCGGGCGCAAGCAGAAGGAGACCAGCCGCCGCGAGAACGAGGCCGGCGGCAGGCGCCGCCTCGGACGCGAGCGTCCCGAGCGCCGCGAGCGCCTTCTCCGGCGAGAACTCCGACAGCGCGAACGCCGTCGGGAACGGCTTCGGCGCGAGACGCCGGACCACCAGCGCCCAGGGCAGCGCGGCGAAGAGCACCGCGGACAGGCCGACGACGAGCGCCGCGCGAGTGCGCCGGGCCGCAGCGAGGACGGCAGCCGCCGCGAGCGCCGCGACGAGGCCTTCGGGCTTCGTCCACGCCGCGAGCGTGAGGAAGATCGACAGACGCGTCAGTGCGCCCGAGTCCTCGCCGGCGCGCGCGACCTCGCCGGCGGCCGCAAGGACGAGGACGATGAGCAGACCCTCGGCGTAGCCCGGATAGCGCCGCCAGTACGGCAGGAGGGAGACGGCGGCGCCGGCCAGGAGCGCGAACGGCCACGCAACGCGTCGCGACCGCGCGGCACGGATTGCGAGAAGCGACGCGGCGAGGACGAGCGCGGGCCAGAGCGGCGTTGCGACAAGGTCGTCGTACGGCAGCCTGGCGCGCGTCGCGGCAGCCAGCAGGAGCGGCCAGAGCGGCGGGTACTCCGGGTGCGAAAACGCCCCGTCGGGATCCACCCGGAAGAGAGACGCCAGGGAGCCCGTCCGGTGCAGCGCTCGCGCCTTGAGACCCCAGATCGCCGCGTAGTCGTTCAGCGCGAAGGGCTCGCGCATCGCGACGACGGCGGCCGTAAAGACGCCGAAGGCGAGAAGAAGTACCGCGGCTGCGGCCACGAGGCGGGCGGCGCCGCGGCTCACGGCGTCCCCATCGCGGGCGTGGAGGCGAGCGCGAAACCGTCCGGTCCGGTCTCGCCGCGCGCAATCGTCACGCGCCTCGGTGCGAGGACGAACGCGGCCTTGCGCCGCATCTCTTCCGCCGCCGCGCCGCCGAGGCCCGGCGGCACCGTGAGGACGACGTCCGCGTCGAGCGGCAGGAAGCGGTCGCGCGAGACGAGGGCCGCGCCGAGCTCCGTGTCTCTCCGGAAGAGCCGCGAGTTCAGGAGGCGCGTCGGCGTGCCCGCCCGCCAGAACTTCCGCATGACCGAGAGGGAGACGGGAAGCGGCGCGACGGACTCCCACGCCCTCGCCGCGAGGAGGAGCAGGGCGGCCGCCGCGAGGGCGACCGCCGCGGCTCGGCGGAACGCCGGGCTCATGGGCGGCCGAGCGCGCGGCGCAGGGCGGCGATGCGCGCGGCGAGCGGCCCGGGGTCGGGTGCGAAGAGCGTCGCGCGGAATGCCTCCACCTCTCCGGCGAGGACCTCGGCGACGCGCTGCGCATCGGGGTTCTGCGTCTGGATGGTCCGTGTCAGCACCGCATCCTGGTCGAGGAGCGACGCGACGAGGTCGAGGAGCCTGCGGAAGGAGGTCGTCGCCCGGCCGTCCACGTCGAACGCGTCCACCTTCAGCCGCTCGAGCGCTCCCGCGCACGCGAGAGCCGCGACGTGCGCGAGGCCCATCGTGCGGGCCGCCCACGGGTCGTGCTCGGCCACGGGCATCCGGCGGATCCGGAGGCCCTCGCCCGCGAAGAGGCGCGTGAGGCGCGAAGCGGCCGCCGCGTCGCCGCAGTCGAGGACGAGGAAATCGTTCCCTTTGAACGGCGCCGACGGCCCGAACATCGGGTGGGCCGACGCGACCGCGACGCCCGCGCCTCGGGCGCGGGAGAAGAGCGGGAGAAGCGGCGTCTTGAGGCTCGCGATGTCGAAGACGAGGCCGCGCGGCGACCGTTCGAGAACCGCCTCGAGCGCTGCGGCGGTCCGGTCGAGCGAAGCGGCGACGCAGACGACGTCCGCGGACGCGGCGGCGGAGAAGTCGGCGGCCGCATAGCCCGGGACGCGCCCCGCGGGGTCGGCGATCAGGACGCGAAAGCCCTTCTTCCGGAAGAGCGGCGCGAGCCGCCGCCCCATCCGGCCGGCGCCCCCGACGAGCAGAAGCAGGGGGCGGCGCGCGGCGCGGCGGCGCCGCGCGCCGCCCCCCGTGCGCTTCGTGTTGCTCTTCGGTTTCGGCACTGTTGGATTTCTTCTTAGAAGGTGAAGAGGGCAAACGTCGGCGCCGGTCGACGCGTCACGGCTTCACCCGGACGAACTTCTTGCCCATTCGAAGAAAAGCGCCGTTCCCCGCGCCGATGCGCAGCACGTGCGCCGGGGAGTCGATCCTGGTCCATGCCTGTCCGTCCTCCGAGACCGACACGGCGCCTTCCTTGATCTTCTGGCGCGCGACGTTCTTGCTCGGCGCGAGGCCCGCCCGGACGAGCACGTCGGCCATCTGACCTTCGAAGGAATCTGCAGGCCCGTGCGGAAGCGAGCTGTCGCCCGGCTCTGATCGGGAAAGCAGGATCTCCTCGGCGCTCACCGCACCCCCGGCACCCGCGAAGCGGCGCTCGAACTCGTCCTGCGCCGCGAACGCGGCAGCCTGGCCGTGGAAGTCCGAGACGATCTGCAGGCCGAGGTCCATTTTCAGCTTCTTCGGGTGCAGCGTCCCGGCCGCGACGGCCGCCCGCATCTCCTCGATCTCCGCGGGCCGGCGGTCCGTCAAAAGCGTCCAGTACGCCCACATCGCGGCGTCGGAGACGGACATGATTTTTCCGAAGATCTCGTTCGGGGGCTCCGTGACGCCGATCGCGTTGTTCAGGGACTTCGACATCTTCTCGACGCCGTCCGTCCCGACGAGGAGCGGCAGCGTCAGGACGCACTGCGGCTCTTTCCCCCAGCCGCGCATGAGCTCGCGCCCGACGAGGAGGTTGAAGAGCTGGTCCGTGCCCCCGAGCTCGACGTCCGCGTCCAGAGCGACGGAGTCGTAGCCCTGGCAGAGCGGGTAAAGGAGCTCGTGGACGGCGATGGGCTTCTGCTCCCGGAACCTCTTCGCGAAGTCGTCGCGCTCGAGAAGCTGCGCGACCGTGTACTTCGACGAGAGCCGGACGAGGCCTTCGGCCCCGAGCGCCGAGAGCCACTCGGAATTGAACATCACGCGCGTCTTCACGGAGTCGAGGATCTTGAAGACTTGCGCCTTGTACGTCTCGGCGTTCGCGAGGATCTCGTCCTTCGTGAGCTGCGGGCGCGTCGCCTTCTTGCCCGTCGGGTCGCCGATCATCCCGGTGAAGTCGCCGATCAGGAAGACGACCTCGTGGCCGAGCTCCTGAAAGTGGCGCATCTTGCGGAAGACGACCGTGTGGCCGAGGTGAAGGTCCGGCGCGGACGGGTCGAATCCCACTTTCACGCGCAGCGGCTTGCCCGTCTTCAGGGACCGGGTCAGCTTCTTCTCGAGCTCCTCTTTCTTCTCGCAGGCCTCGACGCCCTTGAGGAGGAGGTCCATCTGTTCGGGAACGGGGAGGAAGGCGCTCACAGGGGCCGGATTCTATGGGAGCTGGCGACGGGCGCCCTTCGACGCCGAGCGCGCTGTTTGAGCGAAGCGAGTTCGCGCGAGAAGGAGAGGGGTGCCCGTCGCCGGGCGACCGTCACTTCGAGACGCCCCTCTTCCCCGCGACCCAGTCGTCCCACTGGCCCATCGCCTTCATCTGCTCGTCGAGCTTCGTTTCCTTGAGGAGCCTGTCGACCTCGACCTTCGACTGACGCGGAGCGCGGCCGTCTGAGTTCGCGAGGCCCCAGACGAGCGCGGACGCGATCGCCACGTTCGCGCGCGCCTCGCGCGCGTCCACCATGTCGAACACGTCGGACTCGGCGTGGTAGTCGGGCAGGTACGGCGCCCAGTCCTGGTTCGCGACGTAGTTCGGGACGCCCGAGAGAAGGAAATCGAAGTTGTCGGTCCCGTCCACGCCCTCGAGCGTGTGCGGCGCGCCCACGAGAGAGGTGACGGCGGCGAGCGCCGCGTCGGCGGGCTTGCGCAGGTCCTCGCGCCCGTTCAGGTAGAAGTTTGTCGTTCGGCCCGAGCCGACGTCGAAGATCACGACGGCCGCGACGTTCCCGAGCTCCTTCGCGTGCGCGTGCACGTACTCGGCCGAGCCCCACATCCCGAGCTCCTCGGCGTTGAACGCCACGACGCGGATCGTCCGCTTCGGCTTCAGGCCCAGCTCCTTGATCCCGCGCAGGACGTCGACGAGGAGCGCGACGTTCACGCCGTTGTCGTTCGCGCCCGTGCCGAGGTCCCACGAGTCGAGGTGCGCGCCGAGGAGGACGACTTCGTCCGGCTTCTCGCTCCCCCTGATCTCGGCGACGACGTTCTGCGATTCGTAGGCCCCGCCCGTCTGGTTGGCGATGTCGAGCCGGACGGCGACGTCGCCCTGCTCGGCGAGGCGCAGGAGCCGCGCCGCGTGCTCGCGCGAGACCATCGCCGCCGGGAGCGACGCGAGCTCCCGGCCGAGGCCGACCGGGTGGCGGTAGAGGAGACCGCGCGGCCGCGTGGACTGCAGGAGGACCGCGGCGGCGCCGGCCTTCTTCGCCGCGTCGAAGATCACGCCGTTGCGCATGTACTCGCCGAAGAGGTCGTCGACCGTCTTCATCTCCTTCGACCTCACGACCGCGATCGCGCCCTTCGCCTTCGCGCCGAGGCGGGCGAAGTCCGCGTCGGTCCCGTCCCCCGCGTCCACGGCTTTCGCCGTGATCGCGCCGGGCGTGGACGGCGCCGCCGGGCACGCCACGACGCGCAGCGGGATGCTCTCGGGCGAGACGATCGAGAGCTCCGCCGTGCCGGGCAGCCACAGGAAGGGCACGGGGAACGCCTCCGTGCGGACGGCATCGGCGCCGGCGGCCCTGAACTTCGCGACCGCCCACGCGACCGCGCGCGCGTTCGCCGGCGATCCGACGGGCCGGCCCCCGATCGTGTCGCAGAGCTCGCGCGTGTCCGCGATCAGCGGCGTGTTGCCGACGGCCCGGCCGGCGAGGCGCGCGGCGGCGTCGGGCGAGGCGGCCGTGACGGCCGTTGCGGCGGACAGGCAGGCGGCGAGGACGGCGGCGGCGCGGAGAGTGACTCTCATCCGCACATTCTGACGCAGGCCGGTTCAGTCTTCGAGGAGCGCGTTCAGGCGGGCGAAGAGGAACTCGAGGGCGACCGCGTTCTCGCCGCCCTCCGGGATGATGAGGTCCGCCCAGCGCTTGGACGGCTCGACGAACTCGAGGTGCATCGGGCGGACCGTGCTTTCGTACTGCGCGACGACGCTCTCGAGCGAGCGGCCGCGCTCGGCGATGTCCCGCTTGATCCGGCGGATGAGACGGATGTCCGCGTCCGTGTCGACGAAGATCTTCACGTCGAAGAGCTTCCGGAGCTCCGCCTCGACGTAAATGAGGATCCCGTCCACGAGGATGACCTTGCGCGGCTCGACGCGGCGGGTCTCCGGCGCCCGCCGGTGGATCCTGAAGTCGTACACGGGCATCTCGACCACCATGCCCTGCCTGAGCGCCCTGAGGTGCCGCACGAGCAGATCGGTCTCGAGCGAGTCCGGGTGGTCGAAGTTCTTCCCGGCGAGGATGTCCTTCGGCAGATCGTCGAAGTCGCGGTAGTAAGCGTCGTGGGAGAGAAACGCGATCCGCTCCTCCCCGACGCGCTTGACGATCGCGTGCGCGACGGTCGTCTTGCCCGACCCCGTTCCGCCGGCGATCCCGATGACGAACGGCGTCACGCGGTCACTTGAATGCGTCCAGCATTTCCTTCGCGGTGGCCGCGTCGGCGCCCTTCGGGTCGAGCTTCAGATACTCGTTGAAGGCGTGCTTCATTTGCGGAATCTTGTTGAGGTTCACCGAGCACATCCCGAGGAGGTACTGCGCCTTCGCGTGGTCCGGCTTGGCCTCGACGACCTTCAGGAGCTTCGGCTCGGCGTCCTTGAAGTTTCCCTTGTTGTAGAGGTCGACGGCCTGGTTGTAGATCACGTCGGGCTGGTCCGGGTTCGCCGCGATGTACTTCTTTTCGTATTCGGCGGCCTTCACCTTGTCGCCCTTCACCCGGTAGGCTTCCATGAGCGAGCCCATGAGCGGCGGGTTGTCGGGCTCAAGGGCAATCGACTTCTCGCCCATCGCGATGACGTTGTCCCAGTCCTTCCGCGCGACGGCGATCTTGGTGGCGAGGTCGTAGCCGCTCGCCTTCTCGGGCCCGGCCTTCACCGCCTCCTGCGCCTTCGCCCACGCCCCGTCGAAGTCATTGGCCTGATAGGCCTCGACGGCGCCGTTGTAGGCGACCACGAACGGGTCGACGACCACCTTGACGACGCCCTTCTCGATCGCCTGATCCTGCGTGAAGAGCTGGACGTCGAGGGACTCGACGCCGCCGATCGGGACTTTCTTGTCCTGCTCGATCCCCATGTACCCCTGCTTTTCGAACTTGTAGTGGTACGTGATCGTCGAGTCGTTGAGGATCGTCCTCCACTTGCCTTCCGCGTCGGTCTTCAACTCCATCTTGAAGTTCCCGATGGCCTTCGTCGTGATCGTGACCTTCACGTCCGCGAGCGGAACGCCCTTGCCGTCCGTCACCTTCCCCACGATGCGGCCCTGGGCCTGGGCGAAGGCGTTTCCCGCCGAAAGGAGCAGCACGAGGGCCGCCCCGAGGCAGGCGCGCGAGAGTCTTTTCGTCATGAGTCCTCCGGAGTCTTCACCAGCATTTCTCGTGCCGATTTTAGCGCCCGTCCGGCGGGGTCCCACCGCCGCACGAGCCTGATTTGGAGCCACTTTCGCACCAAACGGGGCGGAAGGAGACTAGTCTTCCTGCTTCATGCGCAGGCGCCTGATCCTCGGCCTTCTCGCCGCCTTCGGCGCGGCGATTCTCCTGTTCGCGCTCGGGTTCGTCGCCGGGAAAGCGGCCCCGCGCGAGCCGGGATCGGCTCCCGTCGTGACCGCCGTGAAGAAGATCGCCCGCCTCGCGACGGTCCAGATGGAGATCTCGGACGTCCTCAGGGTCGAGGAGGTGAAGACGATCCTCGTCTTCGACATCCCGAAGAACGCGACGCTCCGGCTGCGCGGGCGGGTCCTCGGCGGGTTCGACCTCGACAAGGGCTTCGACGTCTCGGCCGACGGGGCGCGCCGGGTCGTGCGCGTGCGCCTGCCGGCCCCGCAGATCCTCTCCGTGGACGACCGGCTGGAGTGGTTCGACGAAAAATCGGGCTTCCTGAACCCGATCACTCCCGACGACCGCACGCGCTGGACGTCCTGGGCCCGCGCCGCGCTCGCGAAGTCCGCGAAGGATGCCGGCCTCTACGACGCCGCGGACCGGCATGCGGCCGGCCTCTTCTCGGACGCGGCCGCCGCGTTCGGCTGGACGGCCGAGGTGACCGTGAACGGGGCGCCGGTGACGGCTCCGGCTTCGGTTCCTGCGACGCCGGGACCGAAGCCGAACCCGTGAGGCCGGGACCTAGAGCCGCTTGACCGGGAGACGGCCGTTGACGTCCTTCAGAGAGTTCGTCGCGATCAGGATCACGTCCACGAGCCACCAGATCCCGCAGCCGCCGAGCGTGAAGAGCTTCAGGAGGCCCAGGCCGACGTGGCCGAGGTAAAAGCGGTCCACGCCGAACGTCCCGAGGAAGATCGAGAGCAGGAGGACGACGAGCCAGTCGCGCTCGCCGGCCGCGAGGGGCGCCTGCTGGGCGGCGTACGGCGGAGCGGCGACGGGCGGAGCGGCTGCGCCCGGCGCGGGCGGCGCGGCGGCGGCGCCGAGCAGCTCTTTGAACTCGTCACGCGTCGAGAGCGGAACCCACGAGGCTTCACCCGACTTGAACGAAAGGCTGGGCGCGCCGACGCGGCCCTCGGCGATCCACGCTCTGAGCGTGGCTTCGTCGACCGGTCCGTACTGGCTGCCGTTGGCCCCGATGACGTAATACATCGCAACTCCTCAACCTTCATTAACGGATTCCGGCCCCGGAAGTTCTCGCGTCCGGGACCGGAGATGGAGACGCTCAGCGCTTCTTGTCTTTGTCCTTGTCCTTGTCGCCGCCCGTGCCGCGCGACACGGCCTTGGGCTGCGGGGAAGTCTTGACGGCCTGGTTGCTCGGCTGAAGCACGACGTTTCGATCCCGCACGCGGGCGTCGCCCTTCTGCCGGGCCGAGAAGTCGCGGTCGAGGTCCTTCTTCGGCGCGGTCCACGTCTTCGCCGCAGTCGGCTTGGTCGTGACGACGGGCAGATTACCGCCGGGAGCGGGCTTCGCCGAAACACCGGTCGAGACGGCCGGCTTCCCCGCCGCGCTTCCGCCCGACGCCCAGCGGTCTCCCTGCCGCTGCTGCCACTGCCCTTCCTTCGTGCGGCGGTAGACCTCGCCGTTCTTGCCGGCGAAGACGTCGTTCTTCTTCGTCGCCGACGTCAGCGGTTTGTCGAACGCGGGCCTCGCGCGCGGGACATCGCGCGTCTTCTCGGGAAGGCGGCTGTAGATGTTCGCCTGCGCCGGCGGGCGGATCTCCTTCGACGGCGGGCGGAAGCCGATGTTCGGGCGAACGCCCGGCAGCGGCCGGAACGCGGGACGCACGGCACCGGGCCGCGGGTTCGGGAGCGGGCGGTTCCAGTTGCCGCCGCCGTGGCCGCTCCAGTAGCTCCCGGCGATCGCCGCGGGCGGGCGGTAGCCGCCCGGGCCGTAGAAGCCCCAGCCGCCCGGGCGGTGCCAGGCCGGGCCGTAGGCGGGCCGGTACCAGCCGCGCGGCCGGAACCAGCCGCCCCATCCGTAGCTCACGTTGAAGAACGGGTAGCTCCACGAGGTGCCGAAGCCCCAGCCCGTCCACGGGTTGTAGTGCGCCGAGAGGCCCCACGTGTACGGGCGCGGCCACCAGTACGTCGGCCCGACCCACGGCCGGTAGCGCCATCCGGTGCCCCAGACGATCGTGCCGCGCCACGGGTAGACGCCCGTGTACCCGGGCGTGTAGCCGAACCAGACGACGTCCGGCGAGACGTCGTAGATGCGAACGTACTTGACGTTGTAGACGGGCGCGCTCGGCGGGATCGCGTCGATGTCGTCCGACGGGACGGAGTCCGCGACGGTCCACGGTCCGGACGGCGAGCCGGCCACGTACCACACCGCGTTGTCGCACGCGTAGTACCGGTTGCGGATCTGGAGGACCGACGTCGACGCGTTCGCGGCGTACGACGTCGCCGAGCCCTCGATCCCGATGAACTTCGGCTCGCCGTCCCACTGGACGTCCAGCGTCGCCTCGGCGCGCTTGACGGGGGTCGTCTGCGGAATCTGGGAGTCGAGGACGGCCTCTTCGGCCTCGTCCGTGCCGGCGACGGCGGCGCGCACGTCGCCCGAGTCGGACTCGGGCGGGATCTTCGAGAAGCTCCGGGGCAGGGCGTCCGGCGCGACGTAAGCCCAGCGGGCGCCGGCCGAAAGGGACTTGCTCCTGAACCAGCGGCCGGAGAGGAGCACGTAGTAGTCCTGGTTCGGCACGTCGAGGAGGACGTCCCCCTCGGTGTTGTCGACCGCGAGGAGATTGCCGTTCGTGCCCGCGACAGGCTTGAACGAGGGCTTGCCCTCCGTGACGACGATCTCCGTCGGCTCCGTGGCCACGACGACCTTCGGGGGCGGCGCGGCCCCGGTGCCGTCGTCGTCCGGCGTGTCGGTCTCGCTCTTCTTCTGCTCCGCCTGGGCCTGCGCGGCGAAGTCCGCGATGTCGGCCGGCGGCCCGCCGGCGGGGCGCCACGGGCCGAGCGGGCCGGCCGCCTCGTACCACCACTTCTTCCCGCCCGAGAGGAAGTACTTCCCCGTGCGCGTGTCGTTCACGACGAAAAGGGAGGTGTTGACGGCGACCTTCACGGGGGCGCCTTCGACGTCCCGGAACAGGGGATCGCCGTCATACGTGAGGAGGACGGTCGGGCCGTCCGCGAAGACGATCTTCGGCGCGTCGTTGCGGAGGCCCTCGGCGCTCTTCTTCTCGCGCGCGGCGACCTTGACGTTTTCGAGAAGGCGGTCGTACTCGAACACGACGTCCCACTTCGGGACTTCCGCCTCGAGGTTGTCCGAGAACTTCTTCTCGTTCTCGGGCGTGATGCCCGGAAACCGCACGCGGCTCACCTTCATGTCGAGGACGGCGACCTGGCGGGTGTCGCGGTCCACGGAAACCCGGGCCGCAAAAAAGACCACGCCGAACTTCGGCGTCGTCTCGCCCTGCTTCGTGAAGGAAACCGCCGCGCGGCCCGTCACGCGGTCGCCCTGGAACGTCTCGGCCTGGGGCTGGTACATCACGATCGTGTTGCCCTTCGGCGTCGCGAACTCCCGCGGCCACTCGGCGGGCGCCGGCCCCGCGAGGCCGAGCGCCCCGAGAACCACAAATGTTAATAATGATGATCGTATTTTCATTGTTTTCCCCGATTCCCCTATCATTGTGCGCTCGGAGGCGACCGTGATTTACGACAGCATTCTCGGAACGATCGGCAACACCCCCGTGGTCCGCATCAACCGCCTCGCTCCAGCCGGGACGACAATGTACGTCAAGTGCGAGGCATTCAACCCCATGAGCTCGGTGAAGGACCGCCTCGCGATCGCGATGATCGAGGACGCGGAGCGCCGCGGGGTCCTGAAGCCCGGCCAGACCGTCATCGAGCCGACGTCCGGCAACACGGGGATCGCGCTCGCGATGGTTTGCGCCGTCAAGGGCTACCCGTTCGTCGCGATCATGGCGGACTCGTTCTCCGTCGAGCGGCGCAAGCTCATGAAGGGCCTCGGCGCGAAGGTGATCCTGAGCCCGGCCGCGAACCGCGCGTCGGGGATGGTCAAGCAGGCCGAGGAGCTCGCCAAGAAGCACGGCTGGTTCCTCCCCCAGCAGTTCGAAAACCCGTCCAACCCGGAGTACCACCGCAACACGACCGGTCCGGAGATCCTGCGCGACTTCGCGGGCAAGCGCCTCGACTACTTCGTCTCGGGCAGCGGAACCGGCGGGACGATCACGGGCGCCGGAGAGATCCTCAAGGCGGCCCGTCCCGGCATCAAGATCATCTTCACGGAGCCCGAGGCCGCGCCGATGGTCACGAAGGGGACGTGGGCCCCGCACAAGATCCAGGGCTGGACGACGGACTTCGTCCCGGCGGTCTTCAACAAGAAGATCTACGACGAGGCCGTCCTCGTGAACGACGTCGAATCGCGCGACGCGGCGCGCGCGCTGGCGCAGAAGGAAGGGATCTTCTGCGGCCTCTCGTCCGGCGCGACGTTCGCGGCCGCCCGGAAGGTCGCGGAGAAGGCTCCGAAGGGCTCGGTGCTCCTCGCGATGCTTCCGGACACCGGCGAGAGATACCTCTCGACGATACTGTTCGAGGGGATCTCGGAGGACAGTGACCCAATCCCGGCCTGACCGCCGCCGAACGCTGCTCGCCGCCGAACGGGCCACGGAGAGCCTTTCCCGCCACGGGCGGACGCGCGTCGCGCTCGGCTTCCCGAACTCGTACGAGATCGGGATGTCGAACCTCGGGTTCCAGTGGGTCTACCGCCTCTTCAACCGCGAGGAGGACGTCGCGTGCGACCGCTTCTTCGTGGAGGACGACGGCGACCTCCGCGGGCCGCGCACGCTCGAGACGGACACGCCGCTCGGCGACTTCCCTCTCGTCGCGTTCTCGATCTCGTGGGAGATGGACTACGTCAACTTCCTGAGACTCCTGCCCGCGGCGCGCGTTCCGCTCGCGCGTGAGGACCGAGGCGAAGGCGACCCGATCGTCCTCGTCGGGGGCGACTGCGCGCGCATCAACCCGGCGCCGCTCGCCGGCTGGGTGGACGCCTTCGCGATGGGCGACGGCGAGAAGATCGTCCCGGCGATCGCGGACGTCCTCCGGCGGGACCTCTCGCGGGACGCGACGATCGCAGCCCTCGCGGGCGTGCCCGGGCTCTACGTCCCCGCCGTCCACGGCGCGCGCGCAGAAGGCGCGGACGACGGGAAGATCGTCGTCCAGCAGTTCAAGGCCGGCGAGGGGGCGCTCCGCGAGCCGCCGCACACGACGATCCTCACGCCGCACACGGAGCTCTCGGACAAGCTCCTGATCGAGATCGCGCGCGGCTGCTCGGAAATGTGCCGCTTCTGCTGGGCCGCGTACGCGATGGCGCCGCAGGTGCGCGTCTCGGCCGAGAACGTCCTCGACGTCGCGCGCCGGAACCGCCCGCTCACGGGGCGTGTCGGCCTCATCGCGACGGCCGTCGCGGATCACCCCGAGATCCTCCCGATCCTCCGCGGACTCGCGGCGCTCGAATACCACATCGCCCTCTCGTCCGTGAAGATCGACGCGATCTCCGAGGAGATCCTCTCGATCCTCACCGCGCAGGGCGAGCGCGCCCTCGCGATCGCGCCGGAGGCCGGGAACGAGCGCCTCCGCCGCGCGATCAACAAGAAGGTCTCGGACGAGATGCTCTTCGAGAAGGTGCGCCTCGTCGCGCGCTCGGGCATCACGCAGCTGAAGCTCTACCTGCAGGTGGGGCTCCCCGGCGAGACGGACGCGGACGTCGACGACGTCGTCCGCCTCGTGGACGGGTTGCGCGAGGTCTTTCTCGCCGAGGGCCGCGTCCGCGGGCGCGTCGGAACGCTCGTCCCGACCGTGAACGCTTTCATCCCGAAGCCGCACACGCCGTTCGAGAGCGAGAGCCTCGACGACCCCGCGGCGCTCGAGGAGAAGATGAAGCGCCTCGACACGGCGTTCCGGAAGATGCCGAACGTGTCGTTCCGCGGGATGCCCGTCGTCGAGGCGATCTGGGAGGCCTGGCTCGCGAAGATGGGGCCCGAGTCGACGCCGATCCTGCTCGAGGCCGCCGCCGGGACGCCCGTCCGGAAGCTCGTGAAGACGCACCGGGAGACGCTCCTTTCCGTCGTCCGGCCGGCGAGCGGCGGGCTCCCCGACGCGGACCCTTCGCTGCCCCGCGGCGCCTTCGACCCCCACGCGCGCCAGAGCGCGCCCTGGGGCTTCATCGCGAAGAGCTGACGGACTCCAAGCTCCAGCCGCGCGCGGCGCGGATGCGGGCGACCGCCGCGGCGACGGTGTCCGCGGCCCATTCGACCTCCTCGGCGGTCGTGAAGCGGCCGAGGCCGAAGCGGATCGACTCGTGCGCCTCCTCCTTCGTGAGGCCGATCCCGAGGAGGACGTGGCTCGGCTCGACGGACGCCGACGTGCACGCCGAGCCGGCGGACACGGCGAGGTCGCGCGTTTCCATCATGACGGTGTCCGACGGCGCTCCGGGGAAGCGCACGTTGAGGTTGCCCGGGAGGCAGGCGGCGGGGTCGCCGTTGCGCGAGACGCCCGGCACGGCCGCGCGCAGCTTCTCCCAGAGCCGGTCGCGCAGCGCGGCCACCCGGACGGACTCCGCGGCCCCTTCGGCGCGCGCGAGCGCCGCGGCCGCGCCGAAGCCGACGATCGCCGGCACGTCGAGCGTGCCGGGCCTCAGGCCTCGCTCGTGGCCGCCGCCGAAGAGGATCGGGTCCAGCGTGACGCGCGGGTGAGAGGCGCGCACGAAGAGGGCGCCGGCGCCCTTCGGCCCGCAGATCTTGTGCGCCGAGAGAGAGAGGAGGTCGATGCCGGACAGGTGGACGTCGAGCGGGACCTTGCCGGCTGCCTGGACCGCATCCGTGTGGAAGACGACGCCCCGCGCCTTGCACAGGTCCGCGATCCCGGCGACGGGATTCAGCGTCCCGATCTCGTTGTTCGCCGCCATGACGGTTACGAGGACCGTGTCCGGCGCGAGCGTCTCTTCGACGGCCGCCACGCTCGTGCGGCCGAGCCGGTCCGGCGCGAGACGTGTCACGCGGAAGCCCTCGGCCTCGAGCCTTCGGCACGGGTCGAGGACGGCGCGGTGCTCGATCGCGGAGACGACGACGTGCGTCCCCCGCGCACGCCGCGCGCGGGCGGCGCCGAGGACCGCGATGTTGTCCGCCTCGGTCGCCCCGGACGTGAACACGATCTCCTTCGCGTTCGCGCCCACGAGGTCCGCGACCTCCTCGCGCGCCTTCTCGACCGCGGACGCGGCACGCATCCCGAAGACGTGGCTCCGGGAGGCCGCATTCCCGAATGCCTCCGTGAAGTACGGACGCATCGCTTCGAAGACGCGCGGGTCGACCGGCGTCGTCGCGTGATAATCGAGGTACACCGGGAGCTTCGGCGGCACGGCCCATCGTCGGCCCGCTGCGAAGCGATTGCAAGGCGGAGAAGAGTCCACCACATGCGCCACGTCCTCGTCGCGACCAGCGAGCGCCACGGCCTCCTCGGCGAGCTGCGGGCGCTCGCGCCGCCGTCCACGACGTTTCTCGGCGAGCAGGGGCTCGAGAACGTCCTCGAGCGACTCGGCCGCTCCGCGCGCCTCGACGCCGTGGTCACGGACGACCCCGAGATCGTCACGGAGATCTTCCACGAGATCCCCGGCGCGATCCCCGTCTACCTCGCGCGGCCCGACGAGGAAGCCGCCGCCGTCCTCGCAGGGCTCGACGAGCTGACGGCGGGCTAGGCGCCCGACGCGGCGCGCCGGTATTCCGTCCGCATCTCGGACTGCAGGCGGCCGAGACGGTACGTGTCGCGGTTCACGAACTTCCCCCACGGCGCGAGCGCCGGGTGGACCGCCTCGATCCGCTTCCACATCTCCTGCACGAGGAGGCGGTAGTCCGGGTGGCCCTGCGGCATCGAGCGCAGCTCGCAGAGGTGGACGGCTTCGCGGAGGTTCAGCGTCACGCGCCAGCGCACCTTGAACGCGAAGGGCACGACGTACTGCGCCTCGTGGGGGTGGTCGCGCGCCACGGCCGTGAAGAGCTCGTGCGCCTCGTCCATTCGCGCGCGGAACTCGGGCCCGCAGCCGGACTCGAGGATCTCGGGCGGCGTGTCGCAGCCGTTCGCGGTCGTGAAGGGCTGGCGCTCCTGCGAGAGGAGCCGGTGGCGGTGGAGATCGCGGTAGATCCCGAGATTGCCGAGAAGGTCGAACGTATACGACGTCTCCTCGAGCGCGCGAGGCGGCTTGTCGCGGCGGTTGCGGCGCGCGCCGGCGAGCCCCGCGTGGAGCGCCGCGCGCTCGGCATCCGGAAGAGTCGCGACGCGCTCGCGGGCCTCGGCGAGCGGCCGGTCGGCGTACGGATAGAGGAGGGCCGCGAGAACCTTCGCCTCGCCGCCGGGGTCGAAGTCGAGGAGCGTGACGGGTGCGGCGGGCGCGCCGCCCGGCGGCAGGACGCGCGCGGCGGCCTCGCGCGTGCGCGCGTCGAGGTCGAGCAGCCAGTCGCTCCGCTTCGCGCGCTTCACGAACGACGGGATGAGCCTGTCGAGCTCCGCCTGAATCGCGCCGCCGAGGCCGCGGCACTCGGCGAGCGGGCTCGCGTAGAGGCGGTTCAGGAGGTGCTCGAACGCCTGGCCGGTCGCGAAGACGCCGAGGTTCGTGAGCGTCGCGCCCGGCAGGTAGCTCCGCATGACGTCGCACGCGTGAGCGCGAACGGTCGCGCCGTACGCCCGCCGAGCCGCCTTCAGGAGTTCCCCGTCCCTCTCGACGTCGTTCCAGGGGAGCGGTTCGCCCGTCTTCGGGTGGCGGACCTCGACGGACTCGATCGGGAGGATCTCCTCGATGTGCCGGATCATCGGATCGATCTGCGCGGCGTACGTCGCGAAGAGGCGGTCCATGAGCGCGGTGAAGGCCGCGCCGTGGCGCGACGCGAGAAGAGTCTCCTCGCGCTTCCAGAAGAAGTTCCCCGCCGCGTCCCGCTGGTCGAAGCGGACGTAACGCGTGGACTTCTCGAGAAACGAGATCCCGACGCGCGCGTCCTCGAGCGTCTGCGCGGCGACGTTCGACGCCCGTTCCACCGCCACGTGCGCGGCGCCGAGCTGCGCGACGGAATCGTCGCCGTAGCCGACGAGGACGCGTTCGTAAAACGCGCGGGCCCGCCTCAGCGACTCGCCGTCGTCCGGCGAAGACCCGCCGGAAAGGAGGCCCGCCGCGAGCCCTTCCCCGCCGACGAACTCGTCGAGGAAGACGCGCCGGAGGCTCTTCGCCGTCCGGCTGTAGCGCGAGAAGAGGGCGCCCGCGACCTCCTGCGGGAGCTTCAGCCCGAAGACGGGTGCGTCGACGTTCGTGAAGAAGCGGGAGAGAACTTCCGCTTCCTCCGGCGTGAACTCCGGCGTCATGTCGCTGCGATCTTACGCGTCAGTCCGCCTCGATCCGTACGGCGGTGATCGGCGCGAGCGTCCTGCCGCCCGCCAGCCCGACGTCGGCGAAGACGAGGACCCAATAGCTCCCCGGCCCCGAGAGAAGGGCGACTCGGGCGCGGACGAGGCCGCCGTCGGAGATCACGTCTCCGGAGGATCCGTCGGGGTAGCGGAATCCCGCCCCGAGCCGCGGGCGGAGCGTCTGCGACGCCGGCGGGAACGCGTAACCGCCTCGCCTCGCGATCTCCTTCGCGGAGAGGGGCCGCGGAAAGCGCTCGTAGGCGATCTCGACGGCGGCGAGACTCCAGCCCTTCGGCAGCTGAACGTTCACGTTCACGCTCCGGCCCGCGCGGACGCGGCCCGCCGGCGCCTCGACCCACACCGCCGCGTGGCGCGTGAATTCCTCGGTCATCCGGAACTCGCCGCCCTCGAACGCGACGCCGATCCCGACGTGGGTCCAGTTCGGGTCGAGGATCGCCTTGCGGTGGCCGTCGTCGGGCGGCCTCTCGGCCATCATCCGGCCGTGCGCCTCGAGGAGGAGACCGACGAGCTCGCGCGCCTGAACCAGAAAGCCCGTGCGCGACGTCCCGCTGAAATTCTCGGCGCTGAAGTCCACGCCGCCGGCGTCCGCGAGGCGGTCGTATGGCGCGCGCCCCGCGAGATCCCAGTGGCCCATGACGCCGGACCGCGCCGCGTCGAGGCAGAACGCGTCACCCGCCCGTTCGGCGACGGCGTCCCACTCGAGCTGCGAGACGCCGGCGGCCGCGCGGTCGGCGTTGATCCGCGCGAGGAGGGCCGCCTTCGCGTCCGAGGCCGGTCCGGACCGGAGCTCCCCGGCGCGCTCGGGGCCGAAGCGCGCCATCGGCACGGCCGCCGGAGGCGCGACGCCGGCCGCCGGCTGCCGGCGCGAAGCGCAGCCGGGAGCGAGGGCCGCGACGAACGCCAGGGCAAGCGAAAGAGACGCGCCCGCAACACCGCTCCGCCAGGGGGATTTCGGGGAGGTCGCCGGGGCGCGCACCGTAGAATCCTACCCGCGCATGATCCGCTTCGGGACGTCCGGCTGGCGCTCGATCCTCGGCGAGGAATTCACGTTCCCGAACGCGCGCCGCGTCGTGACCGCGATCGCGCGCGTCGCGAAGGCGGCCGGCGACCCCTCCCGCGGCCTCGTCGTCGCCTCCGACACGCGGTTTTTGAACGAGCGGTTCGTGGACGAAGCCGCGCGCATCCTCGCGCGCGAGGGCGTGAGACCGCTGCGCGCGAACCGCGACGTCCCGACGCCCGTCGTCGCGTTCACGATCCGCGAGAAGAAAACGCTCGGGGCCATCAATTTCACGGCCTCGCACAACCCGCCCGAGTACAACGGCATCAAGTTCTCGACCGCCGACGGCGCGCCCGCGCTGCCGGACGTCACGGCGCGGATCGAGGAAGAGATCGCGAAGACGACCGACGCGGACGCCGCGTCCGCGCCCGCCGCCGACACGCCGACCTTCGACCCGGCCGAGCCCTACCTCGCCGAGCTTGCCCGCCGCGTGGACGGCGCCGCGATGAAGAAGGAGGGCCTCACCGTCGCCGTCGACCCGCGGTTCGGGACGTCCCGCGGCTATCTCGACGCGTTCCTCGCGAGGGCCGGCGTCGACGTCCACGTGATCAACGGCTTCCGCGACCCGTACTTCGGGGGCCTCTCGCCTCAGTGCGACGCCCCGAACCTCGTCGCGCTCGGCAAGGTCGTCGTCTCGGAGAAGCGCGCGATCGGCCTCGCGACGGACGGCGACGCGGATCGCTTCGGCGCCCTCGACGCCGACGGCACATACGTGAACCCGAACCATTGCCTGATGCTCCTCGCGGATTGCCTTCTCCCGCGGCGGAAACCGGGCGACGCCCGTGGCGTCGCGCGTTCGGTCGCGACGACGCACGGCCTCGACGCGGTCGCGAAGGCCTACGGCGCGCCCGTCTTCGAGACGGCCGTCGGGTTCAAGTACATCGGCGAGCTCCTCCTCGAGAACAGGATCGTCATGGGCGGCGAGGAGTCGGCCGGCTTCACGATGGAGGGCCACGTCCCGGAGAAGGACGGCCCGCTCGCGTGCCTCCTCCTCGCCGAGCTCGTCGCGACGACCGGCAAGACTCTCGGGACGCTGCTCGCCGACCTCTTCGCGAAGGTCGGGCCGTACTGGCCCGACCGCTCCGACGCGCGCCTCGACCCGAAGCTCGCGCAGGCGATCAAGAAGAGGCTCGCGGAGAACCCGGACACGTTCGCGGGGCTGAAGGTCCAGTCGATCGACCGCACGGACGGGCAGAAGCTGCTCCTCGGCGACGGCCGCTGGATCCTCTTCCGCGCCTCGGGCACGGAGCCCGTCGTGCGGATCTACGCGGAATCGCACGACAAGAGGGAAACGGATCGCTTGCTCACGGCCGCCAAGGAATATGTTCTTAGAGGTTAATCGGGCAGCGCAGGCGCAATTCGCGAGAGGGCCGCGCACCCCGACCTCTGGACATTCACCTTCTAAGAAATTCTTCTTTCTTCTCCTCTCTTCCTCTTAGGAGCCCACATGTACGCCATCGAAAGCATCCACGCCCGCGAGATCCTCGATTCACGCGGCAACCCCACGATCGAAGTCGAATGCCTCCTCGAGGGCGGCGCGTCCGCCCGCGCGGGAGTCCCCTCCGGCGCCTCCACGGGCTCGCGCGAAGCGCTCGAGCTGCGCGACGGCGACAAGAAGCGCTACGGCGGGAAGGGGGTCCTGAAGGCCGTCAAGAACGTGAACGAGACGATCGCGCCCGAGGTCCTCGGGATGGACGCGCGCCAGCAGGCCGAGATCGACCGCCTCATGATCGAGCTCGACGGCACCGAGATGAAGACCGCGCTCGGCGCGAACGCGATCCTCGGCGTCTCGATGGCCGTCTGTCGCGCCGCGGCCGAGGCCTGCGCGCTCCCGCTCTTCCGGTATCTCGGCGGCACGGGCGCGCTGACGCTTCCGGTCCCGATGATGAACGTCGTGAACGGCGGAGCGCACGCGGACAACCCGCTCGACATCCAGGAGTTCATGCTCGTCCCCGCGGGCTTCAAGACGTTCCGCGAGGCGCTGCGCGCCGGCTCGGAGGTCTTCCACGCACTCAAGGGCCTCCTCAAGGCCAAGGGCCTCGCGACGGGCGTCGGCGACGAAGGCGGCTTCGCGCCGAACCTCGAGTCCACGCGCGCGACGCTCGACTTCATCGTCGACGCGATCGGCAAGGCCGGCTACAAGGCGGGCGGCGACGTCTTCCTCGCCCTGGACAGCGCGGCGAGCGAGTTCTTCGACAAGGGCGCCTACGCCCTCGAGGGAAAGAAGCTCTCCCCCGCCGAGATCGTGACGTTCTACGAAGGGATCGTGAAGGACTACCCGATCGTCTCGATCGAGGACGGGTGCGCCGAGGGCGACAAAGCGGGCTGGAAGCTCATCACCGAGAAGCTCGGCGGGAAGATCCACCTCATCGGCGACGACAACTTCGTGACGAACCCGAAGATCCTCAAGCAGGGCATCGCGGACGGGATCGCGAACGGTCTCCTCGTGAAGCTCAACCAGATCGGGACGATCACGGAGACGCTGGACGCCGTCCGCATGGCGCAGACGGCGCGCTACGTCACGGTCATCTCCCACCGCTCGGGCGAGACCGAGGACACGACGATCGCGGACCTCGCGGTCGCGACGAACGCGGGCTTCATCAAGACGGGTTCGCTCTGCCGCTCCGAGCGGATCGCGAAGTACAACCGGCTCCTGCGCATCGAGGAGGACCTCGGCGAGACGGGCCTTTACCCCGGGCTGGCGGCGAAGAAGGCCTGATCGCGCAAACCCGCTCCGCCCCGGCGAAATTGAGCGAAAATGAGCGGTGCGCTTCGAACGAATCGTCGGCGGTGAGGGTCCGCCCCGCATCGTCGGCGTCCGGCGCGTGCCGCAGCGCCCGGTTCGCCTGGAGCCTTCGCGCGAACCGGAGCCGTCTCCGCGCCACACGCGGACCGGCCATGACGAGGACGCGCCCGCCGCACGGCCCGAGGGCCGCCGCGTGCGGCCGGCCTCGGTCGTCGTCGTCTCGATGCTCCTCTCGGCCCTCGTTTTCGGCATCTTCCTCGTGAGCGACCGGGGCCTCCTCCAGGTGCGCAAGCAGCGTCGCCAGCTCGCGAAAGCCCGCGAGGAAGTCGCCCAGCTCGAGACGGACAACAAGAGGCTCGAGGCCGAGGTCCTCGCGCTGAAGAACGACCCGCGCTCGCTCGAAAAGATCGCGCGCGAGGAGCTGAACCTCGTCCGGCCGGGCGAGGTCGTGCTCGTCCTGCCCGACGGCTGGGAGCAGCGCGTGAAGCCCGCAGCGCCCTCGTCGGCGACGCCCGTTCCGCGCTAGGAGACGGCCTCGAGGTCGCGCACGACCTCGGCCGCGTGCCTGGCCGGCGCGACCGTCTCGTACGTCTTCGCGATCTTCCCCTTCGAGTCGACGAGAAACGACTTCCGTTTCGCGAAGCCGAACGCGAGGTCGACGCCGTAGAGGCGGATCACGGCGCCATCCTCGTCGGCGAGGAGCCGGAACGTCAGGCGGTTCTTCTCCGCGAACTTCTTCTGGGCGTCGACGGAATCTTTCGACACGCCGAGGACGACGACGTCCTTCGGGAGCTTCGGGCCTTCGTCACGGAAGGCCTGGGCTTCCACCGTTCAACCGGGGGTGTCGGCCTTCGGGAAGAAGTAGAGGACGACGCGCTTCCCGCGGAGCGCCGACAGCGTGACGCTCTTCCCGTCCTGGTCCTTCAGCGTGAAGTCCGGCGCCGCGTCGCCGACCTTCGGAGTCGTGCCCGAGAACAGTCCCATCGTGTCCTCCGGACTCCACTGTAACCCGCCGCCAACTTGACGTTCCGGGCGCGAGCCGTTATGGTCCCTCTCCCTGACGCGGGGTGGAGCAGCCTGGTAGCTCGTTGGGCTCATAACCCAAAGGTCGCAAG
Organism: Thermoanaerobaculia bacterium; assembly: GCA_035542215.1. Classification (GTDB taxonomy): domain Bacteria; phylum Acidobacteriota; class Thermoanaerobaculia; order UBA5066; family UBA5066; genus Fen-183. The sequence goes on along the minus strand of DATKLW010000175.1, from coordinate 12,350 downwards.
TTCAAATCTTGCCCCCGCAACCAATTACGAGACGGGCCCGGCGGCGAAGCCGGGCCCTTTCGTTTACCCCGCGGACACCCGGCCTCGCCGCGCTCAGACCCCTCCGCCCAGCACCTTGTAGAGGACGACGAGGTTCGCCTGCTCGGCGAGGCGGACGCTCACCTCTCCCTTCTGGGCGTTGAAGAGCGCCTGCTGCGCGACGAGGACGCCGAGGTAGCTGTCGAGGCCGGCCTGGTAGCGCGCGTCGGACAGCCGGAGCGTCTCGTCGAGCGCGGCGACGAGGGCTTCCTGCGCCTCGCGCTGGGCGACGAGCGTGGCCCGGAGCGTGAGCGCGTCGCTGACCTCGGCGAAGGCGACCTGGATCGCTTTCTCGTACTGCGCGACCGCGATCGAGCGGTCGATCTCCGAGACCTTCAGCTGCGCGATGAGCGAGCCGCTCGCGAAGAGCGGCGCGAGGATCTGCGGCGCGAAGGTCCACGTCTTCGTCCCCGCCGTGAAGAGATCGGAGAGCTGGGGGCCGAGCGTGCCGACGCTCGCCGTGAGCGAGATCCGCGGGAAGAAGTTCGCCCGGGCGGCCCCGATGTTCGCGTTCGCGGAGCGGAGCAGGTGCTCGGCCGCCAGGATGTCGGGACGGCGGAGGAGGACGTCGGAAGGAAGTCCCGCGGAAACGCCCTTCGTGTCCGTTACGGCGCCGAACCGCCCGGGAAGGAGCTCGGGGGGCACCGGCGCCCCGGCAAGGAGCTCGAGCGCGTTCCGGTCGACGGCCACGGCGCCGGTGTACGCGGCCACGTTCACGCGCGCCGCCTCCACCTGGCTCCGGGACTGGGCGAGGTCGAGGTCGGACGCGATGCCGGCGTCCCGCGTCGCCCGGATCAGGTCGTACGACGACGTCTGCGCCTCGAGGGTGACCTCGGCGAGCCGGAGGTTCTCGCCGTCGGCCGCGAGGGCGAGGTACCCCGCGGCCACGCCCGCGACGAGCGACGTCTGCGCGGCCCGGCGCGCTTCCTCCGTCGCGAAGTACTGCTGGAGGGCGGCGGCGTTCAGGCTCCGGATCCGCCCGAAGAAGTCGAGCTCCCACGAGGCGAGGCCGACCTGGACCGAATACTGCGCGAGGGTCCCGACCGTGCCGCCCTCGGCGGCCACGATTTTCTCCGGCACGCGCGTCTTCGATCCCGCGGCTTCGACGCCGATCGTCGGGTACAGGTCGGCGCGCTGGATCCGGTAGAGGGCGCGCGCCTTTTCGATGTTGAGCGCCGCGACGCGGAGATCGCGGTTGTTCGCGAGCGCGAGCTCGATGACGGACTTCAGCCGCGCGTCCGTGAAGAAATCCTGCCACCTCAGCGCGTCCGCGGCGGGGGCCGCCGCAGGAGAGGACGGGCCTGCTTCCGGCGCTTTGCCGCCCGCCCATGCGGCGGGCGCCGGCGAGGCCGGGCGCTCGTACTTCGGCATCAGCGTGCAGCCGGCGGCGAGGAGCGCCGCGGCGAGGGCGAGGGAAATCCGGCCGCGGTTCATCGCGATCCCTCCGCCGGGACGGCCTTTCGTCTTTCAAAGAGCCGGACGATGAGGACGTACAGGAGCGGGATCAGGAGAACGGCGAGGAACGTGCCGCTCAGCATCCCGCCGAGAACGCTCGTGCCGATCGCCATCTGCGCCCCGGCTCCCGCGCCCGAGGCGAGCGCGAGCGGGAGAACGCCGAAGCCGAACGCCATCGACGTCATGACGATCGGGCGGAGCCTCGTCTTCGCCGCCTCGAGCGTCGCCTCGACGAGGCCCATCCCCTTCGCACGGTTCGCGGTCGCGAACTGGACGATCAGGATCGCGTTTTTCGTCGTGAGGCCGAGGACGGTGAGGAGCCCGATCTGGAAGTAGACGTCGTTCGACATCCCCCGCGTGGACGAGGCGATGACGCCGCCGATGACGCCGAGCGGCAGGGCGAGGACGATCGAGATCGGGACCGTCCAGCTCTCGTAGAGCGCCGCGAGGACGAGGAAGATCACGAGGACCGAGAAGGCATAGAGGAGCCCGGCCTGCGACTCCGACATGCGCTGCTGGTAGGAGAGGCCGGTCCACTCGAACCCGACGTCGGAGGGAAGCTTCTTGATGAGGTCCTCCATCGCGTTCATCGCCTCGCCGGAGCTCCTCCCCGGCGCAGGCTCGCCCTGGATGTTCATCGCGGGGAACGCGTTGAAGCGCTCGAGGCGCGGAGAGCCGTAGTCCCACCGCCCCGTCGCGACGGCCGAGAGGGGGACGAGGCCGTTCTGCCGGTTGCGGACGTAGAGGCGCTTGAGGTCCTCGGGGAGCATCCGGAACGGGGCGTCCGCCTGCGCGTAGACGCGCTTGACCCTTCCCTCGTGGACGAAGTTGCCGACGTACGCGCTGCCGAACGCGGTCGAGACGTAGCTCTGCACGGAGCTGACGGGGACGCCGAGCGTGCCCGCCTTCTCCCAGTCGATGTCGACGTTGTACTGGGGCACGTCGGTCATCCCGTTCAGCCTCACGCGGGCGAGGCGCGGGTCCTTCGCGGCGAGACCGAGGAGCTGGTCGATCGCCTTCGAGAGCCCCTCGTGCCCGAGCGCGCCGCGGTCCTGCACCATGAGGTCGAACCCGGTCGCGGTCCCGAGCTCGACGACGGCGGGCGGCGGGAACGCGAAGATGACGGCGCCGCGCTGGCTGTAGAGCGCCCTCATCGCCTTCCCGGCCACGTCCTTGGCGCGGAGGCCGGGGCGGTCGCGCAGCTTCCAGTCCTTCAGCTGGACGAAGACCATCCCCATGTTCTGGCCGCGTCCGCCGAAGCCGAGGCCCGCGATCGCGCCGCACGACTTCACGGCGTCCTTCTGGTCCACGAGGAAGTGACGCTCGACCTCGTCCATGACCACCTGGGTCTGCTCGAGCGTCGAGCCGACCGGGAGCTGGACCATCGCCATGAGAGTCCCCTGGTCTTCCTCCGGAAGGTAGCCGGTCGGCATCCTCCTGTAGAGGAGCGCCATCCCGGCGACGATCAGGACGAAGACGGCCGTGTATCGGACTTTCCGGCCGACGATGTGCCCGATTCCCCGCACGTAGAGATCCCGGACGCGGTAGAAGGTCCGGTCGAACCAGAGGAAGAACGGGCGGAGGGGCCCGGAGCCGCTCTCGGCCGCCTCGTGACCCTTCGCGACGGGCTTCAGGAGCGCGGCGCACAGGACGGGCGTGAGGATGAGGGCGACGAGGACCGAGAGGAGCATCGAGGCAATGACGGTCACGGAGAACTGCCTGTAGATGACGCCCGTGGACCCGGGGAAGAAGATCATCGGCCCGAAGACCGCCGAGAGGACGAGGCCGATTCCGACGAGGGCGCTCGTGATCTGGTCCATCGACTTCTTCGTCGCCTCGAGCGGGGAAAGCCCTTCCTCGCTCATGATCCGCTCGACGTTCTCGACGACGACGATCGCGTCGTCGACGAGCAGGCCGATCGCGAGGACCATCGCGAACATCGTGAGCATGTTGATCGAGTAGCCGAGGAGGCCGAGAACGCCGAACGTCCCGAGGAGGACGACCGGGACGGCGACCGTCGGGATGAGCGTCGCCCGGAAGTTCCCGAGGAAGAGGAACATGACGAGGAAGACGAGGACGATCGCCTCGAGGAGCGTCTTGAAGACCTCGTCGATCGCGACCTTCACGAACGGCGTCGTGTCGTAGATGAAGATGACCTTCATGCCGGGCGGGAAGAACCGGGAGAGCTCGATCATCTTCGCCTTGACGCGGTCGGCGGTCTCGAGCGCGTTCGCCCCCGCCTCCTGCCGGACGGCGAAGACTCCGGCGGGCTTCCCGTTGAACTTGAACTTGAGGTCGGGAATCTCGGTGCCGAGCTCGGTCCGGCCCACGTCCTTCACCTTCACGACCGAGCCGTCCGCGTTCGTCCGGAGCGGCACCGCCGCGAATTCCTCCGGCGTCTTCAGAAGCGACTGCACGAGCATCGAGGCGTTGAGACGCTGCCCCGGCACCGCGGGAGCGCCGCCGAGCTGGCCCGCCGAGACCTCGACGTTGTACGCGCGGAGCGCGAGCACGACGTCGTCCGACGTCATCCCGTATTTCGTGAGCTTGTCCGGGTCGAGCCAGACCCGCATCGAGTAGGCGGTGCCGAAGACCTGGACCTCGCCGACGCCCGGGACGCGGCCGATGACGGACTCGATCTTCGAGACCGTGTAGTCCATGAGGTCGGCGTTGTCGAGCCTTCCGTCCTCGGAGGCGACGCCGGCGATCAGGAGGTAGTTCCGGGTCGACTTGCTCACTGTGACGCCGGTCTGCTGGACGACGTCGGGGAGGGCCGGCATCGCGAGCTGGAGCTTGTTCTGGACCTTCGCCCAGGCGATGTCGGGGTCCGTCCCCGGCGCGAACGTGAGCGTGACCGCCGCGCTCCCCGAGGAGTCGGACGTGGAGTCCATGTAGAGCATCCGGTCGAGGCCCGTCATCTTCTGCTCGATGATCTGGACGACCGAGTCCTCGACGGTCTTGGCCGAGGCGCCGGGATACACGGCGCTGATCGAGATCGACGGCGGCGCGATCGGCGGGTACTGGGAGATCGGGAGCTTCACGATCGCGAGGACTCCCGCGAGCATCATCGCGATCGCGATGACCCAGGCGAAGACGGGGCGCTCGAGGAAGAATCGGGACACGGCGCTCTCCCTACTTCGCGGCCGCCGGCGCGCCGCCCGCGGCGGCTCCGGCCTCGCGCGCGGCGCCGAACGGCGCCGCCTTGACGTCGGCTCCGGGGCGGATCCTCTGGAGACCGTCGACGATCACGCGGTCGCCCGCGGCGAGTCCCTTCGTGACGAGCCAGCGTTCGCCGATCGCCCGGTCGAGCGTGAGCATGCGCATCTCGACCTTGTCGTCCTTGCCGGCGACGAGGGCGTAGGGCAGACCTTTCTGGTCGCGCGTGATTCCCTGCTGCGGCGCGAGGATCGCGTCCTCGTTCACGCCTTCCTCGACGATCGCCCGGACGAACATGCCGGGCAGGAGGACCCCGTCCGGGTTCGGAAAGACCATCCGGAGGATGACGGAGCCGGTCGTCGGATCGACGGTCACGTCCCGGAACTTCAGCTTGCCTGCGAGCGGGTAGGGCGTGCCGTCCTCGAGGAGGAGCTTCACCCGGCTCCACGACTCGCCGCTCTTCTTCAGGCGGCCGCTCTCGAGTCCCTGCCGGAGGCGGAGCAGCTCCGCCGAAGACTGGGTCACGTCGATGTAGATGGGGTCGAGCTGCTGGACGACCGCGAGCGGGACCGGCTGGTAGGCCGTGACGAGCGCCCCGACCGTGACGCTCGACTTCCCGGTCCGCCCCGGAATCGGCGCGCGGATCGGCGTGTACGAGAGGTTGATTCGCGCGCTGTCCGCGGCCGCCTTGCCCGCCGCCACGCTCGCCTCGGCCTGCTGGAGGGCCGCGAGCGCGTCGTCGTAGTTCTGCTTGCCCGTCGCCCGGATCTCGACGAGCCCCTTGAGACGCTCGGCGCGCAGGCGTGCGGCCGGGACGTTTGCCTCGGCCATCGCGAGCGCCGCTTTCGCCTGCTCGTACGCGGCCTGGTAGGGAGCGGGATCGATCTGGTAGAGGAGGTCGCCCGCCTTCACGGTCGAGCCTTCCTCGAAAGCCCGTTCGCGGATCAGGCCGTTCACCTGCGGCCGGACCTCGGCGACGAGGTACGGGGAGGTCCTGCCCGGCAGCTCGGTCGTCAGGACGATCCGCTCGGGCTGCATCGTCACGACGGAGACCTCGACGGCGCTTCCCCGGGGCGGGCCGGACGGGCCCTTTCCACACGCGGCCGGAAGGGCCGCGGCCAGGACGAGGCACGACGAGAGCACGGTGCGGAGACGTCGGTCGCTGTTCATTGCTTCTCCATCGGAAACCAGTCGAAGGTGGAAAACGGGCCCCCGGCTCGCGGCGGACCCGTTCCTACGCCTCAAAGATGGTGTTCAACGCCCGCGCTCGCAACCGGATACGGGTCGGCCACGGGTCCGACATCTGCACCATTGCATTCGAACGCGAGGTTGCCGAAGCTCGCCTCGAGCGAGCCGTGGAGGCGCCGCACGCCTCACGGGCCCCGCGAGATTCAGGGGACGATGTGGGTGCCCGCCCGGCCGGCGAGGGCGAGACCCAGATGAGAGGGGTCGGTGATGATCGCCTCGCGGCCGCCCCCCTCGAGGAACGCGATCACCGCCTCGATCTTCGGGAGCATGCTCCCCGCCCTGAAGTGCCCCTCGGCCATGAGGCGCCGCGCGTCCGCGACGGTCATCCGGTCGATGTCCTGCTCCTGCGGCGTTCCGAAGCCGAGGCATACCTTCGGAACGCCCGTCGACACGACGAAGAGCCCGGCGCCGAGCTGACGTGCGAGAAGACTCGACGCGTGGTCCTTGTCGATGACCGCCGCCGCGCCCTTCATGACGCCCGCGGCGTCCTCGATCACGGCGATCCCGCCTCCGCCCGCCGCGACGACGACGAAGCCGGCGTCGAGGAGGCTCTTCACCGCGCCGAGCTCGAGGATCCTCTTCGGCGCCGGCGAGGCAACGACGCGCCGCCAGCCGCGGCCGGCGTCCTCGACGAGGTCCCACCCGTCCGCCGCGCGCCGGACGTCCGCCTCTTCCCTCGACAGGAACGACCCGATGGGCTTGTCGGGCTTCGCGAAGGCCGGATCGTCCCGGTCCACGAGGCAGAGCGTGACGACCGTCGCCGCGGTCTTCGCGATGCCGAGACGGCGGAACTCGTTGCCGAGCGCGAGCTGGAGGTGATAGCCGAGCGCCCCTTGAGTATCGGCGACGCACGAATCCAGCGGCACGGCGTGGAGCTCTTTCGACGCGAGCTCGGACCTCCGAAGGATGAATCCCACCTGGGGGCCGTTTCCGTGCGTGATCACGAGCCGAAGGTCCGGATCCCGGAGGAGCGGCGCCACGTGGCGGCACGTCTCGGAGCACGCCTGATACTGGTCCGGGACTCGCTGATGCTCCTTGTCCGTGATGAGCGAGTTCCCGCCGATCGCGATGACGGCCGTCCGGGTCACGGTGAGTCTCCTTCCTCCGGCGCGCCGAGGATGGCAGTCCCGCCCCCGGTCGACAAGGGAGCACTTTGATAGAGTGAGACGTGTTCGCAGTTGAGAGGAGAGGGACCGGCCCCATGATGAGGCTCTGGCCGAACACGCCGACGATCACGAGCGAGGCCTTCGAGGACGAAGTCGTCATCGTCAACTTCGAGAGCGGCTCCTACTACAGTGTGTCCGGTTCCGGCGTCGAGATCTGGAAGGCGGTCGAGCGGGGCGCCACTCCGGCCGAGATCGTCCGCGTTCTCGATTCTCTCTTCGAGGCCGAGCCGGGCCGGATCGAGACTGCGGTGGCCGCGTTCCTTCGAGAGCTCGAGAAAGAGGCGCTCGTCGTCGCGCGCGACGGGCCGTTCGCGGGCTCTGACCGCGGAGCCGCGGCGGTCGCCGGCGGACGGACGCCGTTTCCTTCTCCGCTCCTGAACGCATTCACCGACATGCAGGAATTGCTCTGGCTGGATCCCGTTCACGAGACCGACGAGGCTGGCTGGCCGGCGGCGCGCGTCCCGGAACCTCTCTAGGCCGGCGGCGCTGGACCCTCCTTTGGCGGATTCGGCCTCGCCTGTTTCCCACTCCAAACCGGGCGCCGGAAGGCGAGGGCCTTCCGGGGTCGCCGCGGAGTATTTCGAGAGAGTCGCGGGCGCGTTCCGGTCGGCCTCGGGCCGGAACGGAACGCGGGAGCTCACGTACGGCCTCGGGGGCGAGGGCTTCAGGATGCGTTTCGCGGGCGAGGCTCTCCCGCCGCTGATGACCCCCGCTCTCGAACACCTCGGGTGCCGCGCCTTCCGGAGCGGCCTGACCGTCCATCTCTGGGACGCCCCGTCGACCGGCGTCGATCTGCCGGGCCCGCCTTGGAAGCGCGGCGACCTCTACGGAAACGGCGGCGTGCGCGGTTTCGAGGAAGGCCGGTACCGGGCCTGTGTGGACCTGCATGCCGGCGTCTGCAGCCTCTTCGATGCGGAGCGTGAGGAGGCCTTCGTCTGGGTGCGCGATCCGGCGTCGCTCCCGGACTATGTCGTCGCCGCTCCGCTCCGCGTGGTCTTCCACTGGTGGATGAACGAACACGACGGGCAGCTGGCGCACGCGGCCGCCGTCGGGACGGATCGCGTCGGCGTCCTTCTGGCCGGCGCGGGCGGGGCCGGCAAGTCGACCGCGGCCTTCGCCTGCCTGAGAAGCGGGCTGCGCTATGCCGGCGACGACTACGTGCTGATCGAGCCGCGGCCGGCGCCCCGCGTCTCCTGCCTCTACAACTCCGGGAAGCTCGAGACCCGGAACATGGCCGAGCGGTTTCCCGAGCTTCTCGGGCGCGTTCACAACGCGGAGGCCGCGGTGCGAGGGGACGAAAAGGGCCTCGTTTTCGTTCATCGGCTCCGGCCGGAAGCGGTCAGCCCGGGCTTTCCCGTCGCGGCGCTGCTCGTGCCTCGCCTCACGGGACAACGCGCGACGCGGCTCGTCCCGTGCTCGCCGGCGGCCGGTCTCAAGGCGCTCCTGCCTCACAGCGTCTTTCCGCTGCCCGGCGCGCGGGCGGCTTCCATCGAGAGGCTGGGCGCGCTGGCCCGGAGCGTGCCGTGCTACGTCCTGGAGATCGGGGCGGACCTCCCCGATGTCCCCGCCGTGATACAGGACCTTCTGGATCGTGGGGCAGGATGCCTGCCTCTCCGCTGATCAGCACGGTCATCCCGGTCTGCAACGGCGAGCGCTTCCTCGCGGAGGCCGTGGACAGCGCGATCCGTCAGGTCCCCGCCCCCTTCGAGGTGATCGTCGTCGACGACGGATCGACCGACGGGACCGCGGGTGTCTGCCGGAGCCTGGGTGAGAGGGTCCGCTACGTCCATCAGGAAAACGCGGGGCCCTCCGCCGCGCGGAACAGGGGCCTCGAGATGGCCCGCGGCGACTTCATCGCCTTCCTCGACGCCGACGACCTGTGGCCCGCGGAGAAGTTCGACCTCCAGCTCGCCCGCTTCCGCAGCGAGCCGTCGCTCGAAGTCGTCCTCGGATACTCCCGGCCCTTCGCGGACGCCCGCGACGGGATCCCCGGCCGATGGTTCGACGTAGAGCCGCGCTTCATGTACCAGGTCGGGAGCGGTCTCTTCCGCCGGGGAGCCTTCGAGCGCGCGGGCGTCTTCGACCCGGAGCTGAGGTTCAGCGAGGATGTCGACTGGTTCCTGCGCGCCCGTGAAGCAGGCGTTCCGATGGTCGTTCTCCAGGCGGTCACGGTCCTCTACAGGCAGCACGGCCGGAACATGACGCGGGGCCGGTCGACGCGCGACCTCGGGTTCATCCGCGTGCTTCAGCGGTCGCTCGAGCGCCGCCGCGAGCAGAACGCGGGCGCCGTTCCGCTTCTCCCCCACGTCCTCGACCGCTCCGGAGACGGCACGTGACGCCGCTCGTCAGCGTGATCATCCCCGTGTTCAACGGAGCGGCCTATCTCGCGGAGGCTCTCGAGAGCGTCTTCCGGCAGACCCGGCCGCCCGACGAGATCGTGGTCGTGGACGATGGCTCGACGGACGCGACCGCCGCCGCCGCGCGGCGATTCGGGGGCCGGATCCGGTACGTGAGCCAGGAGCACGCCGGCATCGGGCCGGCGCGGAACCGCGGACTCCGCGAGTCGACGGGATCGCTCGTCGCGTTTCTGGATCACGACGACCTCTGGACGGAAGAGAAGCTCGACCTGCAGGTCCGCGCCCTGGAGGCCTCCCCCGCGACGGGCATGGTTTTCGGACTCGTCGAGGAGTTCGTTTCGCCCGAGCTTCCCGCGCACGAGCGGGCGCGCCTGTACCTGCGGGAAGGCCGCCACCCGGGTTACCTGGTGGGCGCAATGCTCGCGCGCCGCTCGGCGTTCGCGGCCGCGGGAGAATTCCCGGCGGCCTTCCGGGCCGGAGATTTCGTCGACTGGTATCTCAGGGCGGTCGAGGGCGGCGTCTCGCACGCGCTGCTTCCTTGCCTCGTCCTCCGGCGCAGGCTCCACATGACGAACACCGGGCGTGGCGGGCCCGAACGTCGGACCGATTTCGCGCGGGTTCTCAAGAACTCGCTCGACCGGCGGCGCCGCGGCGCCGCGATCGCGCCCGCTCCTCGAGTTCTGGATCCGGCCGATGGCGAATAGCGGTCCCCCGCGGGTTTCGCGGTGGCGCGGCCCGGAGGGCGGCTGCTGGCCGACCCGCGAGCAGGAGCTCCTCCTGAAAGCCGCGCTGCTGTCCGGCCCGGAGGCCCTCGACGCCTGGGGAGAGTGGCAGCGCGTCGCCGACATCGAGAAGACGGACGAGGGCTCTATCGGCATTCTTCCGCTCCTCTACGAGAACCTCCGGCGCCACGGCGCCGCGACGCCTCTCCTTCCGAGACTCCGCGGCGTCTACCGCCACACGTGGTACCGGAACCAGCTCCACGATCACCGGGTCAAGGGCGTGCTTCGGAGCATGGAGGGCGCGGGGATCCGCACTCTTCTCCTCAAGGGAATGGCTCTCAGCCACGTTCATTACGGAAACCTCGGGACGCGCCCGATGCGCGACGGCGACCTCCTCGTTCCGTTTCCGGACGCTCCGTCCGCGTGCGACGTCCTCAGGAGGACCGGCTGGACGCCGCTCTTCGAACCGCTCGAGAGAGAGCGGGTCTGCCGGGCCTCGGCGCCGTTCGTCGACTCCTCGGGACAGGAGCTGGACCTTCACTGGCACGTCCTGCACGAGGATCTCCGCGCCGACGCCGACGCGGACTTCTGGGCTGGAGCCGTCCCGTTCCGTCTCGGGGACGTCGACACGCTGGTCCTCGACCCGGCGGACCAGCTCCTCCATGTCCTCGTTCACGGGATCGCGTGGAGCAAGGTCCCCTCGATCCGATGGGCGGCCGACGCCGTGATGATCGTGCGGAGCACGGGCGGCCGGATCGACTGGCGACGCCTCATCGACTCGGCCGTCACCCGACGCCTCTCGTGCACGGTTCGGGACGGCCTCGACTACGTGCACCGGACGTTCGGATCGGAGATCCCCGGGTGGGTCGTCGCCGAGCTGCGGAGCCGCGTCCCCTCGGTCGGCGAGCGCCTCGAGAACCGCTTCCGCGTCGACATGGGGCCCGGCGCCCTCTGGGGAGAGACGCCGAGCCTCGCGTTCAAATACGTCCGCGCCTCCCGGGGGCGGGGCCGCCGGCCCACCGTCAGGGGCTTCGTCGACTTCCTCGGCGCCTACTGGCGTGTGGACGCCACGCGCCTGCCGGCGAAGATCGTCCGGAAACTCGTGCGGAGGACCCTCTGGATGCTGACCTCGACCGGGGAGCGGATGGTCCGGAGTTTCGCGCGACGGCGCTCCGCATCGCCCGTATCCTCACGATCATGAGCGCCGACCGCCCCGCGCCCCCGCCCGCGGACCTCGCGCCGCAGGACGTCGTCCTCCGGTTCCTCGAGAGCACGGGCCGCCCGTCCGAGGCGCGCCTCTATCTCGAGATGTTCCGCGCGCGTTCGCGCGAAGAGTTCGCCGCGCTCGCGATCGACGCGAACGTCATGTCCGGCGCGGCCGACGCCGTCGTCCAGGACCTGCGTTTCCTCGCCGCGCTCGACCTCTTTCCGACCGTCGTCCTCGGGATCTTCCAGCCCGCCGACGCGGCGGCGCACGCGCGCGTCCTCGCCCGCCACCTCGGGGCCGAGGGGCTGGGCGTCGAGGAGCTGCCGGCGGCGTCGCCCGGCCTTGCCGCGCGCGTCGTCGCGAGCGCCGCCGCGGGGCGCGTGCCCATCGTCGTCTTCGAGCCCTCCGCCGGCGAGCAGCCGGGCGACCGGCTCGAGCGGCTCGGCGTTCTCCTCCGCAAGCTCCAGACGCGCAAGCTCCTCTTCCTCCACCGCCCGGGCGGCCTCCGCCAGGGAGGCGTTCTCGTCCCGCTCGTGAACCTCACGACGGACGTCCCCGCGCTCGCCGCGAGCCGGGAGATCTCGCGGAAGGAGACGTTGATCCTCGAGCACGCGCGGCGGCTCTGCGAGGAGGCGGCGCCGCTCCCGTTCACGGTCGCGATCACGTCTCCGCTCAACGTCCTCCGCGAGCTCTTCACGGTCAAGGGCGCGGGAACCCTCCTGCGGCGCGGCGCGCGCATCGCGCGCCGGGAAGGCTGGGACGGCGTGGACCTGGACCGCGTGAAGGACCTCCTCGCGTCGAGCTTCGGGCGCCCGCCCGTGGACGCCTTCTTCCGGACGACCCCGTCTCACGTCTACCTCGAGGAGAGCTACCGCGGCTGCGCGATCCTCGTCGAAACGCCGCTCGGCGCGTACCTCACGAAGTTCGCCGTGTCGCCCGAGGCCCAGGGCGAGGGCATCGC
>DATKLW010000174.1:0-5537 GCA_035542215.1 Thermoanaerobaculia bacterium | reverse complement strand
CGCCGTGCAGGACGCCTACACGCTGCGCTGCATGCCGCAGGTCCACGGCGCCGCGCGCGACGCGGCCGCGCACGCCCGCCGCGTGATCGAGATCGAGATGAACGCGGCGACGGACAACCCGATGGTTTTCGCGGAGGAAGGCGAGCTCGTCTCGGGCGGCAACTTCCACGCGGCGCCGGTCGCGCTCGTGTGCGACCTCCTTGCCGCCGCGGCGGCGGACCTCGCCTCGATCTCCGAGCGCCGCGTCGAGCGCCTCGTGAATCCGTCGCTCTCGGGCGATCTCCCCGCGTTCCTCGTGAAAGACGGGGGGCTCAACTCGGGCCTCATGATGGTCCACGTGACGGCGGCCGCGCTCGTCTCCGAGGCGAAGGCGAACTCGTTCCCGGCCTCGGTGGACTCGATCCCGACCTCGGCCGGCAAGGAAGACCACGTGTCGATGGGCCCGATCGCCGCGCGCAAGCTCGCGCGGAACGTCGACCTCCTCGAGACCGTCCTCGCGATCGAGCTTCTGGCGGCCGGGCAGGCCCTCGACCTCCGGCGTCCTCTCGCCTCGTCGCCGCCGCTCGAAGACCTGCACCGTCGCCTGCGCGCGCGGGTGCCGTTCTGGGACCGCGACCGCGCGGCCGCGCCGGCGGTCGAGGGCGCCCGAGCCGTCCTGGCCGGCGACCTCGGCCCGCTCCTCGCGACGCTCGCCTGAGCGTCAGGGGACCAGCGCGTCCGCAAGGGCGGACGGGAGGGCGTCGGACAGGACGGCGCTCTCGTGGAGGGCGAGCGCCGGCAGCGCGGCGAGCGCGGCGGGGAGCGCGAGCGCCCGCCGGCGGGTCTCCGCGACGCGGTTGAGGACGAGCGCCGGCGAGGCGCCGCGAGCGGCGAGCTTCGCGGCGACTTCGTCCGCCGTCCTGAGGGCCGAGGCGTCGGCCGAGGAAGCCACGAGGAACCGACCCTCCGCGAGCAGGCGCGCGGCCTCGGCGCTGCGGGCGCGGAATCCGTCGTAGAGGCCGTCGAACGCCCGGAAGAAGTCCGCGAGGTCCGCAAGGAAGCCGAAGCCGAGGACGTTGTCCGCCGCGCGCAGGACGGCGGCACCGCCGCGGGACGCGCCCGACAGCGCCTTGCCGAGGAGGCCGTCCGAGCGCAGGAAGAACCGGAGCGCGTCGTTCTCGAGGAGCTCGACCATGCGGCCGGGCGCCGCGAGGAAGTCGAGGCCGCGCGAGGCCGGCGGCGTGTCGAGGACGACGAGATCGATCTCAGGGTCGGCCGCGTGCTCGTGCAGCGCCTCGACGCCCATGTACTCGAGGACGCCGGGCAGCGAGTCGACGAGGCCCGCGTAGAGCCGGTTCTCGTGGATGCGCGAGAGCGCGTCCGGGCTCGCGACGCGGGCGAGAAGACTCTCGAACGTCGCCTTCGGGTCGATCTGGAGGGCGAGGAGCTTCCCCCCCGGCGGCAGGCCCCGCATGCGCACGGCCACGGGCTCCCCGCCGTGCGCGTCCGCGTCCGCGAGGCCGAGCGCCTGAGCGAGACGCCGCGCCGGGTCGACGGTCAGGACGAGCGCCCGCCGCCCGCGCCGCGCAGCGGCGAGGCCGACGGCCGCCGAGAGCGTCGTCTTCCCGACGCCTCCCGCGCCCGTCAGGACGATCAGCTTCTCCGCGTCCAGCCACGGGCGGAGGTCGAGATGCGGCTGGTTCGGAAGGAAGAAGGAAAGAGAGATTTCTTTGCTTTCCCGACCAGCCGCGCGGGTGGAGCGCTTCGAGCGGGATGCCCGCGACGGCCCGGGCGAACGAAGATTTTCTTCGAAGGTGTTTAGAAACGCAGTGAAGAACGGCGATGCCGCCGCGGTGACGTGGCCACCTCGTTCTCCGGCCGCCCGCTGCTCGGGACCATTCGAAGAAATCTTCTCTCCGTCCTCGTTCTCTTCGGACCCTTCTTCGTCGATCTCCGGAATCTCGACGAGCTCCGCCCCGGTTTCTCTCTTCAGCAGAATCTCTTCACGTCCTCCCCGTCCGACGCGGTTCACGACGACGAGCGCCGTCGCGACGCCGGCGGCGCCCTTCGCGCCCGCGACAAGCTCTTCCGTTTCCTTCGCGGCGAGCTCGGCGGGCTCGGCGACCGCGACGAGGGCGGCTCGTGCGGGGTCGGAGAAGAGCGTGTCGACGTCGCGCGCGAGCTTCCGGAGAGGGCCGGCGGGGACGGTCTTCAGGATCGTGCGGGGGAGCGCGAGGAGCGAGAGCGCGTGCCCCGCGGCCGGGGCGTCGAGGACGACGAGGTCGTACCGGGACTCCTTCCGCGTGCTCCGGGTGCGCTTGAGGACTTCTCGAATCTTCCCGAGAAGGAGCAGGTCCGGAAGGCCGGGCGTCGCGCGGGTGAAGAAGCGGAACGCCGGAAGCGCGAGGATCCTCTCTCCGATGAGGCGCATGGGCGCGGCCGCGAGGACGAAGTCCGTCAGGAGGGAGTCGAAGTCCGTCGTGATCGCCCGGAGATTCTCCGCGAGAGGCGACTCGGCGTAGCCGCGGTCCTCGCGGCCGAAGAGGGCCGGCGCGTCTCCCCGGCCGTCGGTCGACACGAGGAGGACCGACCGGCCGCGCTGCGCTCCGAGGGACGCGAGCGCGGCGGCGACGGTCGTCTTGCCGACGCCGCCCTTGCCGGAGACGACGAGGACCGTCCGGGAGGCGAGGTCGCTCAGGAGGTCCGGTTCGCTCAGGCGGCCTCCGTCTTCAGACGAGGAGGTGCGTGCGGCCCTCGGCCTTCAAGAGGGCGGCCCACTTGCGGTGGAACGGCGCGACGATCGGGAGAAGCTCCAGCACCTTGATGAGGTGGCCCGTCTCGAGGCGGATGATCCCGCGCGCAATCGAGAGCGGGATGTTCTCCTTGCCCTGGAAATAGCGGTTCGCGACGTCGGCCGTCATCGTCATCGAGACGTCCGGCTCCCAGTTGCGGTCCGAATCGCCCCAGACCCAGAAGAGGTTCTGGCCTTTCCGGGCCCTCGTTTCGTCGGCGTCCCGGACGTTCAGGACGAGGTCCATGTCGCTGAAGACGAAGCGCTGGGGCGTCTTCTTCGCCCGCAGCTTCGGGCCGATCTCGGGGTCCGTCGAGAGGGCGTCGAACAGGCGGTCGAAGACCTCCCGGAACTCCTTCTTCCCTCGGAAAAGGGACATAATCGGGACTCTAACAGGTGGAGCCGGAACGATCGGCGCTCCGCGAAAGGCAGAAGAAATGGGCGAGTCTCTCTTCGACCAGATCCGGGCCCGGGGCGAGAGCTATCTGACCGAGATTTCCAACAACCTGATGGCGAACCCGGCCTTCATCGAGATCCTCAAGAAAGGCGTCGCCGCCAAGGAGGAGGTCGACAAGAAGGTCGCGGACGGCCTCCGCGCGATGAACGTCGTGACGAAGAAGGACCTCCACCGGCTCGAAAACCGCATCGCGGAGCTCGAGCAGCAGCTCGAGTCCCTGAGGGCGAAGCCGGCCAGGAAGACGGCGCGGAAAAAGCAGGGGTAGTCGGGGTGGGCGACTCGACCGCGCGCGCTCCACGCGCGAAGAAGACCGCAGGCGGGCGAGTCGTGAGCTTTCCGAAGCCGGGACCGTCCGCGGCGCCGCGGTCGAAGATCGTCGTGACGGGGGGCGCCGGCTTTTTCGGGGCGCGCCTCGTCCGTTCTCTCCTCCTCCGGGGCGACCACGACGTCGTCGTCTTCGACCTCGTCCCGCCCGCCGACATGCCCGGCGAGGTCGCGCACCGGTTCCTCGACCTGAACCTGCCGTTCGCGGACGGAACGCTCTACAAGCTTCTCCTCGAGGAGAAGCCGGACGTCATCGTCCACCTCGCGCAGCTCAGGAGCCCCTCGCACCAGGCGACGTACGCGCACGAGTTGAACGCGATCGGCGCGCTCCACGTCTTCGCGGCGGCGGGGGAGGCGAAGATCCCGCGCGTGATCCTCGGGTCCACCTCGCTCGTCTACGGCGCGCGCGGCGACAACCCGAACTTCCTCACGGAAGAACACCTGCTCCGCCCGGACCCGCGGGACCGCTTCGTCCAGGACTTCGTCGAGGCCGAGAAGCACGCGCGGGATCACGTGCGGCGGCACCCGGAGACGGCCGTCCAGATCCTCCGTTTCGTGCCCCTCCTCTCGCCGGAAGTCCGCGACTACCGCACGAAACTCTTCGCGTCGCCCGTCGCGTGGACGCTTCTCGGTTACGACCCTCTCGTGCAGGCGCTCCACCCCGACGACGCGGTTGGCGCGCTTCTCCACGCGCTCGACCGGCCGGAGGCCAGGGGCGTATTCAACGTGGCGCCCGATGGAATCCTCCCCCTCTCGAGCGTGCGGCTCTTCTTCGGCTCCCTCGGCGTCCCCGTTCCGCACCCGATTGCGTACGCGCTCTACGAGGCCGCCTGGGTGGCCGGCGTCGGCGTCATGCCGGGCATCCACGCGCACTACCTCCGGTACCTCTGCGTCGTCTCGAACGACAAGGCCCGGCACGTCCTCGGCTTCACGCCGAGACGTACGACGCTGGACTCGGTGCTCGAGACGGCCCGCGCCCGATTCGGAAACGGCCGCCTGATCGACTTCGACGTCCTCGCCGAGGCGGCGCGGGCGGCGGACTTCGCGTACGAGCGCCGCGTGCACCCGAGGCGGCCCTCCCGCGAAAAGGCGGCGTCGTGAGCGCCCGCCGGACGGCCCCGGTGAAGCCGGCCTCCCCCGCGCACGAGGCGCCCGCGCCCGTGGGCGGGTTCGCGCCCGCCATCCTCCCGAAGAAGGAGGAGGATCTCGCCGCCTTCCTGCTCGGAGAGGCGGCCCGTTTCCTCGACGCCCACCCCGAGATGAAGGGCCCGCGGGCGGCAGCCGACCTCTGGAACCTCTTCCGGCACCGGCACCGGACGCTTTCGCTCGACGACTTCGGCTACGACGAGGCCGCGGCGAAGCCCTGGCACGAGCTCTACGACTTCCTCTACGCGGTCTGGTGGCGCGTGACGCTCGCGGGCGTCGAGAACATTCCGCAGAGCGGTCCCGCGCTCCTCGTCGTGAACCACTCGGGCGTTCTCCCGTGGGACGGCGCGATGGTCAAGCACGGGATCCTGCGCGAGCACCCGGCCCACCGCGACGCCCGGATGCTCATCCTCGACATGTTCACGACGCTGCCGTTCCTCCAGCCGTGGCTCCGCCACCAGGGCGAGGTCCGCGCCTGCCCCGAGAACGGCGAGCGGCTCCTGAACCGGGGCGAGCTCGTGGGCGTCTTCCCGGAGGGCGTCAAGGGCGTCGGCAAGCTCTTCCGCGACCGCTACCGCCTCGCGCGGTTCGGGCGCGGCGGGTTCGTGCGCCTCGCGCTCCGCACGGGCGCGCCGATCATCCCCGTCACGGTGGTCGGCGCCGAGGAGATCTATCCGAACCTCTTCCGGATGGACATCATCGGCCGGCCGCTCGGCCTGCCGTATTTCCCGATCACGCCGTTCTTTCCGGCGCTCGGCCCGCTCGGGGTCGTTCCTCTTCCGACGAAGTGGTGGATCGACGTCGGAAAACCGATCCCGTTCAACCACGGGCCCGAGGTCG
>DATKLW010000173.1:0-71085 GCA_035542215.1 Thermoanaerobaculia bacterium | reverse complement strand
CCTCGGTCGAGGAGTACATCGCGCGCAGGTCGTAGACGCCCATCATCGCGGCGAGCGCCTTGAAGCGCGTCGTGTGGCCCTCGAGCCACATCATGGCGTAGCCCCCCCAGGACCACCCCATGGCGCCCATGCGGTCCTTGTCCACGTACGGGAGCTTCTCGAGCGCGTCGGCGACCTTCTCGACGTCCTTCATGACCTTGCCGTCCCAGTCGCCGGAAATCGCGGACGTGTAGGCCTGGCCGAAGCCCGTCGAGCCGTGCGGATTCGGGAACGCAACGACGTAGCCCGCGCCGGGATAGACCTGCCAGTCGCCGCGGTACGCGTCCGCCCACTGCTGCTGCGGCCCGCCGTGGACGTTCAGGATCAGCGGGTACTTCTTCGCCGGGTCGAAGCCGTGCGGCTTGACGATCCACACTTGGACGGGCTTTCCGTCCGCGCCGGGAACCGAGATCTCCTCGGCGGGGCGGACGTCGACTTCCTTCTCGAAGGCCGCGTTGTGCGTCGTGAGGCGCGTCCCGTTCCCGTCAGCGCCGGGCGCGACGGAAAGCCGCCAGAGCTCGGCGGGGCTCCCGATCCGACGCCGCGCAGCGACGGCGAACGAGGCGTCGGGCGCGAGCGCCCACGCGTCGATCGCGCCGACGGACGAGACGGCGCGGATCGCGCCCGTCGAAAGGACGATCTCGTAGAGCGGCGTCCGGCCCTTCACTTCTGCCGTGAAGAAGATCCGGCTGCCGTCCTTCGAGAAGTCGAAATCGCGGACGTTGTCGTCGAAGGAGGCCGTGAGGTCCTTCTCGGCGCCGGTCGCGCGGTCGCGAAGAACGATCCGGAACCGGTCGGACTCGTAGCGGGGAGTCGTCTGCCGCGTGAACGCGAGGTGCTTCCCGTCCGGCGAGTAGCGCGGCGCGCCGTCGAAGCCCTTGTTCGCGGCCGTGAGGTTTTTCGGAGAGGCGAGAGCCCCCGCGTCGCCGGAGACGGGCACGGTCCAGACGTCGGAGTTCGTCGAGAACGCGGGGTCCGAGTCGCGGTTCGAGGCGAAGACGAGCTCCTTGCCGTCGGGTGACAGGTCGAACTCCCCGCCTCCCCCCAATGAGAACGGCGGCGAGTCGAAATCGCCGGGCGTGAGGTCGCGGACCGCCTTCGCCGCGTCGGGCTCGGCGAGGTCGAGGAGGAGGACGTGCGTCCGCGCTCCGTCCTTCCACGACGTCCAGTGCCGGTAGAGGAGGCCGTCGGCGAGGTGGGCCTTGATCTTGTTCGCCTCGCGCGCGTCCGCCGCCTTCTTGTTGCAGGCCGCGTCCGCGCCGCAGGCGGGCGTGACGTCCGCCGCGAAGACGACGAAGCGGCCGTCCTTCGAGAAGCGGGGCGAGTCGATCCCGCCCGGGAACTTCGTCTTCTGCTCCGCCTCTCCGCCGCCGAGAGGCAGGAAGAAGAGCTGCGGGTCGCCCGTGCGCGTCGAGACGAACGCGAGCGTCTTCCCGTCCGGCGAGAAGAAGGGGTGTTCGTCACGCGCGTCCCCCGAGGTGAGCGGCCGGGCGTTTGCGCCGTCCGCATCGACGCGCCAGAGCGCAACCGTCCGCTTCTTCGCGGCCCAGTCGTTGGTTCCGACGGCGTAGACGACGGTGCGGCCGTCCGGGGAGATCGCCGGCTCGGCGACGGCCTTGGTGCGGTAGAGGTCGTCCAGCGTGAAGGCGCGGCCGGACTCGGCCGCGGGCGCGGAGGATGTGAGGAGGAGAACGACGGCGAGCGCGAAGGGGGCGGACCGTTTCGGCATGCGCCGAGTCTAGCGGCCCGCGCCCCCGGGAGCCCGTCTCAGCTCGTCAGGCCGTCGCGCTTCTTGAGGATCTCGTCGAGGAACCAGCGGTTCTTCTGGTACTGCTGAACGAGGCGCGTGTAGAGGTCCGCGGTGCCGATGTCGCCCGCGTCCGTCGCGGTTTCGGCGTCCTCGTGCATCTCCCGGATGACGACGTCGAGCGTCGCGCGCGCCTCGGCGAGCATTTTCTCCATCGAAAGGGCGCCCTTGCTGGGCTTCACCGTTGCCGACGGCAGGTAGTCGGCGGGGTCGCCGATGGGGGAGCCGCCGATCATGATCGCGCGCTCGGCGAACTCGTCGATCGTGGCGTACGTCTGCGTGGCCTGCTCGTCGAGCAGCAGGTGGATGTCGCGGAAGAGCGGCCCGTAGCTCAGCCAGTGGTACTTCTTGTAGTTGAGATAGGCCACGAGTGCGTTCGCCTGCTGGCGCTGGAGCGTCGCGACGACCGCCGCGCCGTGGGCTTTCTTTCTGTCTTTCTTGGCCATGAAATGACCTCCAATCCTTAAATTAGACTTGATCTAAATAAGAGTCAAGCCTTTCTGATCAGGCGAACGAGGGCGACGAGGAGAATCGCGCCGACCAGCCGGATGACGAACTCGCCTGCGAGGCCTCCTCCGGCGACGAAGCGCCCGAGGAGGAAGCCGCCGAGCCAGCCGCCGACGAGGCCCAGCAGGAGGTCGCCGAGGAGGCCGTAGCCGCCTCCCTTCATGATCTTCCCGGTCGCCCAGCCCGCGAGCACGCACAGCGCCAGTTCCACGATCAGCCACATGCGGGGATCCTCCTGCCGAGATCCTATCTCCGGTTCCTGCTACATTCCCGCCCCCATGGCCGACCAGTACATCTTCACGATGCAGAACCTGCGGAAGGTGGTCCCGCCGCAGCGCGAGATCCTCCGCGGCATCTACCTCTCGTTCTTCCCGGGCGCCAAGATCGGCATCCTCGGCCTGAACGGCGCCGGCAAGTCGACGGTCCTGCGCATCATGGCGGGCGTCGACAAGGAGTTCACGGGCGAGGCGTATCCGGCCGAGGGCACCCGCATCGGCTGGCTCCCGCAGGACCCGCAGCTCGACCCGAAGAAGACCGTCCTCGGGAACGTCGAGGAGGGCGTCGCGCCGCTCAAGGCGCTCCTCGCGCGCTTCGAGGCGCTGGGCGAGAAGATGGGCGAGAGCCTGCCCGACGCCGAAATGGACAAGGTCATGGCCGAGTACGGCAAGGTGCAGGACGCGATCGAGGCCGCGAACGGCTGGGAGCTGGACCGCACGCTCGAGACCGCGATGGACGCGCTTCGCTGTCCGCCGCCGGACGCCGACGTCACGAAGATCTCCGGCGGCGAAAAGCGCCGCGTCGCGCTCTGCCGCCTCCTCCTCTCGCGCCCGGACATGCTCCTCCTCGACGAGCCCACGAACCACCTCGACGCCGAGTCCGTCGCGTGGCTCGAGCAGTTCCTGAAGGAGTTCCCGGGCACGGTCGTCGCGGTCACGCACGACCGGTACTTCCTCGACAACGTCGCGGGCTGGATCCTCGAGCTGGACCGCGGCGCCGGCATCCCGTGGAAAGGCAACTACTCCTCGTGGCTCGAGCAGAAGGAAGCGCGCCTCGAGCAGGAGGAGAAAACCGAGTCCGCGCGCCAGCGGTCGCTCAAGCGCGAGCTCGAGTGGGTGCGCATGGCCCCGCGCGCGCGGCAGGCCAAGAGCAAGGCGCGTCTCGCGGCGTACGAGCAGCTCGTCGCCGAGAGCGGCGTCGAGGCCCGCGGCGAGACGAACGAGATCTACATCCCCCCGGGCCCGCGCCTCGGCGACGTCGTCGTCAGGGCCGAGGGCGTGAAGAAGTCCTTCGGCGACAAGCTCCTCTTCGACGACCTCTCCTTCGACCTCCCGAAGGGCGGCATCGTCGGAGTCATCGGGCCGAACGGCGCGGGCAAGACGACGCTCTTCAAGATGATCATGGGGCTCGAGAAGCCCGACGGCGGGAAGCTCCAGGTCGGCGAGACGGTCGTCCCGAGCTACGTCGACCAGAACCGCGAGAAGCCCGACGCGAAGAAGACCGTCCACGACGAGCTCTCGCAGGGGCAGGACCTCGTCCTCCTCGGCAAGCGCGAGATCCCTTCCCGCGCGTTCTGCGCGATGTACAACTTCAAGGGCGCCGACCAGCAGAAGCTCGTCGCGAATCTCTCCGGCGGCGAGATGAACCGCCTCCACCTCGCGCGGACGCTCCGCAAGGGCGGCAACCTCCTCCTCCTCGACGAGCCCACGAACGACCTCGACGTCGACACGCTCCGCGCGCTCGAGGAGGCGCTCCTCGCGTTCGGCGGCTGCGCCGTCGTCATCAGCCACGACCGCTGGTTCCTCGACCGCGTCGCGACGCACATGCTCGCGTTCGAGAGCGACAGCAAGACGGTCTGGTACGAGGGCAACTACGCGGACTACGAGGCCGACCGCCACAAGCGCCTCGGCGCCGAGGCAGACAAGCCGCACCGGATCAAGTACCGCAAGATCGGCTGAAACCGCTGCGACCGGGTCTCATCGGCTTAGAATCCCCGGGACATCCCAAGAGTCCATTCCGGGGAGGTTCCGATGTGGAGAACCGTTTCGCTGCGCGTTTGCCTGTGGGTCACGCTCGCCGCGGCGCTCGCGGCGGCTCCCGCGCACGCCCAGATCGCCAAGGGCGCGGTGCCGGCCAAGCCGGCGAAGGCGCCCGCCGGCCCGACGAAGATCCGGATCAGCGTCGCCGAGTGCGAGAACAAGCTGTGGGTCGACATGCCCGGCGGCATGAGCCCGTACGTCGAGACGGAAGGTCCCGAGACGCTCCCCGAGTGCGCGGGGGTCGCGCTCTCGGCGACGAAGAACGCGCTCACGGCGTCGAGCGGCCTGACCGCGGCGGCCAAGGGGCTTTCCGTCACGGTCGACCTCCTCGGGAAGGCCGCCGGCGTCGAGCTCGCGGGCGACGCCGCGATCAAGGTCCTGCAGGCGGCCATCGAGTCCGGCGGCTCGCTGGACGGATTCACGGACAAGCTCGGCGACGCGGCGCTCGAGAAGGGCGCGGAAGGCCTCGGCGGAGCGCTCGGCCTCGGCGCCGACAAGCTGGGCGGAAAGCTGAGCCCCGAGCAGGAAGAGCTCCTCAAGAAGATCGGCGAAAACCTCTGGAAGGTCCTGAAGACCGAGGAGACGGTCCAGACGCACACCGACTCCTTCCACTTCGGGGCCTGCGACGGCGAGTTCGTCGTGACCGTCACCGCGAACTTCGGGCAGGCGACGGGCGAGGTCCGCATCGCCGCGTCCGGCGACTGCCACTGCACCGAGATGCGGGGCGGCGTGCGCGTCGGGAAGTTCTCCGTCGTCGGGTCCGCGCCGCTCACGTTCGGCGACCTCCACAGGGGCGCGAAGAACGAGTGGACGATGTCCTGCTCGATGGGGTCGCCGCAGTACTACGTCTGGGCGCCGTGCTGCCGGGCCGAGGGCGACCACTGGACGGCGCCGGTCCGGACGCCGCCGCCCTCGACCGTTCCCGTCCAGCCGTCCCCGGAGGAACGCAGGAAGACCGCCGACCGACAGGCCATCGCCCGGCGCTGCGACCCGGACGGCGAGAAGTCCCTCGCCGTCTCGCGCGCGCAGATGACGTACGACCTCCTCCGTGCGGACAACGCGGACGACGCCGCGCTCGAGGCCGCACGAAAAGCGCTCGCGGACGCGCAGAAGCCGCTCTGCGACTGCCTGCACGCGCTCCGGAACGACCCGTCGCTCGCGGGCGACGCGGGCCTCCTCGCGCTCCTCGACGACACGCTCGATCTCTACTGCCGGCCGCCCGCGCGGTACGTCCGGCCGGCCCCGGTGCCGGTGCGCCCGCCGCCGCCGCCCTGCGAGTCCTTCCGCGACGAGTACGAGGGGGCCCGTTCGCGCGCGGCCGAAAATCCGAACAGCCCCTCCGCCGAGCTCGCGATGGTGAACGCGAAACGGGGCCTCTGCGAGTGCCTGAGGCGGCAGAACGGCGGCAAGCTGCCCCCGGAGGCCGAGGCGTTCTGCGACCCGAAGACACGCTCACGCCCGGCGGCGGCGCCGCTGATCGCCGCGGTCCCGGCGCTCCCGTCGGAGAGCACGCTCGTCGGCGTCGTCGTCTCGTCGCACGCGCACCGCGGCGAGCGGACGACGGTCACGCTCGTGACGGACCCGAAGACGTACGAGACGCTCCGGGACGTCGTCGTCGTCACGGCGACGGTTCCGCTTCCGAGGGGCCGCGACGGCAAGCCGGTTCTCGACGGGACGACCGTGCGCGTCGGCGACGGCCCCGCGTATCCCGCCACCGGCCCGATCCCGTGCGACGTCCCGAAGGACGGCGTGCGCCCGCGCATCGTCGTGACGCCGTCCGGCGGCAAGCCCGTGACGATCGGAGAGGTGCCGGTCCTCGCGGGCGACGCGCCGGCTCCGCCGGCCGGGACGACCGGACCCCCGACGTGCACGCCCGGCGGGACGATCACGCTGAGGGGCCCGTTCGGAGGCGACGGCCGCGCGACGCGCGTCATGGTCGGCGGGCGCACCGTGCCGGTCGTCTGCGAGACGCCCGGCGAAGCGGTCGTGCGCGTCCCGCCCGACGTCCCGGCCGGGCCCGTCGAGATCGTCGTGCGCGAGGGGACGCACGAGCGCCGCCTCGTCCTCGCGGCGATCGGTCTCCGGATGAGCGCGGACCGGCTCAGCCTCCTCCGCGGCGAGTCCACGGCCTTCCGCGTCACCGTGGACGGGCTGGGCTCCATCGGCGACGCTCAGTGGGCCGGCGGGCCCGATCCGGCCGCGCTCGACCGCGGCGTGCTCGACCGCGCCGCGCCCGGCTTCCGCGTGCCGCCGCGCGGAGGACCGGGCGTCCTCGTCCTCGTGATCGAGAACGGCTCGAAGGGGACGATCACGATCCGGAAGAGCGCCGGGGAGACCGTCGTCCTGACGATCGAGCGGGGAGCCGTTTCCGCGGCCGGGACGTACGAATACGCCGGGACGATCCAGTCTCTGAAGGACGGGACGTTCCGCGTGAGCGGGACGGTCGTCCCGCTCCTCGCCCCCGCGCAGGCCGAAGAGGTGCGCTGAGGGGGGACGCGCTCAGCCCGCGCTCGAGACCGGGCGCAGCGTGTGGAAGAAGCCGCGCACGAGCGCCGAGGCGACGTGCGCCCGGTACGCGGCCGTCGACCGCACGTCGTCGATCGGCGAGATGTCGCGGCGGACGGCGGCGTCGAGGTGCTCGTCGGTCACGACCTGGGGCCCCGGTGAGACCGCGAGCGCGCGGACCGTCGGCAGCGACGCCGTGACCGGCGCGACGGACCCCATCCCGAGCCCGACACGGACGCACCGGCCGCGCTCGTATTCGCCGATGGCCGCCAGGGCCACTTTCGAGATCGACTGCGCGGCCCGCGTCCCGACCTTCCGCCAGAGCTGGTGTCCGCCGGTCCGTGGCAGCGTGAACTCGATCCGCACGATGATCTCGTCGTCCGCGCGCGCCGTCCGCCGGTAGCCCGTGAACCATTGGCCGATCGGGACCCGGCGCTCTCCGTGGACGTTCGCGAGGATGACGTCGGCGTCGAGGGCCATCAGGGCCGCGCTGCCGTCGGCCGCGGGGGATGCGGTCGCGAGGTTGCCGCCGAGCGTCCCGCGCGCCTGGATCTGGAGCGCGCCCACGTCGCGCGCCATCGCCGTGAGCATCGGGACGCGCCGCGTGAGCACCGCGTGGTGTCGCACCTCGAGGTACGTCGCCGCAGCGCCGATCGCGGCGCGCTCGCCCGTGATCCGGATGCCGCGGATCTCGGGCACGCGCGACACGTCGAGGACGAGCGGGAGCTCCCCGCCGAGCGAGAGCGGAGACATGTGCTGCGCGACGACCCAGTCCGTCCCGCCCGCGAGAAGGACCGTCTCCTCGCCCTTGCCGGCGCGCCTCGACAGCGTCGCGCAGACGTCGGCGAGGGACCCGGGACGTTCGAAGGCGTGGAGGGGCAGCTCAGCCAGGCTCACGCGACGCCCGTTCCTTCGAGGCGACCTTGACCGCCTCCACGATGCGCTGATATCCGGTGCAGCGGCAGAGATTCCCCGCGAGCGCTTCGCGGATGTCCGTCTCACCCGGCTGGGGAATTGCGGCGAGGAGCGCCTCGGCCGACACGAGGAAGCCGGGCGTGCAGATCCCGCACTGCGAACCGCCCTCCTTCACGAACGCTTCCTGGAGGGGCGAGAGGTCCGCGAGGTCGCCGAGGCCTTCGACCGTCCTGACGGCGCGGCCTTCGACCTGTCCGACGAGCACGAGGCAGGCGTTCACGGGCGCGCCGTCGAGAAGGACCGTGCACGAGCCGCACTCGCCTTCCCCGCAGCCCTCTTTCGTGCCCGTCAGCCCGAGCGGGCCGCGCAGGACGTCGAGGAGGCGCGCGGCCGGCGGCGCCTCGACGGTGACGGGCCGGCCGTTGAGCGTGCAGCGAATCTTCACCGCCTTCACCGCCGGACCTCCTTCGAGAGCGCGTAGAGCTCCTCGGGCAGGAGCGGGAGGCGGTCGCAGACGATCCCGGTCGCGTGCTCGACGGCCGCCGCAACCGCGGGCGCGCCGCCGTCCATCGGGAGCTCGCCGAGACCCTTCGCGCCGCCGCCGGGCCCCCGCGAGTACGGATCCTCGACGAGGATCGTCGTGAAGCGCGGGGCGTCGAGGATCGTCGGGATCACGTAGTCCGTCAGGCGCGCGTTCACGACGCGGCCCTCGCGCATCACGACGTTCTCCTGGAGAGCCCAGCCGACGGCCTGCAGGAGGCCGCCTTCGATCTGGCCCTTGCAGTTCACCGGGTGGATCGCCTTGCCGACGTCGTGCGCGCTCCAGAGGCTGAGGACCGTCGTCTCGAAGGTGTCGAGGTCCACCTCGACTTCCGCGATCGCGCAGCCCCAGCCGTAGACAGGGTACGCGTCGCCGCGGTACGTCGCGTCGTCCCACGCGTGTCCCGGCGGCGGTTCGTACTCCCGCTCGACCGTGAGGCTTCCGTGCTCGCCGAGGAGGCGGCGGGCCGCGTCTTCGAACGAGCCGCCCTTCTCCTGCCGGTCGCCCTCGATGAGGGCAAAGAGAGCGCGCGCGGCGGCCTCGACGACGCCGCCGACGATCATGACGGTGCGCGACGCGACGGTCGGACCCGAGTCGGGGACGTGCGCGGTCGACGGCGTCGTGAAGTCGACGCGGTCCATCGACACCCACAGGGCTTCGGCCGCGATCTGGCGGAAGACGGTTTCCGTGCCCTGCCCGATGTCCGTCGAGGCGCCGCGAATCCGGAATCGCGGCTTCCCGGCCGCGTCGCTGAAGAGGTCGACGGCGACGCGCGCCCGGTGCGCGAGCTCGCCGGAGCCCGTGAAGCCGGCGCCGTGCAGATAGACGCTCGCGCCGACGCCCCGGGCCTTGCGCGCGGCCACGGCGCCCGGGGGCGGGAGGCGGAACATCCCGGAGGCGCCGGCGGGGGGCGCCCCCGCGGCCACGCGGCGCTTCTCGTCCCACCGGCTCGCCTTCTTCGCCTCCTCGACGCAGCGCGCGACGCCGACGGACTCCTTCAGGAACTGGCCGGTGGGCGTCGTGTCGCCGACACGGAGAAGGTTCCTTTCGCGGAGGGCGAGCGGGTCGATGCGGAGCGTGCGCGCAATGCGGTCCATGTGGCGTTCGATCGCCCAGATCGTCTGGGGCGCGCCGAAGCCCCGGAACGCGCCGTTCGGCGGCGTGTTCGTCGCCACGGCCTGCGCCTCGATCGACACGTGCTCCCAGCGGTACGCGCCCGCGGCGTGAAGGGCCCCGCGCGAAAGGACGACGGGGGAGAGCGTCACGTAGGCGCCGCCGTCGAGGATGACCCGGATCGAGACCGCGCGGAGCGTGCCGTCGCGGTCGCAGCCCGAGGTGACCGTGACGACGGACGGATGGCGTTTCGTCGTCGCCTCGATGTCCTCTTTGCGGTCGTAGATCATCTTCACGGGCCGGCCGCTCGCGCGCGCGAGGAGAAGCGCGTGCAGCGCGAGGATCGTCGGGTATTCCTCCTTGCCGCCGAAGCCGCCGCCCGTGACGGCTTGCGTCACGTCCACACGCTCGTCCGTCAGCCCGAAGGTCCGCTTGATGCCCTTGTGGATGTAGTAGGGGCACTGGCACGAGGAGAGGACGTGCGCGCCGCCGTTCCCGTCCCAGGACGCGCGGACACCCTGCGGCTCGAGGTAAACGTGCTCCTGGTGGGGCGTCGCGTAGGTCCCCGAGAGCTGGACCGGGCAGGACGCGATCGCGGCGGCCGCGTCCCCTTTCGCGATCCGGACCGTCCGGAAGACGTTGTCCGACCCGTAGATCTGCGCCGTGCGTTGGAGCGCGTCGGCCACGGTGAGGACCGGCGGCAGCGGCTCGATGTCCGCCCGCAGGTGGGAGAGGGCGCGCGCGACGCGGAGCGCGTCCTCGCCGGCGACGAGCGCGAGCGGCTCGCCCGCGTGCCGCACGTCGTCCGACGCGAGGACGGGCTGGTCCTCCTCGATGAGCGCGACGACGTTCGCGGGGACGTTCTCGGCCGTGACGACGGTCAGGCCGGACCAGTCGAACGAGGGATCCCGGACGATGCCGCGCAGGCGCCCGCGCGCGACGGTGCTGCGCAGGGTGGCGCCGACGAGGACCCCGGGCTCGGCGACGTCGTCGACATATCGCGCGCGGCCCGTGACTTTCGCGAGCCCGTCCGGCCGGGGAACGCTGCGGCCGATGAGCGCCATCAGTCTCCGACGACGTCCTTCAGCGCGGCGAGGACGTCCGTGAACCCGAACGTGAATCCGAGATCGAGCGCCTTCTTCGGCACGACCCGCTGGCCGTCGAGAACGACGGTCGACATCTCGCCGAGCGCGAGCCGGATCGCGGCGGCGGGCGCCCGCGCGAAGCTCGGACGGTGGAGCGCCCGGCCGAGTGCGGTCGCGAACTCCCGCATCGTGACCGGGTTCGGGGCGGTCGCGTTGACGGGCCCCGAGACGGCCGGATTCTCGACTGCCCAGACGTACATCGAGACGAGGTCGGCCTCGTGGATCCACGACATCCACTGCTTTCCGCTCCCGAGCGGTCCCCCCGCGAACGCGCGAAACGGCGGCAGCATCTTCGCGAGGGCGCCGCCGCCGGCGCCGAGGACGACGCCCGTCCGCAGGATCGCGACCCGGATCCCGAGGGGCTCGAGGGTGCGCGCGGCCGCCTCCCAGTCCACGCAGACCTTCGCGAGGAAGTCGTCTCCCGCCGGCGCGTCCTCGGCGAGAAGCTCGTCGCCGCGAGGGCCGTAGAAACCGACGGCCGACGCGTTCACGAGCGTGGCGGGCTTGACCGCGGCCTTCTCCACGGCGGCTCTCAGACGCTCCGCCGCGTTCAGGCGGCTCCGGACGATCCGAGCCTTCGCGGCGGCCGTCCAGCGCTGGGCGATCGTCTCGCCCGCGAGGTTGACGAGGGCGCCGGCGCCGTCGACGAAGCCTTCCCAGGCCGCGCCCTCGGCCCACGAGGCGACGCGCACCTTCGGGTGCACGTGATCCCGTGAACGCGAGGCGTCGCGCGTCAGGGCGATCACGTCGTGCCCGCGCGAGACGAGCCGTTCGCACAGCTTCGGCCCGATGAAGCCGGTCCCGCCGGTGACGATGACGCGCATCCGCTCTCCCTTGTCCCCCGATCGTACCGAAATCGGACCATTGCGGGACGGCCGTATCCTTCCGGGGGTGAGAGTCTTCCGTCCCGTCGCGGTCGCAGGATTCGCTCTCGCGCTCGCCGCGGGGCCCGCGACGGGTGGGACCGCGTCCTCCCTCCCGCCTCCGGAAACGTCCGGGATCGACCCTCTCGAGCTGATTCGACGTGTCGTGAAGAGCCAGCAGCGGGTCGAATCGGCCTTCGCGGGCGCGACGTACGACCAGCGCGAGGTCCAGATCACCTGGGGGGCGAAGGGGCGCCCCGAGAAGGCCGAGTCCCGGCTTTTTTACGTCCTCGCGGGCGAGAACGGCGCCGAGGCGACGCGCGAGCTCGTCGAGGTCGACGGGCGTCCGGCGACGGAAAAGGAGAAGTCGAAAGCGGCGGCGGAGGACGAGAAGGGCCGGAAGCGCCGGGTCGAGCAGAAGGCCGAGGCGCAGGCGAAGGCGCCGCCGCGCGTCACGGGCGACGAAGACGACCCCCTCGTCGGGTCACGGCGCCTCTCGGAGCTCGTGGGCCGGTATACGATCCGCATCGTGGGAGAAGAGGTCATCGAGGGACGGCCCGCCTACGTCCTCGACTTCTCCCCCAACCCCTCGGCACCCGCTCCGAAAGGGCTCGGGGACCGCGCGCTGAACGCCCTCGAGGGCCGGGCCGTGATCGACGCCGCCACGTTCCAGATCCGGTCCGTCGAGGCACGCCTGACGCGCCCGGTCAGAATTGCGGGCGGCCTCGCCGCCAACGTGAAGGACGCGGAGGTGTCGTACACGGGGCAGTCCATCGGCGGCGGCCTCTGGTTTCCCTGCGCGGTGGATTTCCGCGTGACGGGAAAGACGGCGGTGTTCTTCCGCCTCGACACGTCCTTCCGGGCCACGTTCATGAACCTGAGGCGCTTCAACGTCGAGACAGAGACGGACGTCCGGCGCGAGCCGGATCCCGGGAGCAACCCATGACCCCATCCCGCCGCCGCAACGTTCTCCTCGCAGCCGGCGTCTGTGTGGCCGGCCTCATGGCCTGGGCCTACTGGCTGTCGCTCACGCCGGCGACGCACCCGGACCACGACCACGGGATCCTGAACCTCGACGCGGGCGGCCGTCTCATCGTCGAGACGCGCTCGGGGAAGAGCCGGAACCTCGTCGGCCAGCCCGGCCACACGCTCGTCCTGCACTTCTTCTCGACGGCGGCGCCGGGCGCCTCGGACGAGCTCGCCGGGATCTTCCTCCAGCAGGAGGCGCTCCGGAACGACAAGGACGTCGAGTTCGTCCTGATCGCGCACGACCGGGATTTCGCGACGCTCGACGCATGGCTCAAGTCGAAGAACCTCGTCCCGCCGTTCCCCGACACGCTCGTCCTCGACCCGTCGGGCGACGCGACGACGAAGCTGAACTCGAAGCGCCCGAACGAGACGATGTTCTTCTCGGCGAACGGCAAGCTCGCCTCGCAGGCGCGCGGGTCCCTCTCGTGGCCGGACGGGGCCGCCGAGTACCTCGCGAAGGCGCGCGCCGGCGAAGCGATCGAGTAGCTACTTCTTCGCGGGCGCCGGATCGTCCGAGGCGTGATCGGAGGCGTACTTCCAGACGCCGTCCTTCTCGACCGCGACGGCGCACCACGTCCCGACCTCGGTCGTAGGCGCTCCGCCCGCCTTCGGCACCGTCGTCACCTTGAAGGCGCCCCAGCCCGCCGAAACGTGCCCGGCCGAGCGGTAGCGCGTGTCCATGAGCACGGCCTCCGTGACCTTGACGTCCTTGAGCCAGCCGGAGTAAGCCTCGGCGATCGCCTTCTTGCCCTTGATCGCGGCGGAGCCCGGAAGAACGAGGATTGCGTCGTCCGCATAGAGCGCGGCGCAGGCCGCCGCGTCGTTCGCGAGCATCGCCTTGACCCACGCGGTGTCGACGGCCTGTAGGCCGTGCTTCGGAGCCGGGTCCGCGGCGAAGGCGGCGGCCGGAAGGACGAGACACGCGAGGAGACAGGCCACGAGGGTCTTCTTCATCGAAACTCCTTTTTCCGGGTCTTTTTGAGATCTTATCTCAGGCGCTCACTCGCGCGACTCGCCGAGCGTGATGAGGACGACCGCGCCGACGATCACGGCGGCGGCGGCGAGAGTCCGCGCGGAGACGGGCTCGGAGGCGAGGAGCCATCCGAGGAAGACCGCCACGACCGGGTTCACGAACGCGTACGTCGAGACGAGGGTCGGAGATGCGGCCCGGAGCAGCCAGATGTACGCCGTGAACGCGACGAGCGATCCGAAGACGACGAGGTAGGCGACGGAGGCCACGGACTTCGCCGACACGAGCGCGGGCGAGAACCGGGACCACTCTCCCAGCACCGCGGAGAAGCCCCCGAGGAGGACTCCCCCCGCGAGCATCTGGAGGGCGGTCGCCTGCAGGGGCGACGCCGGGGGCGCATGGTGCCGGGAAAGGAGCGAGCCGAGCGCCCAGGCGACCGCCGCGAACAGGACGGCCGCGGCGCCGCCGAGATCGACCCGCACACCCCCGAAGTCCGACGGCCCGACGAGGAGGATGACGCCGGCGACGCCGAGCGCGACGCCGACGAGGGCGCGGCCCGAGGGGCGGCGCCTCTCCTGCGGAAGCGTCGCCTGGAGGAGGACGATGAAGAGGGGCTCGACCGCGACGAGGAGCGCCGCGAGGCCGGAGGTGAGGCGCTGCTCGGCCCAGACGACGCCGCCGTTCCCGCAGAGGAGCATCAGCCCGCCCGTGACGAACGCGGGCCGTAGGTCGGAGAGCGCGATGCGCGGCGCGCCGCGGGATTTCGCCCAGGCCAGGAGGAGGGATCCCGCGACGAGGTAGCGGACCGAGGCCATCGTGAACGGCGGGATCGTCTCGAGGGACCAGCGGATCGCGAGGTACGTCGAGCCCCAGACGACGTACACGACGACGAGCGCGAACCAGACGCGCGAGAGGCGCGCGGGGGAGGCCTTGGTCACGGACGGAGCGTAGACGAACGCCCGCCGCGACGCTGTCGCGCCGCCAACCAATCAGGGCGCGATCATGGCCTCCCAGACCGCCCGCGACATCTTCCGCGCCGCGGCGTAGACCCTTTCACGGCCCGCCTCGGTCGCGCCGAAGTCGTTCGCGAGGAGGACGAGGACATATTCGCGGCCGTCCGGCAGGCGGACGATCGCGGCGTCGTGCTGAGACGTCGACATCGTCCCCGTCTTGTGTGCGACGACGGCGCCCGACTGCGGGTGGAGGCCCGCCGGAATCTCCTCGTTGAACGTCTGTCCGGCGAGAATCTCCCACGCCTTCGCCTTCGCCGCCGCCGAGAGCTTCGGCGTCCGGACGACGGCTTCCATCACGGCGCCCATCCCGGCCGCGTCCGTCTCGTTGTTCAGCCCTTTCTCGAAAGCCTTGAGGTCCTCGACGCCGCGTCGCACCTTCACGGTCGGCGCGCCGAGCTCGTCCGTGAACTTCTGGACGTCGGCCGGCCCGAGGAACGCGAGAAGAATGTCCGTCGCGAGATTGGAGGAGCGGACGATCATCTCCCGCGCGAGAAATCCGATCGTGGCGCTCTTCCCGAGGTATGCCGCGGTCGGGCCGTCGTTCTCCTCGAGGCCGATCGAGAACGGCGAACCGTCGACGAGACTCTTGAACTCGTTCTTCACGGGCAGCTCGTCCGAGAGCTTCACCGTTCCCGCGTCCACACGGCGGAGGAGCTCGAGGAGGACGGGCGTCTTCATCGTGGAGGCGGCGTGCATGACCAGTGAGGGATTCTGGGAAAGTGAAAGACCTGTCGAAAGGTCCTTGAACCAGATGCCGAAGCGAGCCCCGCTGGCGCGGGAGATTTCTTCGAGTGTGGATTCGAGCCGGCGCACCTTCGCGGCGTCGAGGCGCGGCCCGCCGCTCTCTTCACCTTTCGAAGAAATCTTCTCTTCGGTCTTCTTGAGCCGCCGGGCATAGCGAAAACGCGGTTTCAGGAACGGGCTGTCGAACGGCGTGACCTGCACGCCCGGAACGTTGTTCCGCGTGGCCTGGAGGACGGTGCCGTCCCCGATCCACATCGCCTCGTGGTCGATCTTGTCCTCCGTGCCGAAGAAGAGGAGATCGCCGGGGCGGAGCTTTTCGAACGCGACGGGCACGAGCTGCGGGTCCTGGAACGCCTGCTCGTAGCTGTTGCGGCGCAGCGTCACGCCGTGCTCGGAGAAGATCCGCGTCATCAGCCCGGAGCAGTCGAATCCGAGCGGCGTCGTCCCTCCCCACGTGTACGGCGCGCCGAGGAAGCGCTTTCCGAACGCGATCCAGTCGGACGGAGAACCGAGAGGAAGAGAAAGAGAAGAATTTTCTTTGAAAGGGAAGAGGGAGACGTCGCGTGCGGCGACGAAACCGTTGCGCGCATCCGGCAGACGGACCTTCACCCAGGAGAAGGCGTCACTCGCTCGGCCCGGCCCATTCGCCCGGTTCTCTTCACCTTCTAAGAAATCTCCGACTTCCATCCTTGCCCCGACCGGGGCCGTGAGAAGCGGCTTCTGCTTCGTGAAGGACGGGCTCGCGTAAATGTGCGCAAAATTCGACGTCACGCGCGCGAACCTGGCGTCCTTCGCGGGCGCCTCCGCGCCGGCGCCGCGGCGGAGCGCCCGCTCGGGAATCCACGCGATCTCGCCGGCGGCCGTCCGGACCTTCGCGAAGCCCGCGGCGTCCTCGAGGACGGTCAGGCGGTCGCCGAGGATCGCCTGGTCGTCGACGCTCGA
Organism: Thermoanaerobaculia bacterium; assembly: GCA_035542215.1. GTDB lineage: Bacteria > Acidobacteriota > Thermoanaerobaculia > UBA5066 > UBA5066 > Fen-183. Next base: position 54,916 of record DATKLW010000173.1, on the reverse strand, counting down.
CGTCTCGTCCGGCCGCGTGAACAGGTCCTGGACCGCCGTGACGACGACGGCGGTCTTCTCCGGCTGCACCGGGGCGGGGGAGGCGGCGCGGGAAATGTCTCCGAATGAGAAGAAGAGAAGAAGGGCGGCGGCTGCGGCGGCCAGGGCGCGGGCGTGGCGCATCCGGCGATTCTCACACCATAATCGGGCATGACACAGTCCTCTGCCCCCTCGCTCTCCCGCCGCGGTCTCCTCCTCTCGTCAGCCGCCGCCGCCGCTTCCGCCGCGCTCCCTCGCGCCGTCACGGCCGACGGCATGCCGAAGCCGTCCGGGGGCTCGCTGGCGGCGCCTGCCCTTGCGTACCGTCCGCTCCTCCTGAAGCTCGCGCACACGTGGACGATCGCCCGCGGCTCGTCCGACGAGAAGAAGAACGGCCTCCTCACGATCACGTCCGAGGGCATAACGGGCTACGGAGAGGCCGCCGCGAACAAGCGCTGGAACCAGAGCTGGGAGACGTCCGAGGCCGCGTACGCGAAGGTCGAAAAAGCCGTCGCGGGGCTCTCCCCGTGGGACCACCTCACGTGTCTCGAGAAGGCGGAGGCCGCGGCCGGGAACGACCACGAGGTCGTCGCGGCGCTCGACATCGCGCTGTGGGACTGGAAGGGCAAGCGCCTCGGCCGGCCGGTGCACGAGATCCTCGGTATCCCCGCGCACGGCATGCCCGTCACGACGTTCTCGATCGGGATCGACACCGCCGAGGTCATGAAGCAGAAGGTGAAGGAAGCCGCGGCGTTCCCGAAGCTCAAGGTCAAGATCGGCCTCGCGAACGACGAGGAGAACATCGCGGCGATCCGGTCGGTCTCGAGCCAGCCGATCACGGTCGACGCAAACGAGGGCTGGACGACCGTGGACGAGGCGCGGAAGAAGATCCTCTGGCTGAACGGCATCAAGCCGCTCTTCCTCGAGCAGCCGATGCCCGCCGCGATGGACGGCGAGATGGCGAAGCTCAAGGGCCTCGCGACGTACCCGGTCCTGTGCGACGAGGGCGTCCTCACGGCCGCGGACGTCGCGAAGAAGAAGGGCCTCTACGACGGCGTCGTCGTGAAGCTCGCGAAGGCGGGCGGGATCACGCGCTCGTGGGAGCAGATCGTCGTCGCACGGGCCCTCGGCCTCAAGGTGATGTGCGGCTGCATGATCGAGTCGTCGGTCGGGATCGCGGCCGGCCTCGCGCTCGGGCCGCTCTTCGACTGGCTGGACCTCGACGGGAACCTGCTCCTCGCGAAGGACCCCTTCCACGGGCTCCGGATCGCGAACGGCGTCTGGACGATGCCGGAGGGACCAGGCCTGGGCGTGACGCCGGTCTAGGCGGGCAGCACGAGACGCGGCCGCTCGCCCGAGCGCGTGCGGCCGCGGGACTTCAGGAGGCTCTGGTCGGCCCGGGCGATCGTCTTCTCCAGTGTCTCCCCGTCCTCCCGCGCCGCCCAGCCGAGCGAGAAGGGGACGATGAGCTCGCGGTCCGCCGTCGCCATGAGCCTCCGGGCTGCGAACTCGGTCGCGTCGACATCCGCGCCGTCGAGGAGGAGCAGGAACTCGTCGCCCCCCATCCGGACGACGGCCTCCTCGGCGCGGGTCTGGCGCATCAGGAAACGCGCGACTTTGTTCAGGACCGCGTCGCCCGCCTCGTGTCCGAACTCGTCGTTGTACTGCTTGAAGTGATCGAGGTCGACCATGATGCAGCCCCACGCGCCGGGGACGTCCTTGCGGCGGCCCTCGAACTCATGGAGATACCTCCGGTTGAAGCAGCCCGTGAGGGGGTCGCGGAGGCTCTGGTCGAGGAGGCGCTGCTCGAGACGCTTGCGATCCGTGATGTCGATCAGGATCCCGTGATAAAAGGCCTCGCCCGTGACGGGGTCCTTCGCGCATGTCGCCGAGTCGATCACCGTGCGAATTTCGCCTCCGACGCGCCGGATCTCGAGCTCGAAGTCCCGGACGACGCCGTCGCGGTGCAGGATCGCGAGCTCGGCGTCGCGCCGCCCGCCGTCCACGACGAGGCTCGCGACGTTGTGGGACCGAAGCTCCTCGATCGTCGACACACCGAACATCTCGAGGAACGCGGGGTTCGCGTCGAGGACGTTGCCCGCGCGGTCGGTCACGTAGATCCCCTCGCGGAGATCACGGACGAGGCGGCGCAGGGTTTCGGCCTCGTCGAGACGGGAGAGCCGATTGGTCATGCCGGGTCGGCAGATCCTATAAGAGACGGCCGGGGGGAAATCAATCCCCCTTCTCGAGCCCCTTTTTGCGCAGGGTCTCGGACAGCTCGAGCCCCCGCCGGACGACATCGTTCCACGGAAAAAGGGCGCCGGGGTCGTCCTTTCGGTCCGGGGCGATGTGCTGGTGGCCGGCGATCCACGGCGCCTGAATGTCGAACATCGCCGTCAGGACGCCGACGAGCCGGACGACGGTTTCGATCTGCGCCGGCGTGAACGGATACTTGTTCCCGTCGCCCGTGATCTCGACGCCCACGGAGGTCCGGTTGAGGGCCACGCGCCCGTGAAGAAGCGACGGCCCCGCGTGCCAGGCCCGGTCTTCGAGCGAGACGAACTGGTAGAGGCGCCCGTCTTTCCCGACGAGGAAGTGCGACGAGACGCGGCTCTCGGGCTTCTGAAAGAGCTCGATGCACTCCTCGTCCGTGGCCTGCGACGTGTGGTGAAGGATGAGCGCCGAGATCGGCTCGATCTTCCAAGGGCGGAATCCCTCCCACCAGCTGTTCGGCATCGGGATGAGGCAGGCGTCGCGCGTGTCGCCGCCGGCGAGCGCCCACGCGTCCCAGAAGCGCCGGTCGGTGTCGCGGTAGACGCGGACGAGGTCCGACGGCTGCGTCGCCGCGCGCGCCTCGGCGAGCGTCGTTTCCATCCGCGGGACGGCCGGACGCAGCGCGGGGACGGCCGGCGGCTCGGGCGCCGGGGCGACGTCCGGAAGCGACGCCGACCATGCGTTCACGATCGCCGCGGCGATGTCGCCCATCGCACGCGTCGCCTGCGCCGAGGCGCCCTTGCGGTCGGGGATGCCGTCCGCGAACGCGACGAGAACGAAGCGGCCCTTCTTCGTCGTGAGGATGCCGGAGTCGTTGCGGACGCCGCCGTAGCTCCCGGTCTTGCCGGCCCATGACGACGCGGCGTCGTCGAGGAGGAGGCGGGGGAGGCGGTCCTTCGAGTGCTGGACGGCAAGGAGCTTCGCGACGACGCGGTCGGACGCCGGGTCGATCAGCGTGCGCGTCGCGACGCGCCGGTAGTACTCGGCGGCGGCTTCCGGCGTGATGACGCCGAGCGGCGCCCACTTGCCGGGCTCGTGGCCGCGGTCCGGGATGCGCCCGACGAGGCGGATGCCGGGGAGGCCGAGCTTCTCCATCCTCGCGTTGACGGCCGCGGCGCCGAAAAGGTCGATGAACCGGTTCGCGGCCGTGTTGTCCGAGATCGCGATCATCAGGGAGAGAAGGTCCCGGTTCGTGGGGGTGAGGCCGGGGTCGAACTCGTCGAGCATGCCGGAGCCCGCGGCGACGGCCTTCGCGGTGAGCTTCCAGCGGTCCGTCAGGTCGAGCGTGCCCTCGGAGTCGCGCGCCGCGGCTTCGGCGAGGAGCGCGATCTTGATGACGCTCGCGGCCTCGAAGGACTCGCCGGCGTTCAGCTCGAGGCGGCGCCCGCTCTCGACGTGCAGCGCCACGATCCCCATGTGCGCCCCGCTGCCCGCCGCGAGCCTCGCGACGTGGCGGGCGAGGGAATCGTCCGCGGGCATCACGTGGAGTGAAGCGGGGATCGTCGTGCAGGACGAAAGGGCGAAGAGAATGCTGCTTAGAAAGAGAAGAGAAAGAGAAGAATTTCTTTGAAGGTGAAGAGGGGAAGGGCGGCGCATCCGAGGCCGCCCGCGCCGCTGCTGCTGCCGCGTGTATTTACCTTCCAAGAAAATCTTCATTTCCCTCTTCTCCCCGTCGCTCGTTCTAACATGCGCTCATCGAGAAGGAGCAGCGCCTCGCAGCCCTCGACATGTTCCGCGGCCTGACGGTCGTCGGGATGGTCTTCGTGAACAACCCGGGCGACTGGGGGCACCTCTACTGGCCGTTCGACCACGCGGAGTGGCACGGCTGGACTCCGACGGACCTCATCTTCCCGTGGTTCCTCTTCATCGTCGGCGTCGCGGGCGTCTTCTCGCTCGAAAAGCGCATGGCGCAGGGAGCGAGCCGCCTCGACCTCGCCCGCCACGCGTTCCGCCGCGGGATGACGATCGTCCTCGTCGGCTGGTTCATGGCGTTCTACCCGTTCGTGCCGTTCCTCGAGCGCCTCTCGCGTCTGCGCATCCCCGGCGTCCTCCCGCGCATCGGTGTGGCATACGCTCTCGGAACTTGCATCCTGCTGGCCGTCTGGAAGAGGAGGTGGGCGGGCGTTACCGCGGCCGTCGCCGTACTCCTCGCGCTCCACACGTGGATCCTCCTCGGGACGGGCTACGACCTCACGCCCGCGGGCAACGTCCAGCGCGCCGTGGACCTCGCGGTCCTCAAGGGCCATCTCTGGAAGAACGCGCAGGGCTGGGACCCCGAGGGGATCGTGTCGACCCTGACGGCAATCGCGACGATGCTCACGGGCACGCTCACGGGCTTCCTGCTGAAAGGCGCCGCGGGCGCGAAGACGAAGGCCGCGAAACTTCTCGTCTGGGGCGCCGCCGCGACCGCCGCGGGACTCCTGTGGGGCCGCTTCCTCCCGATCAACAAGAACCTCTGGACGGCCTCCTACGTCGTTTTCACGTCGGGCGCTGCGCTCCTCACGATCGGTCTGTGCGTTCTCGTGATCGACGTCCTCCGGGTGAAGAGACCGTTCGCGCCGTTCTTCACGTTCGGGACGAACCCGCTCCTCGTCTTCGTCCTCTCGGGCCTCCTCGCCAAGACGATGGGACTCGTCAAATGGACGGACGCGGCGGGGAAGGCGATCACCCTCCACGCGTGGATCTACCGTTCTGGCTTCTCGTGGATCGCGGATCCCACGCTCCGCTCGCACGCGTTCGCCCTCGCCACGATCCTGTTCTGGTGGGCCGTCCTCAGGGTCTTCGAGAAGAAGGGCTGGTTCTGGAAGATCTGAAACGCGGGCGTCGCGATTCGATATCATTCCGTTCCGACACCGGAGGAAAAGATGACGTGCGATCCAATCCGGCTTTCCGGTCGGGCGTTCGTCGCCGTCTCCTTCTTCGCGCTCGCCCGGTCCCTGGCCGGCGTGTCGGAATCCCCCGCTGCTTCGGAACCGCTCACCGTCTCCTCGAACCTCATGGTCGAGCAGGAAGTCTCCGTGACGACCCGGGTCAGCGGCGTCATCGACTCGATCCAGGCCGAGAGGGGCGAGTTCGTGAAGAAGGGGCAGCCGCTTGCCACGCTGGACCAGCGCGAGTTCCTGCTGGACCTGAAGGCCGCCGAGGAGACGCTCGCCGTGAGCCACGCGGACCTCAAGAGGTACGAGGAGCTGCGCCGCCTGAACCTGACGAGCGAGGCCGAGTTCGAGCAGAAGCATTCGCGCTACGAACTGGCCCTCGTGGAACTGGAGAGGGCGAAGCTCGTGATCGACCGGTCCGTGGTGCGGGCTCCCTTCGACGGGGTCGTGGCGGACCGGTACGCGCGGGTGGGCGAGAAATTCCTCCTCGAGGAAAGCAAGCCCCTTTTCAAGGTCATGGCGCTCGAGCCGCTCCTCGCGCGCGCCTACCTGCAGGCTTCGAGCCTCCAGACCGTGCGGGCGGGCGACGAGGTGACCGTGGAGGCCCCGGGTTTCCCGGACGCGCTCTCGAGCGGTCGCGTCTCGTTCATCAGCCCCGTGATCGACCCGGGCAGCGGAACGGTGCAGGTGATCGTGCAGGTGAAGCGGGATCCGAAACGTGTGCTGCGGCCGGGCATGGCGGTGAAACTCACGTTCCACGCGGCGGCAGCCCGGCGCTGAGGTCATGCCGAAACGTCCGTCCGGCTCACGCCGCGTCCGGTCCACGCAGGACTCGGTCCTCCTGCACGACATCCGGAACCTCGAGCTTCGGCTGAGCCTTCTCCTCTCGAACATGGAGGAGCACTACGCCGATCCGGACTTCAGGCGCAGCGCCACGGACCTCCTGCAGGCGACCGTCCAGAAGCTCGACGGGATCGCGCGGAGCTGGTCGGCTCACCGGGACTCCGTCCTCATCAAGGTCCCGCTCGAGCTGAACGACCTGCTGCAGGAGGTCCTTCGGACGTCCCGGCCCCGCGGCCGATCCGCGCCACGGATGAGCACGAGCTTCGCAGAGGTCCCCGTGGTCTGGGGCGACCCCTACTACCTGCGCGAGGCGATCCAGAGCGTGGTCCAGAACGCCCAGGAAGCCGCGGCTGGCTGCGTGACGGTCCGGACGGGCGTCGAACGTCGCGGCAGGCGGGACTTTGCGGTGGTCGAGGTCGAAGACGATGGTTCTGGAATGGCGGACGAGTTCGTGCGGCGGCGCCTTTTCCGGCCGTTCCAGACGACGAAGCCTGGAGGCGTGGGGCTCGGGCTCTACACGGCCCGCAGGATCCTGCGCCACCACCGCGGCGACGTCGAGGTGAGGAGCGGGGGCGAGGGCACGTGCGTGCGTCTGCTGCTGCCGCTTCCGGCCGCACGCGGGCGGCGGGTCTAAGCCGTGGGCCCGGGCCGAGGGGTGGAGGGGCGTCTCGCCGTCGTCGAGGACGACTCGCTCCTCCTCGATCAGCTCGTGTGGGCGCTCCGGGAACGATTCGAAGTCCACTCGGCGCGGGATGCCGTCGAGGGGCTGAGGCTCGCCGAGCTCGAGCCCGACGTCTATCTCCTCGACCTTCGGCTGCCGCCCTCGGGCGAGGCGGAAGAGGGCCTCCGCCTGCTGCAGGCCATCCGGCAGCGACAGCCGGATGCCACCGTCGTCGTCATGACGGCCGAAAAGGAACGCCGCTGGGCCCTCAAGGCCATCGAAATGGGGGCGTTCGATTTCTTCCGCAAGCCTCTCGAGAAGTCGGACCTTTTGCACGTCCTCGGGCGGGCCATGGAGCGGCACCGAATCCTTGCCGAGAACCGCGCGCTGAAGGAGGACGTTTTCAGGCGCGAGTCGTACGGCGGGCTCGTGGGCGAGAGCCCGGGGATGCGGGCGCTCTTCGCCCTCATCGAGAAGGTCGCGCCCACCGACGCGACGGTCCTCGTGACCGGCGAAAGCGGGACGGGCAAGGAGCTCGTGGCCGAGGCGATTCACCGGGGCAGTCCGCGGAAGGCCGGTCCGTTCGTGGCCGTGAACAGCTCCGCGCTCACGGAGACGCTCGCCGAGTCCGAGCTCTTCGGCCACGAGCGGGGCGCTTTCACCGGCGCCGTGGCCTCCCGGGCCGGACGGTTCGAGCTCGCACACGGCGGGACCCTGTTCCTGGACGAGGTGGCGACGCTTTCGCCGGCCGTCCAGGCCAAACTCCTGCGCGTCCTCGAGCGCCACGACTTCGAGCGGGTCGGCGGGACGAAGACGATCCACGTCGACATCCGGCTCGTCGCGGCCACGAACGAAGACCTCGAGCAGCGCGTGGCAGCCGGGACGTTCCGCAACGACCTCTTTTATCGCCTCAACACGGTCACCCTGAGGATCCCGCCGCTGAGGGAGCGGCGCGAGGACGTCCCCCTCCTCGTGGACTTCTTCGCAGCGCGGGCGGCCGCGCGTCACGGCCGCGATCCGAAGACGTTCTCGCCGGCGGCCTTCGAGACGCTCGCGAGACACCCGTTCCACGGAAACGTGCGCGAGCTCGAGCACCTCGTCGAGATGCTGACGCTGATGGTGGACGGGGACACGATCGGTCCGGAGCACCTGCCGGGAACCCTGAGCCGCGCTTCCGGTGCCGGCGAACCGGTTCCCCCCGGGCTCTCCTTCGCCATCTCGGTCAAGAGATTCGAGAAGGAGCTCGTGAGCCAGGCCATCGCCCGCGCCGGAGGCGTCAAGGCCCGTGCAGCCGAAGCGCTCGGCCTCGACGCGAACCAGATGAAGTACCTCTGCCGGAAGCACCGCCTCTGAATGGACGATGGGGTGACTCAGTCAACCGAAGTTGAAAAAGTCATCGAGCTGGCATAGCGGCCGCGGGCGGTCCTCGACGCTTTCTCAAGCACTTGCACGAGGCGGGCGGCCGGATCGGTTCTGGCCCCCCTCTTGCAGTTGAGGTTTGCCTGGCCATCGCGAAGACGAAAGCAAAACCGAAAGACGAAAGAGGAGGCAGACCATGGCAAACGAGGTTCGAATCAAACTGACCGACGAGCAAAAGGCGAAGATCAAGGAGGCGACGGGCCAGGAGATGGGTGAGATCCGCGTCAGCAACCTCGGCAACAACCCGGCCGTGACGCCGGCGACGTCGGCCAAGGTCGCGAGCGCCCGCGTTCAGGCGGCTCCGCGGCTCAACGCGACCCGCGCGCAGGCGGCCCCCCGGGTCCAGGCGACCCGTGCCCAGGCGGCTCCGCGGCTCAATGCGACCCGCGCACAGGCGGCGCCCCGGGTCCAGGCGACCCGTGTTCAGGCGGCTCCGCGGCTCAATGCGACCCGCGCGCAGGCGGCCCCCCGGGTCCAGGCGACCCGTGTTCAGGCGGCTCCGCGGCTCAATGCGACCCGCGCGCAGGCGGCTCCGCGGACGCTGAACGCGCGTTCGACGCAGAACGACTGATCGGCGCGCTTCACGTTCTTCCTCGCGTCAGGAAAGCGCCCCGGCCCCGCCGCCGGGGCGCTCGTGTTTTCGGTCACCAGGCGATCCGGCGGAACCAGCGGGAGAGGATCCGGAATCCCTCTCCCAGGAGCGAGCTGCGGGGTCCCGCGATCTTCGCCAGCCCCTCGAGCCCCGGCTTCAGGCTCCCGTCGGAATTTTCGAAGCGCGCGACCGCGACGATCCGGCCGGGAATCTCCGAAGGGCGGAGGGCCGAGGGAGCGTCGGACGGCGCCGCCCTTGATGCGGCGGCGATCGAGACGATCGATCCGCGGAGGATCCGAAACGGGCGCTCGCGGAGCTGGACCGCCACCGGCGCCCCGACGGCGAGGTCCGTCAGCAGCCTTTCCGACACGGGGAACGCGACCGTCATCTGCCGCGTATCGCCGACGGTCGCGAGCGGCGTGCCCGCCGTGACCCACCGGCCGGCGAGATCTTCCGTCCTTGCCGTCAGCAGCCGCCCGTCCATCGGGCTCGGCACGGCGAGCCGCGCCGTGCGCGCCTGGTCGAGAGCGAGGCCGGCCGCGGTCGCCCCTTGCTTTCGCTCGGCCCGATAGGCGCTCCCGGCATCTCCGGACCAGAGGCTCCGTTCCGTCTCGTCGGTGGCCCCGGTGTGGCGGGCGGAGACGGACGCAGTATCGGCCGTGACGCCGGGGCTCTCGATCTGGAAGAGAGGCTGGCCCGCCCGGAGGAGGTCTCCTTCGCGCGCGAAGACCTGCCGGACGAACCCGTCTTCCGGGGCCTCCACCTTCATGGACACGGCGGGCTCGAGAACGGCGTTCATCCGGATCGTCCGCCGGCCCCAGGGGACGGCAAGGAGGAGAACGAGGCCGGCGGCGGCGGCGAGGAGGGGCAGGCGGGCCCGCGGCGACATGACGAGCTCCTTCTTGTCGAGATAAAAGAGGCGGGAGATGCGGACGACGAGGCGGACCCTCTTCCGGAAGAAGAAGTAGAGCGTGACGAGGAGCAGGACGACGGCCAGCTCCGGGACCACTTTCGAGTAAAAGTTGTCGAGGAGCCTCGCGATGAACGCCATGATGAAGCCGATGTAGCCGAGGGCGAGCGGCCCGTAGATCAGGAAGATCCGCTTCTTCCGCCGCGAGACGACCGGCACCTCGACGTTCAGTCGCAGGACCTGGCGCTGGAAGAGGGCCCCGAGCCAGTGGAACGATTCCTCGCGCAGCTCCGGGATCTCGGTGAGGCTGCAGAGGGCGTAGTACCCGTCGATCTTCACGAGGGGGTTGATGTTGAAGAAGATCGTCGAAACCCCCGTGAAGAGCATGATCCTGTAGGCCACGTCGTGGATGAACGTGTCGGGGTAGCTCGCCACCCAGAGCGCCGTCGCGATCGTGCAGAGGATCGCCTCGATGTAGATCCCGGCCACCGTGACGGTGAGCCTCTGCCACTTGGTCGGGAAGAGAAGCGAGTCCGTCGTGTCGCAGTAGAAGGCGGGCATGAAGTAGAGGAGCGCGATCCCCATGTCGTGAACCTCGCCCCCGTACATCTTCACGGCGTAGCCGTGGCCGAACTCGTGTATGGCGCCGATGCCGGTCAGGATGACCCAGAACTGGACGAACTCCCAGAACGGCTTTTTCAGGAACGCGTAGAGCTCCATCGTCTGGGCCCAGATCGTGTCGAAGCGGCTCGCGAAGACCGAGATCGTGAAGACGAACGTCAGGCAGGCGACGGCGACGACCGGCGGGCGCCAGATCCATCGGACGTACCGGAGCGTCCGATCGAGGATCTTGTCGGGGTCGAAAACCTTGAAGAGCATGAAGAGGACGTTGAAGCCCTCCGCTCTCTCTTCGGCCGCACGCTGCCTCAGGTTCCTGAACTTCGACAGGAGCTGGAGGTTCTTCTCGGGAGCGGACTGCTCGAGCAGGTCGACCTTGCGGAGCATCTCCTCGAAGTCGAGGATGAGCGTGAGCGCGGTGTCGCCTCCCGGGAATCGCCGGCGGTACTCCTCGAGGATCTCGATCCGGGTCCGCGTCCCGTCGAAGAGTTCGATCAGCGTCCAGTTGTCGTCGTCGAAGTTGTAGAACTTGTTCGTCTCCGGCTGCTTGACGACCCAGGTCACCTCGCCGATCCGAACCTGGCGCCGGATGACGAGATCTTTCCGGAGGGCGGGACGGTCGAGCCGGACGCCGTGGCGCGCCTCGAGGGCCTCGGCCGCACGGCCATGGCGGGCGGCCGAGACGTATCGCGAGGCCGGGACCCGAGGACTGGCACTCACGGCAGGAGGGGCCAGAGCCGGGACCAGAGCCAACGCGCGGGGCCGCGGAGAAGGACGCGGAGGAGGCGCTGCGCTCCCGTCGACACCTTGGCCCTGCCGAGCATGCCGGGCCGGAGCAGCCCGTCTGCATTTTCCACGCGCGCCTCGGCGATCATGAACCGCTGCTCGCCCTCCTCCCGGACGGCCGCGCCGAGGCGGACGACGGTCCCGGGGAACGTCCTGTAGGGGTAGGAGTTCACCTTGACGTCGACTTTCTGGCCCGTGGCGAGGAGCGCCGCGTCCCGCTCCGGAACGGCGACTTCGGCGAGAACGGCCGAGGTGTCGGCGAGAACGGCGAACTCGGCGCCGGCCGGGAGGAGCTGACCGACGCGCTCCTCGAGCCGCGGCGTCAGGACGACGCCGGCCTCGGGCGCGCGGAGGCTCGTTTGCCTGAGCTTCTCCCCGGCGAGTGCCGCGCGCGCGCGCATCTCGTCACGCCGGGCGACCGCCTGGAACAGGGCCGAGACGTTTCCCTCTGCGCGGTGGCGGGAGACCTCGGCCTCGGCGATCTGCTCGGCCGCTCGCGCTTCGGCCGCAGCTGCGCGGTAGGCGTCGTCGCGAAGCGTCGCCACGACGGCCCCGGCGGCCACCGCGTCCCCCTCGCGGTGCGCCACGCTCTCGACGACGCCCTCGACGGCCGTCGTCACCGGAATCCTCCGGGCCGGCACGACGCGCGCGGGCCCGGAGACCCGGACGTTCCACGGCAGTACGGCGAGGAGGAGCAGGGCGGCGGCGCTCCCGAGTGCCCACCGCCGCGCGCGGCCGCCGGGCTGCTGCCTCAGCTTGCGGGTGCGCTCCGCGAGAGGCCGGAGGAACCCGGGCAGGGGGACCTGCTCGTAGAGCTGGGCGTTGCGGACGGCGACCGTGGCCTGGTTGACGAGGATCTGGAGAAGGTCGCGGGTCTCCGAATCGAACTCGAGAGGCTCCGTCGCCTCGAAGCCGAGGACGCCGAGCTTCCCCTCGTCATCCTCGAGCAGAACGCCGTAGAAGGCGTTGCGGCCGCTCTCGTCGAAGAAGGTCCGGAACTTTTCCTCGGTCTCCGGGCGGTCGCTCGAGATCGTGTCGTCCTCGTGGCGCGTCACGGCGACGTTGGTTCCGCCGAAGAAGACCCACTCGAGAAGCGCCTCGCTCCGCCTGACCGACGCGTCCTTCCGGTCCACCTCGGCCGCGCCGGAGACGGCCCCGATCCGGAGCTTCCCCCGCTGGAGGATCGCGATCGCACAGCGGTCGTAGCGGATCAGCGCCGACGTGGCGTTCACGATCGTCCGCATGACCTTGTCGAGGTCGAGCGTCGAGGTGATCTCGCGGCTCACCGCGAGAAGAGCGTCCAGCTCCTCGACTTTCTTCTCGGCCTCGTACTGCTGCGCGTTCCGCAGCGCGGCCACGGCCTGTCGCGCGACGTCCGCGAGCAGCTCCTCGTCCCCCGCCGTGAACTCCGGGCGGCGCCCGCGCTTGTTGACGGCGGCGAGGACGCCGATCGGCGCGTCGTTTTCGACGAGCGGGACGGCAAGCACGCTCCGGACCTCGTAGGAAGGGTCGGCATTTCGCAGGGGGTCGTCGTCCGCGAGTGCGTTCTTTGCCACGATCGCGCGGTCCGCGAGGACGTCGCCCACGAGCGATCCTCCGACGGACTCGGGCGGGTTCGCGACCTCGTAGTTCCCGTTGACGGCCGTGGCGGCAAGTGAGACTTCGCCCGCCTCGGAGTCGAGGAGCCAGAGCGACGCGACCTCGGCGACCGCGAAATCCGCGGCCTTGCGGGCGATGAGCGCGGACAGCTCCCCGAGGTCGATCGTCGAGCCGAAGGCCTTCGTGACGTCGTAAAGGCTCGTGAGGCGCTCGATCGCGAAGAGCTGGCCCGCCGTCTTGCGTTCGGCGGCCTGGGCGCGGTCGAGCGCCGCGGCGGCGACCGGAAGGAACGCCTCGAGTCTCGCGAGGCGCCCGCCAGCCGGTTCCTGCCTGTACGAGAGAACCGCCGCGCCGGCGGCGTCCTTGTCGAGGAGGAGCGGGACGACGAGGACCACGCCGGGTCCCTCCGGGAGAAGGGGCGCCAGCGGGTCGGTGTCGAAGGAGGCGTCGTCGCGGCGCCGCACGCAGGGGGTGCGGCTGCGCGTGGCCTCCCGGACGACGCCGGCGTCCCGCGGAATCACGCGGCGGAGGCTCTTGCCGGCTCCCGAGCCGGACGCGCCGAGGGCGATCCAGCCGCCGGAGGGCGCGTCGATGCCGAAGACGAGCGACTCGTCCGCTCCGGAAAGGCGCGCGCACCAGCGCGCGGCCCACGCCGCTTTCTGCGCGACGGACTCGCAACGCGCCAGCTCCGCGAGAGCGGCGGACTCGGCCTCGGCGGCCCGTCCCGTTTCGCCGACGTCGCCCATCTGCACCAATGCCCGGCGCCGGAGCGCCGTGTCTAGAAGCTGGAGACGGCCTGGTCGCGGTTGTCGAAACTCTCGAAGACGGAATCGAGCTTCGTCAGTTCGAGGAGCTTGCGGAGGGTCGCCGGAACGCCGAGGAGCTTCGCGCCGCCGCCTTCGTGCTGGGACGTCGTGAGCGCGCGCACGAGAGAGCCGAGGCCGGATGAATCGACGTAGCGCAGGCCGCTGCAGTCGACGACGAGCTGCACCCGGCCTTCCTCGAGAAGACGGCTGACGGTCCTCTTGAAGAGAGCCTCGGCCTCGCCGATGACGAGGTCGCCCGACAACGTGACGACCGTGACGCTTCCGTCGTCCTGGAGCGCGAGTTCCATGGGGTTTGCGGCGGAAGAATGTCAGAAGGCCGGCGCGAAAGCCAGCGGGTTCACCCGGCGGAGAGGACCGCCCGCGGGACGTCCGACGCCGCGCGAATCGCGCGCTCTTCGGGAAAGCCGATCCTCTGGAGGTGTCTCACGGAGTCGTCGAGGAGCGCCGTCGAGCCCGCGAGCGCGCCCGACGCGTTGCGGGCGGCGCCGCTCTTCACGGTCAGCGTTTCGCCCCAGACCGCGTAGTCGCCGTCCGCGAGGCCGGCAGCCGGCATCGCGTCGCTGACGAGCGCGACGCGGCCGTCCCCCTTGGCCCGGAAGACGAGCTCGAGCATCTCCTTCGAGAGGTGATGGCCGTCCGCGATGACGTCCACGCTCACGCCGTCCGTCACGAGGCCCCATCCGACCGGGCCCGCCTCACGGTGGTGGAGGGGCTTCATCGCGTTGCCGAAGTGCGTCATGTGGCGCGCGCCGGCCGCGAGCGCCGCGTCGAGCGCCGCGACGTCCGCTTCCGTGTGCCCGATCGAGACGACGAAGCCGCGGCGGACGAACTCCCTGACGACCGCGATGCCGCCCCGAATCTCGGGGGCGAGCGTCGTCATGCCGCGCCCGGGCGCCGAGGACGCGATCTCGAAGAAGGCGCCGAGGGCGGTCGCGTCGTCGCCGTCGAGGAAGTCGGCGCGGTGAAGCGCGCCGCAGCGCGCGGCCGAAACGAACGGGCCCTCGAAGTGGAGGCCGAGCGGCATCGCCCCGCGCCCGTCGCCCTCGCGCCGCGTCCGCATCCACTCCGAGAGGCGCGAGACGGCCGCGGCCATCCCGGCCAGCGGCAGCGGGACGAGCGTCGGCAGGAACCCGGAGATGCCGCGGGCGAAGAGCCCGGCGGCGAGCCGGTCCATCTCGGCGGCGGACGCCGTGAGGACGTCCACGCCGAAGGCGCCGTGGATGTGGAGATCCACGAGCGAGGGCACCGAAGAGAGGTTCTTTGCTCCCACGCTCATCTGCCGCCCGTCTCCGGAGGCTGGCTCAGTGCAGCCGCCACGTTGAATTTCTTCCTAGAAAGGTGAAGAGACGCCGCCGAAGCGTCGAGTTTCCATTTCGCCGCGACGAGTGCGGAAGGCAAATGCCAACTAACCCTTCCAAGAAGATCTTCGGCGGCCTCTTCGGACGTTCCCGCCAGCTGCGCCACGATTCGTTTTGCCCTCTTTCGGAGCTTCTCGTTCGTCGGCCGCATCGCGACCATCTCGCCCTCGTAAACGAGGCCGCGCTTGGCCATGACGGCCGTCGAGAGCATGTTGAGCGCGATCTTCTGGGCGGTCCCGGCCTTCAGCCGGCTGGACTCGGCGAGGATTTCTTTCCCGGTGTCGAGGAGGATGCCGATGTCCGCCTCGGCGAGGAGCGGCGCTCCGGGACGGCAGACGACGGAGACGGTCAGGGCGCCCCGCGCGCGCGCCTCCTTCAAGGCGCCGCGCACGTACGGCGTTCCGCCGCTCGCCGCGATCCCGACGACGGCGTCGTTCGACGTGAGCCCGGCGCGGAGAAGGTCGACCGCGCCGGCTTCGGCGTCGTCCTCGGCTCCTTCGACGGCCTCGAACATGGCGTCCTTCCCTCCCGCGAGGAGCGCGACGACGAGGGAGGGGTCCGTCCCGAACGTCGGCGGGATCTCGGCCGCGTCCAGCGCGCCGAGCCGGCCGCTCGTCCCGGCGCCGACGTAGATCCAGCGGCCGCCGGCCTCGAGACGGGCGGCGATCGCGTCGGCCGCCCGCGCGAGAGCGGGGAGCGCCGCGCCGACGGCCGTCTGCACGTCGGCGTCCGCTTCGTGCATCCGGCGGAGGAGCGCCGCCGTGTCGCTCACGGGAGCGCCTCCGCTCGCGCCCGGGCGAGCCGGATGGCGCCGATCTCGGGCGGATACGCCGGCGGGCCGACCTGCGCGCCCGGCGCCACGGCGTGGAGCGCGGCCGCGAGGGGTCCGACGAGCAGGTCGCCCGCGCTGAAAACGCCGCCGACGGTCGAGACGGGGAACGACGAGTTCTCGAGCCGGAGCTTTCGGATGACCGTGAGCGCCGCGAGGGCGAGCTCTCTGCCGGCTTCGCCGAGGATCCGGCGCGCTTCGGCGTCGCCGGCCTTCGCCGCCGCAAGGACGATCGGGAAGTACGCCGCGACGTCGCCCGCGCCGCCCTCGGACCTGTAGATCTTCGCGAGAAGCTCCTCCAGCGTGTGGATCCCGCGGGCGGACCGGAAGAGCATCTCCCGGATCGCCGTCTTCGGGCCGCGCCCGTCGAGGTCCCGGACGACGGCGGCGAGGCCCTGGCGCGCGATCGCGTAGCCCGAGCCCTCGTCGCCGAGGAGCGGCCCCCAGCCGCCCGCACGCGCCTCGGCCCCGCCCGCGGAGCGCCCGTAGGCGATCGCCCCGGTCCCCGCGATCAGGACGACGCCCGGCCCCTGCGGATCGCCGGGCGAGGCGCCGGCGAGCGCGATGCGCGCGTCCGTCGTCACGAGGACGCGTCCCGCGCCGAAATGCTCCTCGAGGGCGGCGGTGAGCGGCGCGACGAGGCCCGCCGACTCGACGCCCGCGAGACCGACGCCGACTTTCTCCGCGCGGGCGGCCGCGACGGTCGCCGAGGCGGCGGCGTCCCCGGCGGCCTCGAGGACCGTTTCGACGACGAGCGGGAGCGGGCGCGTCGAAGCGTTCGCGGGTCCCGAGGCGCCGCTGCCCATCGGAACGAGGTCCTCGCCCGCCACGACAGCGCGCGTGCGCGTGCCGCCCCCGTCCACGCCGATCCAGAACGCGGCCATGAGGCCAGCTTAGCAAGGCGCGGGAGGTAACCTTCCCGCGTGACCCGCCGCCTTCTCCTTCTCGCCGCGGGGGCGATCGCCGCGAAGGCGGCCGTCCTCGCGCAGCTCGGAGGCCATCCGCTCCTCCAGCCCTACGGCGACCTCGACGGCGGCGTGTACGCACGCCTCGCGTGGCGCATCGCGAACGGAGATCTCCTGCTCCGCGGCGAGGGGCCCGTGCCGTTCTTCGTGTCGCCGCTCTACGAGTATTTCCTCGCGGCGACCGGCGTGTCGTTCCCCGTCGCGCGCGTCGTCCAGATGATGCTCGGCGCGGCGGCGGTCGTGCTCGTCTTCCTGACGGCGCGGCGCCTCTTCGGCGACCGCGCGGCGCTCCCCGCGGGCGTCCTCTTCGCCCTGACGGGCGTCGTGACGTTTCACGAGGCGCTCATCCTGCAGGCGGCGCTGGACCCGTTCCTCACGGCGCTCTTCCTGTACCTGCTTTCTGTGGGGCTCACGCCAAGGCGCTTTTCTTCGAATGTGACTGGGGGCGAAGCAGCGGCAAGCGGCGGAGTTCGGCGGGCGGCGCCGCCGCTCGCCGCAGCGCCGATTTCTTCGAGGGTCATGATCGCCGCCGGCTTTGCGGGCGGCCTTCTTTCCCTCAACCGCCCGAACGCCCTCCTTTGCGTCGCCGCGATCGCGGCGGCCCTGGCTCTTTTCATGTTCAAAGAGAAATCTCTTAGAAGGGTGTGGATCGCTGCGGCATTCGTCGGCGGCGCCGCCGTCGCGATCGCGCCCGTTACCCTCCGGAACTTCGTCGTCTCCCGTGAATTCGTCCTCATCTCCTCGCACGGCGGCCTGAACTTTCTCGTCGGGAACGGGCCGGGCGCCAACGGCGTCTACCGCGCGCTCCCGGGGATCACGCCCGACATCGGCGGACAGGCGCGGGATGCGAAGAGGGTGGCCGAGGCAGCCGAGGGCCGCTCGCTTTCGACCCCGGAGGTCTCGGCGCACTTCGCCCGCGAGGCGCTCCGCTGGATTCGCGCGAACCCCGGCTCCGCCGCGTCTCTCTTTCTGAGGAAGATCCGGTTCACTCTTTCGGGCGACGAGGCGCCGCTCAACTTCAGCTTCCCGTGGTACCGCGAGCACAGCACCGCGCTGAAGATCCTCGCCGTCGGCCCCGGCCTCCTCCTCCCACTCGCGGGCGCGGGATTCGTCCTCGCCATCCTCGCCTCGGCGGGAGAGGCGCGCCGCGCGCTGCTCGTCTGGACCGCCTTCATTCCCGCGTACGTCCTCGCCGTCGCCGCCTTCTTCGTCGCGACGCGCTATCGCCTGCCGCTCCTCGTCGCGCTCGCGCCGCTCGCGGGTGCCGCCGTCGCGAAGCTCCCGGAGGCGTGGCGGGCGAAGCGCGGCGTCGGCGCCTCCGTGGCGGCCGCGGCGGTTCTCGCAGCCGTCTCGCTCTGGCCGACGGGCCTCTGGGACGGCGCCGCGGACGAAGACATGCACCTCGTCCTCTGGGAGATCGAAAAGAACGCCGCCGGCGCGATGCGGCACGCCGGGGCGGCCGCGCCCGGACATCCCGATCCCGCGCTCTTCTGGCTCCGCGTGGGCCGGTCATTCGCAGCCGCGGGGAAGAGCGACGAAGCGATCGCGGCGCTCGGACGCTCGCTCGCGTCCGCTGCGCCGAGAGCCGAGGCGGCGGCCACGCTTTCCTCGCTGCTCGAACGCCGAGGCCTTTCGCGCATCGAGTCCGGCGACGCGGCAGGCGGCCGCGCGGATCTCGAGGAGGCCGTGCGGCTCGACGGCGCGAGCGCGGAAGCCCGGCTCAATCTCGCGGTCGCGTGCGCGATGGCGGGCGAGACGGATCGGGCTCGCGCGCTCGCGAAAGAGGCCCTCGCCCTGCAGCCCGGCTACGACAAGGCCCGGGCGTTCCTCGAGGCGCTCGGCCGGTCGAAATAGAAAACGGCCCGGCGTCGCCGCCGGGCCGCAAAGAGAACCGGTCGAGGCTCGTCTAGAAGTCGAGGCGAGCCATGAGCGTGAAGCGGCGCGGCGCGGCCCAGGCCGTCGCGTTGCCGAAGTTCGGGTTGGGCTGGGACGTTCCCTGGGGCCCCTCGGTCGAGGCCGGGGTGCCGTCGACGTACCCGTCGAAGTACTTCGTGTGGTCCACGGCGAGAACGGTCTGCGTGTTGAAGACGTTCGCGACGCGGAACTCGAGGCGGACGCCCATGTTGCCCGAGGGCTTGAACGTGTAGGCGAGGAGCGCGTCGAAGTTCGTCCACGTCGGGAGGCGGCGCGAGCCGGCGGGCTCGAGGTAGCGGCCGTCGGTCGTCGACGGAGTGGCGCCGCGGGCCTCCCAGGCCGTGCCGCTCTGGACGCGGAGGAAGCCGCCGAGGGTGAGGCCGAACGGCGTGTCGTAGGTGGCCATCAACTTGAAGATGACCGGGCGGTCCTGCGTCATGGTGCCGTAGCGATTCGGGTCGGTCGTGTACCAGCCCGGCTCGTCCTCGAGGAACGACGACGTGTTGAAGAGACCCGTGCCGTAGTCCTCGTCGAAGTTGCCGTAGAGGTGGCTGAACGTGACGTTCATGTCCGCGTACCAGCTGTTCGCGTAGCGCTTCTGGACGTCGAGCGTGTAGGCACGGTAGACGCGC
This sequence comes from Thermoanaerobaculia bacterium, assembly GCA_035542215.1. GTDB lineage: Bacteria > Acidobacteriota > Thermoanaerobaculia > UBA5066 > UBA5066 > Fen-183. The sequence continues at coordinate 35,795 of DATKLW010000173.1, read as the reverse complement.
CGCGCGTCGGGGAAGTTCGCCGCCTGGAACGATCCGAAGTAGTTCGCCGGGTCGATCGGCGTGTCTTCCATGGCGTTCTTGAGGTTGCGGTACTGGTAGTACGCGTCGACGGCGATGTCCTTCGTGGCCGCGGCCGAGTACCCGAGGATGAACTCCTGGTAGTAGGGCTCCTTCAGGTAGGCCGGGATGAGCTTGCCGCCCGAAGAGCCGCGGTACTGCGAGCCCATGAGCTGGCCGTATGCGAATCCGCCCGCGCAGCCGCCGACCGTGGCGCAGAAGTACGCCTGGTCCTGGCGGATGCGGTACGGGGCGAAGGAGCGCGCGGTGGACTTCTGATCGAGGCCCGCGTACTCGCCGTACGAGCTGTAGAGCTTGTCGCCCTCGACGAGGTTCGTGTTCCACGTGATGCCGAGGCGCGGCTGGATCAGCGTGCTCCAGTCGAACGACATGAAGTTGATGCGCGTGTCCGTCGTCTCGGCCGGTGTGCCGGTCGGTCCGCAGACGTTGCCCTGCTTGCAGATCTGGGCGAAGTCGTCCTTGTTGGCGAGGACGCCGAGGCTGACCGTGACGGCCTTGAACGTGATCGTGTCCTGGAGAAACGCCGAGTACGTCCGCGCGCCCGAGTTCTGCTCGGGCTGCGACGTGTAGTACCGGGCGCGGTCCGTGTTGGACACCGCCACGCCACAGACCGAGGCCGGGCACGAGATGCCGGTCGCCCATGTGCCCCAGCCGTTCGTCGCCCGGACGGTGTCCATCGTGTCGTCCTCGTATCCGCCGCCGAGCTTGAACTGATGCTGCGAGCTGCCGAAGTCGAAGTACTGGCTGAGCGTCGCCTTGATCTCGTTCCTCTTGTAACGGTCGCCCGTCGACTGGAACTCCGGCACGCCCGAGTTGCCGCCGTTGCGCGTCGGGTCGGGGAACGCGCCGTAGGCGCCGAGGGTCTTCGGGTTGATCGTCGTTGGCTGGAACGGCGGGATGAGGTTGTTGCCGTTCGACAGGTCGTTTTCGGTGTAGTGGATGAACTTCGCCTCGACGGCCGTGTCCTTCGAGACGAACCAGTCGACCGACGCGTTGCCGACGTAGTTCGTCGTGTCGGCGCCGTACGCTGCGGTCGGGGCGTCGTAGATCGAGTTGAACTGGTTGTCGGACTTCGCGGGGAGAGCGCGGAAGCCGGCGTTGATGAGGACGTTCTGGCCCCCGAAGTACGTGAGCTTGCCGAAGTAGTCGCCGTTCTTGGCGGTGGCGTCCGGCTGCGTCGACGTGACGCCGCTGTACGTGGCGGTCGTCCCGGTCGTCTTCGTGTCGTAGTAGGCGGCCGAAACGTAACCGAAGAGCGCGTCCTTGATGATCGGGAACCCGATGTTCCCCTGGCCGTTGTACGTGCTGACGTCCTGCGTCGTCCCGAAGTCGTTGTTCGCCTGGAACGAGCTCGGGGAGATGTTGAACTGGACCGCGCCGGCGATCTGGTTCGTGCCCGACTTCGTGACGGCGTTGATCATCGCGCCGGACGTGCGCCCGAACTCGGCCGAGATGCCGCCCTTCTTCACGTTGAAGTCCGCGATGTCGAGCTGGTTCGTGTCGACGCCGAGGAACCCGTAGCCCGGGTTCGTGATGTTGACGCCGTCGAGGAGGAACTTGTTGTCCTGCCGCGTGCCGCCGGACATCGCAACCTGGCCGCTTCCGGCCGTGTCGGCTGCCGCGCCCGGGATGATCTTCAACACGCCTTCGTACGTGCGCCCGAGCGGGAGGTCCTTGAGGGTGTTGTCCGTGTAGTTGAAGTTGACTTCGGAGGCCTTCTTGTCGATCTCGGTCGCGGCGCCGGTCACGACGACCTCGGCCTTCGTGGACTGGACGAGCGAGAGAGACAGCTGCGCGTCGTTGTCGACGAAGACCTTCACCTTATGGCTCGCCGTGCCGAGGCCCTTGAGGTCCGCGGTGACGACGTAGTCGCCCGGCAGAAGGGTCGGGAACTTGAAGGCGCCGGACGCGTTCGTGACGGTCGTGCGCGGCGCCTGGGCGCCGACGATCTTCACGGTGGCGCCGGGAACCGCGAGGCCGCTGCCGTCTTTCACGACGCCCGAGACGGAGCCCGTCTCACCGGCGAAGGCGGCTGAGGCGGTGACGACGAGCGCCACGGCCATAAGGATTCTGAGAGCGTTTTTCATCAAGGTTCCTCCTCCAAGAAAAAGATGGTGATGCTTCGGTGAGGGCCTCGCCTCCGGCTTTCCGTCGGGAGATCCGGAATCTTGGACAGGCCTTTCCGAGGTTCAACTGATAAACGTGAGACTTACGTCACAGACACCGGTCCAGTCAAGACTTCGCTGATCAAGCCGCAAGCTTTCTGCCAGTCTGTATCCTCCGCCGGAGCGAATTGAACCGTGCCCAGGATCCTATACCTTCACGGCCTCGCCTCGTCGCCCCGCGGCCGCAAACGGGCGGTTCTCGAGGACCGGTTCGCCGCCGACGGGTTCGAAGTCGTCGCCCCGGACCTCAACGTGCCGTCCTTCCGGGAGCTGAGTTTCTTCGAGATGGTCGCCGCGGCCAGGGCGGCGTTCGACCGCGCCGAGCCGAGGGTGGTCGTCGGAAGCTCGCTGGGCGCTCTCGTGGCTCTTTCACTCGCAGAAAACTCCGCTCCCGTCTCTTGCCCTCTCGTTCTCGTCGCGCCCGCTCTGGGCTTTCACGAACGATGGAAGGAGAAGCTGCCGGAGGGCGAAGAATTCGACCTCTTCCACCACGGCGAGGAGCGGCCGCTCCCGATCCGGCGGCGATTCTTCGAGGAGATGGCGCTCGTGCGCGTCGACGAGGCGCCGCCGCCGGTGCCCGTCTCGGTCGTCATGGGGACGGACGACGAAACCGTTCCGTACGCGCAGGTCGCGGGGGCCTGGGCGCGCTGGGAGAAGTCCGGCCGCCTCGCGAAAGGATCGCGTTTCCACCGCGTCGCCGGCGGCGACCATGGCCTCGTTGCGTACGGCGACGAGATCGAGAGCGCGGTCCGGGAGAGAATGGCGGACTGACCATGGACGGGCGCGCGCGCTCCGCACGACTCCCCGCGGTTCTCGTCGCGTTTGCGGGTCTCGCGCTGGCCGCGGCGCTCCCGGCGCAGGCCATCCTCGAGTTCCCCCTCTCGGCGAGCCGCCTTCCGAACCAGATCACCCCCGGGCCGGACGGGGCGCTCTGGTTCACGGAGGTCGACCGGATCGGGCGCATCACGACGGGCGGCGTCATCGCGGAGCTCGCGGTCGGGGCGGTGAGCAACCCTCAGGGCATCGTCCTCGGCCCGGACGGGGCGCTCTGGTTCACGGAGTCGGCCGCGATCGGACGCCTGACGACGGCGGGCGCTCTCACGCATTTCCCCGCGCCCGGCGCCCCGCAACAGCTCGCGGTCGGCCCGGACGGGGCGCTCTGGTTCACGGAGGCGAGCAACAAGATCGGGCGCCTCACGACGGCGGGCGAACTCACGGAGACCCCGATCCTCTCGGCGAACAGCAGCCCCGCGGGGATCGCCGCGGGTCCGGACGGCGCGCTCTGGTTCGCCGAGGTCGGCACGAACAGGATCGGGCGGATCACGACGGCGGGAGTCGTGACCGAGTTCCCGACGCCGACGGGTGCGTCGGGCCCGTTCGGAATCGCGGCCGGCCCGGACGGGGCGCTCTGGTTCACGGAGTCGAACGCAGGGGCGATCGGTCGCATCACGACGGCGGGAGTCGTCACGGAGTTTTCGCTGCCCGCGACGACGCGCACGTTCGACATCGCGGCGGGGCCCGACGGTGCCCTGTGGTTCACGGAATTCGACGCGAACAGGATCGGCCGCATCACGACGGCCGGCGCGATCTCGGAGGCCCTCGTGCCGACGGCGGACGCCGGGGCCTACGCGATCGCGACTGGGGCCGACGGAAACCTCTGGTTCACGGAGTTCCTGACGGGCAAGGTCGGCCGGTACGCGATCGGCGAGGGTCCGCCTCCCGAGGTGGACCGCGAGTTTCCGCTCGCGGGAGGGGCCCTCCCGTACTTCATCACGGCCGGATCAGACGGCGCGCTCTGGTTCGCGGAGGCCGACCGGATCGGCCGTGCGACGACGGCGGGGGCGACGACGAGCTGGGCCGTGGGCGCCGTCAGCGGCCCTCACGGGATCGCGTCCGGGCCGGACGGCGCGCTCTGGATCGCGGAGTCGGGCGGGACCCGGATCGGCCGGCTCACGACGGCGGGCGCGCTGACGCATTTTCCGGTTTCCGGCGGCCCCGAGGGGATCACGACGGGCCCGGACGGGGCGCTGTGGTTCACGGAAACCTCGAACAAGGTCGGACGCCTGACGACCGCGGGCGTGCTGACGGAGTTCCCGATCCCGACGGCGAACAGCATGCCGCAGGCCATCGCTGCGGGCCCCGACGGCGCGCTCTGGTTCACCGAGAACTCCGCGAACAAGGTCGGGCGGGTCACGACGTCGGGTGCGATCACGGAGTTCCCGGTCCCGACCCCCGCCGCCGCCCCGACCGGCATCGCCGCGGGCCCCGACGGCAACCTCTGGGTGGCCGAGTCCGGCGCGAGCCGGATCGCCCGCCTGACGCCCTCGGGAGAGTTCACGGAGTTCCTCCTTCCCGCGACGACGCGGAGCTTCGCGATCGCGCCGGGGCCCGACGGCGCGCTCTGGTTCACGGAGTTCGACGCGAACCGGATCGGGCGCATCTCGACCTCGGGGGCCGTCACGGAGTTCCTGATCCCGACGGCGGATTCCGGCCCTCTCGGGATCGTCGCGGGCCCCGACGGGAACGTCTGGTTCACGGAGTTCAAAATCGCGGCCATCGGACGTGTCGTGCCGCCGCCGCCCGTGTCCGGGTCGTCCTTCTCGACGGTGACCCCGTGCCGCCTCCTCGACACGCGCGGCCCGTCGGGCCCGGACGGCTCGCCCGCGCTCGTCGCGAACACGGACCGCCTGTTCACGCTCGCGGGACGTTGCGGCGTGCCGTCCGACGCGCGCTCTCTCGCCGTGAACGTCACCGTCACGTCTCCGACGGCGGCCGGCACGCTGAGCTTCCGGGCGGCGGGGGCCGTCTTCACGAACGCGACGACGATCTCCTACGGAGCGGGGCAGACGCGCGCGAACAACGCGTTCGTCGCCCTCGGCTCGGCGGGAGACGTCCTCGTCCGTTGCGCGCAGCCTTCTGGGACCGTGAACCTCGTCGTGGACGTCAGCGGCTGGTTCCGGTGACGGACGGACCCGTCCGCCCCACCGTCAGGTAATACACGGGGATCCCCGCCGCGACGACGCCGAGGACGGCGAGCGTCGACCAGCGGCTCTCCGGCTCGGCGATCGCGTTGCCGAGGAGATAGAGCACGGACGCGATGAAGACGAGCGGGAGGACGGGGTAGAACGGGACGCGGAAGGACGGCGCGTAGCCGGGCCTCCGGCGCAGCGGGAAGATCGACGCGACCCCGAGCGCGTAGAACGGCAGGAACGCGGTCACGAAGACGTCCGCGAGCTGCTCGAAGCTGCGCGAGAGGACGAAGACGATCCCGAGCCCGGCCGTCATCAGGATCGAGATCCACGGCGTCCCGAAGCGCGGGTGCACGGCCGCGACCGAGCGGAAGAAAAGGCGGTCGGCCGCCATCGCGAAGAAGACGCGCGGGCTCGTGAAGAGGACCGTGTTGAGCGTCCCGAACGTCGAGACCATCACGGTCACGGAGACGAAGGCGGCTCCCGCCGTCCCGAGGACGACCTGGGCCGCGTCGGCCGCGACGAGCTTCGAGACGCGAATCTGCTCGATCGGGAGGACCGCGAGGTACGCGACGTTCGCGGCGAGGTAAATCCCGACGACGAGGAGCGTCCCGCCGATGAGCGCGCGGGGAAGGTTCTTCTCGGGGTCCGTCACTTCGCCCGCGTTGTAGGCGAGGTCGGCCCAGCCGTCGAACGCCCAGAGCGTCGAGACGAGGGCGAGGCCGAACGCCGCGACGTGGAAGCTGCCCGCGGGGACCGCGGGCGCGAAATGGCCGCCGGTCTTCGGGAGCCCGATGACGAGCGCGACGAGGACGATGAAGACGAGCGCGCCGTATTTCGCGAGGACCGTCGCGTTGCTGACGTTCGCGGCGAGGCGGACTCCGAGAACGTTGAAGAAGGCCGTGAGGGCGATCGCGAACGCCGCGAACCAGCGCACGGCCATGACCTTGCCGGGCGCCTGCGGGTCCTGGCCCGTCACGCGGAAGAAGTACTCGGCGAACGTGATCGCGATGGCGCCCAGAGAGGCCGCACGTATCATCGAGAACTGGCCCCACCCGAAGAGGAATCCGGCGAGGCGGCCCCAGCCGTCGCGGCAGAAGACGTAGAGCCCGCCCGTCTCGGGGAGCGCGCTCGCGACCTCGGCCAGCGTCAGCGCGCCGCAGAGCGCGAAGACGCCGCCCGCGGCCCAGACCGCGAGCATGGGGAACGGGCCCGGCAGCTTGTCGGCGATGCCGGCCGGCGAGCGGAAGATCCCGGAGCCGATCGTCGAGCCGATCACGACCGCGACGGCGCTCCAAAGGCCGATGCTGCGGGCGAGGTGCGGGGCTTCGCGACCGGAAGCGCTGTCGGCCATCCGGAGATGTTACGTCGGAATCTTCAGCGCCCCCGCGACGCGGCGCCGAAGAGAAAGCCCGCGAGCGTCTCGGCTGCGTAGAGGCCCGGCAGCGCGGCGATCGCGATGCCCGCGGGGGCGCGGCCGAGGACGAGCCAGAGCCACAGGAGCGTGCCCGCGCCGACGACCGCGCCGCGCGCGGCTTCGAGCGGATTCGAGACGAGCCGGCGCGCCGCGCCCGCGAGGAGGAGGAGGCCCGTCACGGCGAGGGCGGCCGCGGGGTAGAGCGCGAGGAAGCGCGCTGCGGGCGGCCACTCGCCGCGCGCGACCTCGCCGGGCGCGACGGCCGCGAGGAGCGGAAGGAAGACCCAGAGGACGGCGATCGCGAGCTTCGCGAGGCCCGTGACGAGCCGGCGCCCACGGTGAGCGGGGCGGGCCCTGCCGCTCCTGGCCGCCTTGAGGTCCTTGGCCGCGCTCGCCGTGAGGCCGGTTTCCTTCGCGAGACGCGACGGGTCGAGGAGATCGGCGATCGAGAGGCGCAGGCAGAGGAGTCCGCCGAAGACCGTGAGCGGAGGAGCGCTCCCTCCGCGCGCGTGCATGGCCGCCGCCGCGAGGCAAAGCGCGATGCCGGCGGCCTCGAGGAGCCAGCGGAGCCGTTCGAGGAAACGCGAGGCCACGCTCTCCTTGCGGCGCCACGCGAGGGCGCGGTGAACGAGGGCGGCCGAGAACACGAGGACGAGGACGCCGCCGCCGAAGGGGCGCGCGTGGCCCGCCGGGACGAGCCGCGCGGCGGCGAGCGGGAGGAGACACGCGGCGAGGAGCGTGACGACGCGGAACGCGGCGACGCGGCGGTCCCTCCCGGCCGCGAGCGACGAGTAAAAGAGGAGAACGGCGGCGCCGAGTGCCGCGAGCGCCCACGCGGCGCGCGAGGCGAGGGGCATGGCGGCGGGGAAGACCGGCAGCGCCGCGAGGCGCGCGGCGACGCCCGTCCGGTCGAGGACGAGGAGGACGAAGTCGAACGCGCGGGCGAGGAGGGACGCCAAGGAGGCAACGATAGCGGTTGTCGGCCGGGCCCCCCATCTCCTTGGCGCGTGAACTCGCTTCGCTCAGACAGCACGCGCCGGCGTCGAGAGGGGCCCGGCCGCCTCCGCTGCCTGCTTGACCCGGAGCGCTTTTCGCCGCACCCTCTGCCCGCCTCATGGTCACCACCTACACCGCTCGCGACATCACCGTCCTCGAAGGCCTCGACCCCGTCCGCAAGCGCCCCGGCATGTACATCGGCGGCGTGGACACGAGGGGTCTCCACCACCTCGTCAACGAGATCGTCGACAACGCGATCGACGAGGTCATCAACGGCTACGCGACGCGCCTCGACGTGACGCTCTTTTCCGACGGGAAGGAGATCGAGGTCACGGACAACGGCCGCGGCATCCCGGTCGACGTCCACCCGAAGTACAGGAAGAGCGCGCTCGAGCTCATCCTCACGACGCTCCACGCGGGCGGAAAGTTCGACCAGGGGAACTACGTCCATTCGGGCGGCCTCCACGGCGTCGGTTCGTCCGTCGTCTGCGCGCTGTCGTCCGAGATGACCGTCACGGTCAAGCGCGACGGCCACACGTGGCAGCAGACCTACGCGAAGGGCAAGGCGACGTCGAAGGTCGCGAAGATCTCGGGGAGCGAGAAGGTGCGCGGGTCGGGGACGACCGTGCGGTTCCGGCCCGACGTCGAGATCTTCGGCAAGCTCGCGTTCGACGCGGCGGAGATCCGCGAGCGGCTCGAGGCCAAAACGTACCTGCACCGCGGCCTGAAGGTCGTCTTCACGGACGAGACGAAGAAGCCCGCCGTGCGCGAGGAGCTCGCGCACGAGGGCGGCCTCGCGGACTGGCTGACGCACGTCGTCGCGCAGCGCGGCAAGGCGCCGACGCACGCGGGCGCGTTCCTCCTCGAGCGGGCGGAAGACCCGCGCCTCGAGCTCGCGCTCGTCTGGACCGAGGCGACGGACGAGCACGTCCGCTCGTTCGTGAACGGCGTCTCGACGCCCTCGGGCGGCACGCACGAGAACGGGCTGCGCTCAGGCCTCACGAAGGCCGTCCGCAATTACGTCGAGACGCACGAGCTCCTCCCGAAGGGCGTGAGCGTGACCGCGGAGGACATCCGAGAGGGCATCGTCGTCCTGCTGTCCGCGTACGTCCTCGAGCCGCAGTTTCAGGGGCAGACGAAGGACCGCCTGAACAACCCGGAGATGGCCGCGGCCGTGGACGGCGCGGTGCGCCCCGCGCTCGAGAAGTGGCTGAACGAGAACCCGACGATCGCCGAGCAGATCGTCGGCCGGATCGTCCTCGCGGCCCGCGCGCGCGAGGCGAGCCGCGCGGCCCAGCAGGTCGCGCGCAAGACGGCGGTCTCGCACCGCCTGAACCTGCCCGGCAAGCTCGCGGACTGCTCCTCGACGGACCCCGGCTCGTCCGAGCTCTTCATCGTCGAGGGCGACTCGGCCGGAGGCTCGGCCAAGCAGGGCCGCGACCGGCGGACGCAGGCGATCCTCCCGCTGCGCGGCAAGGTCCTGAACGCCGAGCAGGCGAACGCCGCGAAGGTGACCGGCAACCGCGAGCTCAGCGACATCGTCTCCGCGCTCGGCTGCGGCGTCGGCGCGGATTTCGACATCGAAAAGCTCCGCTACGGGAAGATCTTCCTTCTCATGGACGCCGACGCGGACGGCCACCACATCTCGACGCTCCTCCTCACGTTCTTCTGGCGCCACCTGCCGAAGCTGATCGAGCGCGGGCACGTCTACCTCGCGCAGCCTCCGCTCTACCGCGTGGACGCGGCCAAGGAGACGCACTGGGCTCTGGACGAGAAGGAGCGCGACGCGATCCTCGCGAGGCTGCCGAAGAACGTGAAGCCCGAGATCATGCGGTTCAAGGGCCTCGGCGAGATGATGCCCGAGCAGCTCAAGGCGACGACGCTCGATCCCCAGCGGCGGCGCGCGCTCAAGGTGACCGTGCCGAGCGTTCTCGAGGCCGAGAAGGCGCTCGGTGAGCTCATGGGCAAGGACGCGTCGCTGCGCTACAAGTTCATCATGGAGCGGGCGCGGGAGGCCGACGACCTCGACGTCTGAGCCGGCTCGTGGGGCGCTCGCGGTCCATCTCCGCCGAGGCCGCGATCACCGGGCCTTTCCGTCGGCTGGCGGCGGACCGCAGTCGATCGTGAAGGCCGCCGGCTCGGAGAGCTTCCACTCCGGCGAACGAACGTTGAGCTTCACCCACCCCTCGTACGGGTGGTATTTCGGCCCCTGCTCGCCCAGCTTCCACTCCTGCGTCAGAACGACGGGGTTGACGCCGTCGGCCTGGACCGGTCCATGGTGCTCCCGGTCGGCCTCGCCGGTCGACAACCTCCACTCGTACGTGAACTTGCTCTTCATGTCGAGGAGGACGGTCGCGCGGAACGTGAGCGTCACGGGACACGGCTTGTCCACGCTGGTCGCCGGCGAGACCGTCACGTCGAGGATCTTGACTCGCGGGATGGCGGAGGCAGCGGGGAGCGCCAGCGCGAAAACCGCGGGAGCGAGAAGAGAGGCCGGCCGGTTCATGAGTCGCATGCGGGGCTCCTTTCTCGAACGGAAATCACGCCCTGAGGCCTCGCCGGACGGCCGCGAGAGCGCCGAGCAGGAGCGTGACCTCGCGCGACGTCGGCTTGCCGCGCTTCATGAACGACTCGATCTCCGCGATTACGTCTTTCGAATGGCCGCGGCCCGGGTAGCCGGCCGAAGAGAGAGTCTCTTTGAGTGAGGAGAGGAGGCGGCGGACGTCTCTCGTCGGCGCCACCTCGTCTTCGGGAGACGCCGTTTCGCGCCTCCGCCGCGAGGATTCCTCGAATGAGAGGAGGTTCGAGAGTGCAATGGCCACCGACTGTGCGAGGTTCAGCGTCGGGAATTCCGGGCTGGTCTCGATCCGGAGCCGCGCGTCGCATGCCCGCAGCTCTTCCGTCGTCAGCCCCCCGCGCTCCGGGCCGAACACGAGCGCGACGCGGCGGGCGCGGGAACGACGGGAACGGAGAGACCGGGAGATTTCTTCGAATGTCGTCGGAGGCGGCAGCCCGCGCGAAACGCGGCCGCGCAGCGAGGAGAGGGCGATGACCCGGTCCGCTCGCGCGCCGAGCGAATCCAGCGAATCCAGCCTCTTCACCTTTCCAAGAAAATCCTCGGCGCCGGATGCAAACGCGACTGCGTCGGGGTGATCGAGAGGGGCGCGCGGATCGACGAGCAGCAGCTCCGCCCCGAAGTTCTTCGCCGCGCGCGCGGCGGCGCCGAGGTTCCCGGGGTTGTGCGTCCGGACGAGAACGGCGAGGACGGGCATGCGGGGCGATCTTGGTTCAGAATCCGGAGGATGTCGAAGGGCCGGACCGAGGACGAGCAGAAAGCCGTCGAGACGATCCTCTGGGCGCTCGCGCACAAGCTGCACCGCCTCAGGGACGAGTTCGCGATGAAGAAGCTGCGCGGCGAGGAGCCCGAAGGCATCGAGAAGGGGCTGGATCTCGCGCTGCGCGAGGTGAACGACCTCCTTCCCAGGCGCAAACGGCTGAAGGGATAGGGTTGGTTCCATGCTGAAGCCCGTCGAGCTCGAGATCGAGCTGTTCTGCCTCGGAATGCGCATCGATGCGTCCTGCCACACGGACGAAGACGCTCGGCGCATCGCGCGCACGCGCGCCGGCCTCGGATCGGGTCTCGAGATCGTGATCCCGGCGCCGCGCAAGGACATCTGGATGAACGTCCCCGTCGTCGAGCCGTTCGCGGCGGCGTCGCCGTTCCTCCTCGTCCAGAACGGCGGCGGGTACGCCGTCGCGGACACGCGTACGGGCGACCATTACGCGGTCACGATCCCGCCCGAGCCGACGTGGTACTCGTGGAAGACGAAGTCCGGCACGGAGATGAGCCGGATCGGCGTCCTGCAGGGCACGTACCTCGGGATCTACGTCTCGAATTCGTGCCTCTACTGGAACCTGCCGTCTTCGCCCGCGTGCGCGTTCTGCACGACGGGGCGCAACGTCGGCGAGGCCGAGGAGTCGCGCAAGAAGGTCGAGGACGTGATCGAGGTCGCGAAAGCCGCGCGCGACCACTCCGGGTCGATCTTCACGCACCTCAACACGGGCTACCACTTCGAGGACGTCGACAAGCTCGAGTCTCTGCACGGCTTGAGGCAGTGCGAGCCGTTCGTGAAGGCGATCCGGGCGGAGGTCGGCGGCTTCATCGGCGTGCAGGCCGTGCCGGTCCCGCGCCGCAAGTACGGCGAGTACGACGACCTCATCGCTGCCGGGACGGACCACTTCTCGTTCTGCTACGAGTTCGAGGACCCCGAGGTGTTCGCGAGCCTCTGCCCGGGGAAGGCGCAGACCGTCGGCCAGCACGCGTTCTTCGAGGCGATGGAGTACACGGCCGGCAAGCTCGGCGCCGGAAAAGTGTCGGGGGAGATCATCGCCGGCCCCGAGCCGATCGACGCGACGAAGCGCGCGATCGACCGAATCGTGAACGCGGGCGCGTTCCCGACGGTCTGCATCTTCCGCCCGACCCTCGGGAGCGCGATGGAGCACGTGCCCCCGCCGAGGCCGGACGACATGAAGGACGTTTTCGCCTACCTCTGGCGCGCCGTCACGCGCGCCGGGCTGCCGGTCGGGATCCTTCCGGGCATCCAGGTCTCGCTCGTCGTCCAGCCCGAGGAGGCCGCCGAGCTCGTCGAGCCGACGTTCTCGTCGCGCCTGTACGAGACGAAGCTCACGGCGCTGCGCACGCTCGCGAAGCCCTATGTCGCGTGGAAACGACGGCCGAAAGGCGGGGCTTCCGCGGGGGCGTAGGCGGGTCAGATCCCGAGCGCGATCACGACGACGCCCGTGGCGGCGATGAGACCGCCCGCGACCGCGTCGCCCCAGTGGTCGAGCCACGGGAAGCGGAGGCGCTGGAACCCGGCCCGGGCGGGCAGGACGAGGGCGATCATCGTCAGGATCGTGGCCGCCTCGTAGAGCAGGACGATCCCGACCGTGGGCGCCGTCCCGAGCGGCGCGGCCGCGAAGAGGAGCGGGATCACGGCGACGCACGGGTCCGCGGAGAAGAGGAGGAAGAGCGACCACGCGGTCGACTTCGAAGGGTCGTGGACGTGGTCGTAGTGCGCGTGCGCGTGGCCGTGGACCCGCTTCCCCGCCGCACGGCGCATCCCCCAGACGCCGTACGCGAGGCCGAAGCCCACGAGGAGGATCCCCGCCACGGCCTCCATCCGCGCGCCGGCGCGCTCGAAGATCGCCCGGCCGAAGAGGAGGCCGAGGAGCCCGAGGAGCGCCGAGACCGTCACGTGACCGAAGCCACAGAGGAACGTGATCCGCGCCGTCTTCGCGGCGGACCACCTCTGCGCGCGCGCGATCGCCGCGAACGGCACCCAGTGGTCGGGCGCGAGCGTGTGGAGCGCGCCGACGGTGACGGCCGCGCCCGCGAGCGTCAGGAAGAGCCCGTCCGCCATCACGCCCCCACGATCAGGTCGTCGCCGGAGACGACGACGGGCACGCTCGCGAGACCCTGCGGAGGCGGCCCGCCCACGACCGCGCCGCTCGCGTCGTAGACGCCCTCGTGGCACGGGCAGACGTAGACCTGCCGCTCCTCGTTCCACGCAACCGTGCAGCCGAAGTGCGAGCAGAGGAGCGACCGCGCGACGACGCCCTTCTCCGTGCGCCGGAGCTCGACGGGCCGGCCGGCGACGAGGATCTTCGTCCGGCCGGTCTTCGGGACGTCCGAGAGCGGGACGAGCGCCTGCGTCGGCTTGAGCGCCGGCTTTTTCGAGCAGCCGGCGAGCGTCGCAGCCGCGGTCAGCGCGCCGCCGCCCGCGAGAGCGAGAAGGAGCTCTCTCCGGTCGACGCCGCTCAAGTGGCGACTCCCGCGGCCGGCACCCCGGCGCGCTTTCTCGCGAGAGCATCCGTCAGGAGCCGGATCCACGCGTCCATCCCGGCGCCGCTCGTCGCCGAGACCTCGACGATGCGGCCCTCGGGCGCGAGCGTCGCGACCTGCTCGCGGACGGCGGGGAGGTCGAATGGGACGTACGGAAGGAGATCGATCTTCGTGACGACGGTCACGGCGGCCTTCGAAAAGATCGCCGGGTACTTGAACGGTTTGTCTTCGCCCTCCGTGACGGAGAGGAGGACGATCTTGAAGTCCTCGCCGAGGTCGTAGCCCGTCGGGCAGATGAGGTTCCCGACATTCTCGATGAAGAGGATGTCGAGGCCCGAGAGCCCGCCCTCCTCCTCGGCGAGCGCGCGCTCGACCTGGCGGGCGTCGAGGTGGCAGGAGCCGCCGGTGAGGATCTGCCGCGCGGGGATCCCCATCTTCCGCAGTCGCTCGGCGTCGCGCTCGGTCGCGATGTCGCCCTCGATCCCCCCGAGGCGGAGCGAGCCTTTCAGCGCCGCGACGGTCTTCTCGAGGAGCGTCGTCTTCCCGGAACCCGGCGAGGAGATGAGGTTCACGGCGAGCGTGCCCGAGCGGGAGAACATCTCGCGCAGAGAGGCGGCCGCGGCGGCGTTCGCGGCGAGGACCTTTTGTTTGACGTCCACCTCGGTCATCGCGCTCCTCCCTCCGCTCCCTGCACGGCATCATCCTCCTCGAAGACGACCGAGAGGACGTCGAGGTCGTCGCCGCCCGTCACGCGCAGGATCCCGCCGCATTTCGGGCAGAGGCGGAGCCAGGTTCCGGGCGCCCGCCCCGGCAGGTCGCCGCAGACGCGGCAGGTCTGCTTCGCGGGCCGCCAGTCGATCTCGAGCGCCGCGCCCTCCTCGGACGTGCCCTGGACGAGCGCCTCCCACGCGTACTTCAGGAGCTCGGGCTCGATGGCCGCGAGGTCGCCGACCGCGAGACGCACGCACGTGATCCGGCCGGAGCCGCGGTTCGCGACGGACGCGCGCGCGATCCGGCGCACCTCGGCGGCGACGCCCATCTCGTGCACGTCAGCAGATCCTCGGGAGCTGCTCGCCCGTGAGGAGATCCACGATGCGCGTCCCGCCGATCCGGCTCTTCAGCGTCACGCGGCCCGGGCCCTCCGCGACGACCGTGCCGATCGCGGCGGCCTTCGCGCCGAGGGGATGCGCCCGGAGCGCCGCGAGCGCTCTATCCGCGGCCTCCGGCGCGACGATCGCGAGGAGCTTGCCCTCGTTCGCGACGTAGAGCGGGTCGAGGCCGAGAATCTCGCAGGCGCCCCGCACCTCCTCGGCGACCGGGATCTTCGCCTCCTCGAGGCGGATGCCGACGGCCGCCTGGCCCGCGATCTCGTTCAGCGTCGAGGCGACGCCGCCGCGCGTCGGGTCGCGCAGGACGTGGACGGCGGCGCCAGCGGCGGCGAGGAGGTCCGCGACGAGGCCGTTCAGCGCCGCCGTGTCGCTCTCGAGCGTCGTCTCGAACCGGAGGCCCTCGCGGAGCGACATGATCGCGATCCCGTGGACGGCGATCTCGCCGCTCACGAGGACGACGTCGCCCGGCGCGGCGCGCCGGGGCGAGATCACGACGCCCTCGGGCACGATCCCGACGCCGGTCACGTTCACGAAGACGCCGTCGCCCTTGCCGCGGTCGACGACCTTCGTGTCGCCCGTGACGATCGAGGCGCCCGCGCCGGCGGCGGCGCGCTGCATCGACGCGACGATCCTCTCGAGGTCCGCGACCGGCAGGCCCTCCTCGAGGATGAGGCCGGCCGAGAGGCCGAGCGGCTGCGCGCCGCACATCGCGAGGTCGTTCACGGTGCCGTGGACGGCGAGCGAGCCGATGTCGCCGCCGGGGAAGAAAAGCGGGTGGATCACGAACGAGTCCGTCGAGAACGCGAGGCGGACGCCTCCGGCCTCGAGGATCGCGCCGTCGTGCAGCTCGCGGAGCGCCGGGTTGTCGAAGTTCTTCAGGAACAGGCTCTCGATGAGGCGCTGCGTGAGGCGGCCGCCGCCGCCGTGCGCCATGAGGATCGTCTCCCGCGTCGAAGAGGCCGGGACGGGGCACGAGGCCGCCGCGAGGGCGGCGCCGAGGTCCGGGGCGGGCGGCTTCGTTTCGGCCATCACGCTCTCGCGTAGAGCCAGTACGCCGCGCAGGCGCCTTCGGATGACACCATCGGCGCGCCGAGAGGGTGTTCGGGTGTGCAGCGCGTCCCGAAGGCAGTGCACGCACTCGGGCGCTTCAATCCCTGCATGATCTCGCCCGCGATGCACTCCTTCGGCTCCTCGGTCGTGATCGCGCCGACTTCGAACTTCAGCGTCGCGTCGTACGCGGCGTACTCGGGGCGCAGGCGGTAGCCGCTCTTCGGGATGACGCCGATGCCGCGCCACGCGCGGTCGCACGTCTCGAAGACCTCGTTCACGACGGCGCGTGCCGCGGGATTTCCCTCGCGCGAGACCGTGCGCACGTACTGGTTCTCGACGCCCGTGCGGCCCGCCTCGAGCGCGTCGACGGCCATGTGGATCCCTTGCAGGAGGTCGAGCGGCTCGAAGCCCGTGACGACCATCGGGATCCCGTGCGACTTCGCGAGGGGCTCGTACTCCGTCCAGCCCATGACGGCGCAGACGTGGCCGGCGAGGAGGAACGCCTGGACGCGGTTCGAGGGCGACGAGAGGATCGCCTCCATCGCGGGCGGCACGAGGACGTGCGAGGCGAGGACGGAGAAGTTCGTCAGGCCGAGCGACTTCGCGTGGCGGACCGCCATCGCGTTCGCGGGCGCGGTCGTCTCGAAGCCGACGGCGAAGAAGACGACCTCCTTCTCCGGGTTCTGCCGCGCGAGCGTCACGGCGTCGAGCGGCGAGTAGACCATCCGCACGTCGCCGCCCCTTGCCTTGACCGTCAGGAGGTCCGTCGTCGATCCGGGGACGCGCAGCATGTCGCCGAAGGACGTGAAGATCACGTTCGGGCGGGAGGCGATCGCGAGCGCGCGGTCGATCTGCGTCAGCGGCGTCACGCAGACGGGGCACCCCGGCCCGTGCACGAGCGTGATCTCCGGCGGGAGCATCCGGTCGATCCCCGAGCGCAGGAGCGTGTGCGTCTGGCCGCCGCAGATCTCCATGAGGGTCCACGACCGGGTCACCTTCGCGCGGATGGCGCGGACGAATGCCTGCGCGTCCTCCTCGCGCCGGTACTCGTCGACGAACTTCACGGCGTGCGGGCCCCGGAGGGCTGCGGGATCTCGAGGTCGCCGAGCTCGCCCATCTCCTTGAGCGTGCGGAAGACCTCGAGGGCGTGGTCCTCGTCGAGCTTCGAGATCGCGAAGCCGACGTGCACGAGGACGTACTCGCCGACCTGGATGTCCGGCGTGTACGCGAAGCAGACCTCTTTCGTGATCCCGGCGAACGACACGACGCCCATCGGCATGTCGACCGCGCTCGCCTCGATGCTCACGACTTTTCCGGGGACGCCAAGGCACATCGTGCACCCCACGGCGGCGAGGTTAGTGGGGACCGCGTCTCAATCCCCCCGATGCAGATGCTTCAGGCGCTCCGCGGCGACGAGGACCTGGCCGAGGCCGATCCCGCCGTCGTTCGGCGGGACGGCGCCGTGGAGGAGGACCTCGAAGCCCGCCGCCCTGAGCCGGGCGGCCGCGAGCTCCGTGAGGAGCTTGTTCTGGAAGCAGCCGCCGGTCAGGGCGACCCGGGGCGCGCCCACGTGCGCGGCGGCGGCGGCGATGCCGTCGGCGAGGGCGGCGTGGAATTCGGCGGCGAGGAGCGAGGAGGAGACGCCCGGAGAAGATTTTCTTAGAAGGTAAGAGAGGAGAGGCTCCCAGTCGAGGATCGCAGACCCATCCGAGGAGATGACGAGCCGGATCTGGCCGGCGAGGGGCTGGGCGGCGCCCGGTGCGACCTCGCCCCAAGCCTCGAAGGCCGCCGCTTCGAGGGCCATCGCCGATTGACCTTCGAAGGAGCTCTTCTGCGCGATTCCGAGAAGCGAGGCGACCGCGTCGAAGAGACGGCCCGCGCTGGTCGTGACGGGCGCATTCAAGCCTGAGCTCGCCATCTTCGCGAGGACTTCGCGCTCGCTTCGGGAGAAGGACCTCACGCACTCGAGGTCCTCCCTTCCGAGCGCCCCTTCTCCGAGCAGCTCGAGGAGGATCGCGAGAGCGATCCGCCGCGGCTCCTTCACGGCCGCGTCGCCGCCCAGGAGCCGGAACGGCCGGAGATGCGCGACGCGGGTGAAGCCCGACGCGTCGCCGAGGAGGAACTCGCCGCCCCAGATCGTCCCGTCCGTCCCGAGGCCCGTGCCGTCCCACGTGACGCCGAGAGCGGGGCCGTCGGCCTCGTTCTCCGCGAGGCAGGCGGCGAGGTGTGCGTGGTGGTGCTGGACGGCGACCGCGGGGAGGCCCCGCGCTTCCGCGAGTTTCTTCGCGAAGACGGTCGACGCGTAACCCGGGTGCAGGTCGTGCGCGACGGCGGCGGGCTCCACCGCGTAAAGGCGCTGGAAGTCGGCAATCACGCGCTCGAAGGCGTCGAGCGCCTCGGGCGTCTCGAGGTCGCCGACGTGCTGCGAGAGAAAGACCTGCCGCCCGACGGAGAGCGCGACGGCCGTCTTCATGTGCGCGCCGACGCCGAGGATCACGGGCAGCTCCTCGCGGACGGGAACGGGCAGCGGCGCCCAGCCTCGCGCGCGGCGCAGGAGGCGCGGCGCGCCCGCGACGACGCGGGCGACGCTGTCATCGACGTGCCGCGCCAGGGCCCGGTCGTGGACGAGAAAGAGATCGGCCATGCCCGCGAGGCGGACGAGGGCCTCGCGCTCGTCGGTCGCGATGGGCTCCTCGCTGCGGTTGCCGCTCGTCGCGACGACGGGGAAGCGCGTTTCACGCAGGAGCAGGTGGTGAAGCGGCGTCGCCGGGAGCATGAGGCCGAGCTCCGGCCGGCCCGGCGCGACGTTCGAAGCGACGCCGGCGTCCGCGCGCCGCGGGAGGAGGACGATCGGCGCCTCCGGCCCGGCGAGGAGCGCCTCGCTCTCGTCCGTCACCTCCGCGAGGGCGCGAGCCGCCGCGACGTCCCTCACCATGAGCGCGAGCGGCTTTTCTTCCCGGCGCTTGCGCCGCCGGAGGGCGGCCACGGCGTCGGCGCTCCGCGCGTCGCACATGAGGTGGAATCCCCCGAGGCCCTTGACGGCGACGACGGCCCCCGCGCGGAGCGCGTCGGCGGCCGCGAGAAGCGCTTCGTGCCGCCGGGCGAGGACGTCGCCGGAGGGCGACCAGGCCTCGAGATGCGGCCCGCACGCGGGGCACGCGATCGGCTGTGCGTGGAAGCGGCGGTCGCGCGGGTCCTCGTACTCGGCGCGGCACTCGCCGCAGAGCGTAAACGCGGCCATCGTCGTCGCGGGCCGGTCGTACGGAAGGTCCGTCACGATCGTGAAGCGCGGGCCGCAGTTCGTGCAGTTCGCGAAGGGATAAAGGTGCCGGCGGTCCTTCGGGTCGAGGACCTCGGCAAGGCAGGCAGGGCACGTCGCGACGTCGGGGAGGACGAGCACGGTCCGCGCTCCGGCGTCCTCGCTCGGACGAATGGTGAAGCCCGGCTCCTTTGTAACCGGCGCCGGGTTCTCGAGGATCTCGCGGATGCGCGCGAGCGGCGGGGGTGCCTCGTCTAGCGCCCGACGGAATTCCCGGAGAGCCCCGTCCTCACCCTCCAACTCGATGAAAACGCCCGCGATGTCGTTGCGCACCCAGCCCGCGAGCGAGAGCGCGTGCGCGAGCCGCCACACGAACGGGCGGAACCCGACGCCCTGCACCGCCCCCCGCACCTCGAGCCTCACGCGCCGCATGCGAGGAACTGTAAGGCCCGGTGGCCGGGTCAGGATGATTCATCTGCACGATGTAAACGAAGCGTTGCGGCGCGTTTTGATCCTTCGTACAGCGCGGAGGTCCACATGTATCTGGACGGTACAAGCGACGCAGAGTCGCTCCACGTCGACGTTGAGGGTTCCAACCGGCGCGATTTCGTGAAGGTCGCGCTCATGGCGGGCGCCGCCGTCGGGCTCCCTGCGGCGCTCTCCGCGCGGCTCGCGGAGGCGGCCGTCAAGGGAGTGAAGCCGTCGGTGATCTGGCTCCACTTCCAGGAGTGCACCGGCTGCACGGAGTCGCTGCTCCGCAGCTCGCACCCGGACGTCGCGGAGCTGATCCTCGACCTCATCTCGCTCGACTACCACGAGACGCTCTTCGCAGCGGCCGGCCACCAGGCCGAGGCCGCGCTGAAGAAAACCATGAAGGACCACGAGGGCAAGTACGTCCTCGTCGTCGAGGGCGCGATTCCGACGAAGGAGAACGGCATCTACTGCCAGGTCGGCGGGCGCACGGCCGTCGACATCCTGAACGACGTCGCGGGAAAGGCCGGCGCGATCATCGCGATCGGCTCGTGCGCGTCGTGGGGCGGCATTCCGTCCGCCGACCCGAACCCGACCGGAGCGACGGGCGCCCCGATGGTCCTCAAGGGCAAGACGGTCGTCACGATCCCCGGCTGCCCGGCGAACCCGTACAACCTCCTCGGCACGGTCCTGCAGTTCGCGACGCTCGGGACGCTCCCGGCGCTCGACGAGAAGGGCCGGCCGAAATTCGCGTACGGCCGGACGATCCACGAGCACTGCCCGCGCCGCGCCCACTTCGACGCCGGCCGCTTCGTCCAGAAGTTCGGAGACGAGGGCCACAGGCAGGGCTGGTGTCTCTACAAGACGGGCTGCAAGGGCCCGGCGACACACGCGAACTGCTCGGTCCTCCCGTTCGCCGAGGTGCCCGACGCGTGGCCGATCGGGATCGGTCACCCGTGCTTCGGCTGCACGGAGCAGACGCTCGCGTTCCGCAAGCCGCTCCACGACACCGTCGACATCGAGCGGCCCACGCCGCCCGACACGTACGCCCCGCTCCACGCCCCGATGGGCAAGGTCGCCCCGGTCGCGACGGGCGTCGCGGGCCTCGTCGCCGGCGCGCTCCTCGGCGCGGGCTGGGCCGCGTCGAAGAAGTTCGGGACGGCGGAAGAAGGGCCTTCGAAGGAACCGCGGAAGGAGGCCTGAGATGACCCTCGACCGACGCAGCCTCCTGACGGGCGCCGCCGCGACGGCGGCCGCGGCCGTCGCCGTGACGGCGGGCGGGGCGGAAGGCGCGGTGAAGACGGCGCCTCCGGACGCCGTTGGCCTCCTGTACGACACGACGCTCTGCATCGGCTGCAAGACGTGCGTCGTCGCGTGCCGCGAGGCGAACGACAAGAAGCCCGACACGTCGAACTCGAACGGCCTCTGGGACGCGCCTCTCGACCTGAACGGGCAGACGAAAAACGTCATCAAGCTCTACAAGGAGCCCGGCTCGCCCGTGCGCTCGTACTTCAAGGCGCAGTGCATGCACTGCGTCGACCCCGCGTGCGTCGGCGCCTGCATGATCGGCGCCCTCCAGAAGCGCGAGAAGGGGATCGTGACGTACAAGAAGGAGTACTGCTCCGGCTGCCGGTACTGCCAGGTCGCGTGCCCGTTCGAGATCCCGAAGTTCGAGTGGGCTTCCAGGGCGCCGCTGATGGTCAAGTGCGAGCTCTGCAATCACCGGCTCGCCGAAGGCAAGTTCCCCGGCTGCGTCGAGGTCTGCCCGCGCAAGGCCGTCATCTACGGCACGCGCGACGCCTTGCTGGCCGACGCGAAAAAGCGCATCGCGGACCACCCGGACCGCTACCGCGGCTACAAGGACGGCGACGCGCCCCGCGTCTTCGGCGGGACGGACGGCGGCGGCACGCAGTGCCTCGTCCTGTCCCACGTCCCGTACGAGAAGCTCGGCCTGCCCGCCCTGGAGGACACCTCGCAAGCGGTCCTGCCGCGCTCGATCCAGCACGGCGTCTACCAGGGGATGATCGCGCCGATCGCGCTCTACGCCGTCCTCGGCGCCGTCGTGTTCCGCAACAAGCGCGAGCAGGACAAGGCCGGAGGTGCCGAATGAGCGCCGTCCTCGACCGCCCCGCCCCGCTCGGCGGACCCGTCCTGACGAAGGGCACGCGCGCCCTCGTCGTCCTCGCGGCGATCGGCGTCGCCGCCATGATTTACCGCTTCGCCGCCGGCCTCGGCGGTTCGACTGCTCTGAACGACGGCTACCCGTGGGGCCTCTGGATCGCGCTCGACGTCGTGACGGGCACCGCGCTCGGCTGCGGCGGCTACGCGGTCGCGCTCCTCGTCTACGTCCTGAACAAGGGCGAGTTCCACCCGGCCGTGCGCCCCGCGCTCCTCACGAGCGCGCTCGGCTACTCGATGGCCGCCGTCTCGATCATTCTCGACGTCGGCCGGCCGTGGCTCCTCCACCGCGTCGCGATCTACGTGAACCACTGGAACACGAGCTCCGCCCTCTTCGAGGTCGCGCTCTGCGTCATGACGTACGTCGCGGTCCTCTGGGTCGAGGTCTCGCCCTCGTTTCTCCCGGCGTGGAAGAGCGGCCCTCCGGGCCTCCGGAAGACTCTCGGCGACACCTTCCTCCCGGTGATCGAGAAGGCCCTCCCGTTCGTGATCGCCCTCGGACTCCTCCTCCCCACGATGCACCAGTCGTCCCTCGGGACGCTCATGCTCCTCTCGGGCAAGAAGCTCCACGGGCTCTGGTCGACGCCGCTCCTCCCGCTCCTCTTCCTGATCTCGTGCCTCGCGATGGGTTACGCGGTCGTCGTCTTCGAGTCCACGCTCTCGAGCGTCGCCTTCAGGCGCCCGCGCGAAGGGAAGATGCTCGCGGGACTCGGCCGGGCCGTCGCTCCGTTCCTCTGGGCATGGGCCGGCATCCGGCTCGTCGACGTCGCGATCCGCGGCAAGCTCGCATTCTTCGCGAAGCCGGACGGCTACGTCCTCCTCTTCCTCGTCGAGATGGCGCTCGTCGTCGCGCCGGCCGTCATGCTCGCCTCCCCGGCGAAGCGGGCAAACGCGGGGAACCTCTTCCGGGCCGCGATGCTCATGATTCTCGCGGGCACGCTCTACCGGATCGACACGTTCATCGTCGCGTTCCGCCCCGGCGCCCAGTACGCGTACTTCCCGAGCGTCGCCGAGATCCTCGCGACCGTCGGCCTCGTCGCGATCGAGATCCTCGTTTACGTGTTCTTCGTCAAGAGATTCCCGATTCTGACGGGAGCGGACCCGGCCCACGCGGCCGCCGCATCCCAGGTGAGGTAACCAATGACGCGCATCACCGTCGACCCGATCACCCGCATCGAGGGCCACCTCCGCATCGACGTGGAGGTGAACGGCGGCAAGGTCACGAACGCCTGGTCCTCGGGCCAGATGTTCCGGGGCATCGAGACGATCCTGCAGGGGCGCGACCCGCGCGAGGCGTGGCTCTTCACGCAGCGGTTCTGCGGCGTCTGCACGACGGTCCACGCGATCGCGTCCGTCCGCACCGTCGAGAACGCGCTCGGCCTCGAGATCCCGCTGAACGCCCAGCTCATCCGGAACATGATCGTGATCGCGCACGCGCTGCACGATCACATCGTCCACTTCTACCACCTCTCCGCGCTCGACTGGGTCGACGTCGTCTCGGCGCTCAAGGCCGACCCCGCGAAGACGTCCGCGCTCGCCGAGAGCCTCTCCTCGTGGCCGAACAACAACACGAAGAAGCTCGCGGCCGTCCAGGCGAAGCTCAAGGGCTTCGTCGAGGCGGGCCAGCTCGGCATCTTCCAGAACGGCTACTGGGGCCATTCGGCGATGAAGCTCCCGCCGGAAGTGAACCTCCTCGCGGTCGCGCACTACCTCGAGGCGCTCGACTACCAGCGGCGGATCAACAAGGTCGTCGCGATCCTCGGGTCGAAGACGCCGAACATCCAGAACCTCGCGGTCGGCGGCGTCGCGAACGCGATCAACCTCGACAACGACTCGACGCTGAACATGAACAAGCTGTTCATGGTCAAAGACCTCTTCGACGAGATCACGGCGTTCGTCCAGCAGGTCTACTTCGCGGATGTCTGCGCGGTCGGGGCGCTCTACGCGGACTGGCTGCCCTACGGAGCCGGCGTCAAGAACTACCTCGCGGTGCCGGACCTCCCACTCGACACGAAGGGGACGAAATTCGACCTGCCGGGCGGCACGATCATGGACGGCGACCTCGCCGGCGTGAAGGAGATCAAGACGTTCGGCGACCCGTACTTCCGCGACAACGTCACGGAGTCGATCGCGCACGCCTGGTACGACGGCGCGTGGGCGAAGCATCCCTACGAGGAAGAGACCGTCCCGAAGTACACGAAGTGGGAGGACAACGGGAAGTACTCCTGGATCAAGGCCCCCCGCTTCGGGGGCAAGGTGATGCAGGTCGGGCCGCTCGCCCAGGTCCTCGTCGGGTTCGCTCTCAAGCACGAGCCGACGGTCCGCTGGGCGACGAAGACGCTCGAGACGGCGGGCGCGATCGCGAAGACGAAGCTCTCGCCGGCGATCCTCCACGGCACGCTCGGGCGCCACGCGGCGCGCATGATCCGCGCGAACGTCCTCGCCGAGCTCGGACAGAAACACTGGAAAATGCTCGTCGAGAACATCGGCAAGGGCGACACGGCCATTTTCAACGAGCCCGTGTTCCCGAAGGGCGAGCAGCGCGGCTTCGGCTTCCACGAGGCGCCGCGCGGCGTCCTCTCCCACTTCGTCGTCATCCGGGACGGCAAGATCGCGAACTACCAGGCCGTCGTCCCGTCCACGTGGAACGCCGGCCCCCGCGACGAAAAGGGCCAGATGGGCCCCTACGAGGCCGCCCTGATCGGCAACCCCGTCGCGAACTCGGAGCAGCCGCTCGAGGTCCTCCGCACGATCCACTCCTTCGATCCCTGCATCGCGTGCGCGGTCCACACCCTCGACCCCGAGGGCAACGAGATCGCCCGCGTGAAGGCCCTCTAGGACCCGTCATGGAGACCGGCGCGCCGCTCGTCCGAGTCCTCGGCCTCGGGAACGTCCTCATGGGCGACGACGCGCTGGGCCCCTGGGTCATCCACCATCTCGAGGCGACGTACGCCTTTCCTCCCGAGATCGAGGTCGTGGACGTCGGGACGCCGGGACTCGACCTGATCCCGTACGTTGCCGGGGGGAGCGGGATCGTTCTCGTGGACGCCGTTCACGCGAAGGGCGCCGAGCCGGGGACGGTCCGGCTCTTCGCCCGCGACGCGCTCGTGCAGCACGCCTCCCAGCCGCGGCTCTCACCCCACGATCCCGGCGTCGCGGACGCGATTCTCGCGGCCGAGATGGCGGGGGAGGGGCCCGCCTTCGTGACGCTCGTCGGCGTCGTGCCCGACCGCGTCGAGACCGGCGTGGGGCTTACGCCGCGGCTCCAGGACGCGGTCGCGCACGCCGCCGAGGCGATTGTCGTCGAGCTCCGCACGCGCGGCTTCGACGTGCACCGCCGCAACCCCGACGCCGTGAGCGTCCCCCTTCCCTGGTGGGAGGTGCCGGTCATCGCGCCGGTGCCGGCGCCCGTTCCCGTCCCCGAGCTCGTCCTCGCGTGACCGCCGCACGCCTCGAGCGCCTTGCCGTCCACCTCGTCGCGCTGCACAGCGTCGCCGTCGGGCTCGGACTGATCTTCCTGACACGGTGGGGCGCCGCGCTCGGCGGCTGGCCGACGGTCACGCCCCTGTTCTTCGCGCGGCAGGCCGGGGTCTTCCACTTCGTCGTCGTCGCGGGGTACCTCCTCGAGTACCACCGCTCGGGCGGCGTCACGTTCCTTCTCACGACGAAGTCGATCGCGGTCGTCTTTCTCCTGACGATGACCGCCCTGGACGGAGGGCCATGGCTCGTCCCGGCGTCGGCGGCCGCAGACGGCCTGATGGGCGCCGCCGTGTGGCTCCTGCACCGCCGGGTCCGGGCCGAGGCCGCGGCGCCCCGGCGGGCGGCGGCGTCAGCGGCCGGAAACTGAGGTGGAATCGGCGGGGGCCGCTGCGCGCGCGCGCCGCGCGTCGGCTGCGGCGAGCGTCTCGTAGGTTTCCTGAATGCGGTCGACGCCCCACTTGAGCGGCGTCGTGACGCTTTCGAGGATCTCGTGCGTCAGCGTCGAGGACTCCGGGTCCCGTGCGAGAACCGCGGCGCAGACGCCGTTCAGCGCCTCGATGGCCCCGCACAGCTCCTCGACCTTGAATCCCTGCCGGTACCGCCTCTCGGCGAGGTCGCGGCAGTAGGCGGCGAGGACGTGCCGGTCGTGCGTCCTCACGGTGTTCAGGAGCTGGCGAAGGATGATCCGGTGATTCCACTCGTGGTCGTCGTCGCTCACGCGCTGGTAGGACGGGAAGCGCGCGACGTGAAGGGCCTTCGTGTACTCCTCGACGAGCTCGTCCTGGTGGCGCTCGAGCAGCTGGTAGAGGCGGAGGTACTGCGGAACGAAGACCCTCTTCATCGCGGCACGGTTCAGCCGGTGCCAGTTTCCGGGGTACATGCTCCGGTTCTCGAGCAGGAACGGAAGCCTCCGGAGGATCTCGAGGCGCGGCCGGGGCTCCCAGCCCAGCCGTGCGCGAGTCTTCGAGGCGTCGACCGCCATGACCGTGTCGATGTACTCCGCCATCCAGGGACGTTCGAACGGACGCTCGCCCGTGAGGCGGCCGAAGAGGTCGCGGAAGAGCATCCCGGGGCCGCAGAGGGCCTTTGGAATCAGGATCGGAGTCACGGGGGAGGGTGTCTCGTGCGACATCGTCGCGTCGAAGAGGGCGCGGTGCGACGTGGCGCCGTCCGGGCTCGCGATCAGGATCTCCGACGGCCGCCAGTCGCGCCGCCGCTCGAGGACCCGCGCGAGAAACGCGACGGCATCCGAGATGTGGAGGTAGGGAATCGCGCTCGCGCCCCTGCCGCCGAGCATGCGGCGGTTCCAGGCTGCCGAGAGCCACGTCTCGAGGAACACGTAGAGGGGCGGGTATTCGCACTGGTCCGAGAACATGGCGGCGAAGCGCACGATGACGGGCTTGAAGCGGTCTCTGTAGCCGCCCACCATCGTCTCGCCGATGCGCTTCGTCTGGGCGTAGATGTGTTGGCCGTCCGGCGGGCTCGTCTCGTCGAGGGTCTTCCCCGGCGGCGGAAGCTCGCAGGCCGCGACGGAGCTGGAGAAGAAGAACTGCTTGACCCCGGCGTCGGCCGACAGGTCGAGCGTGTTCCTGAGGCCGTCGACGTTCGTCCGGAAGTACTCGGGGTCGTTCTCGCCCGTGAAGTCGTAGTGCGCGGCGAGATGGACGACGACGTCGGCGCCGCCCTGCTCGCGGATCTTCCGGAAGACGTCCGCGAGCGCTTCGCGGTCCCCGATGTCGACCTGGAACCATGTGAGGTTCGGATGGACGAGGGCTCCGCTGCGCGCCTGCGAACGGCGGGCGATCCCGTAAACGATCCAGTCGTCGCAGATCGCCTCGAGGAGGTGGCGTCCCACGAACCCGGACGCACCCGTGAGAATCAATCGCGGCAACGTCATACGGGCGCCGTCCCCGCGCCGTTGCCCAGTCTAGCGCGGGGCGCCGGGCGCGCCTCTCCCGGCGTGGCATGATCCGGGCCGTGACGCGCGAGGAGATCGGTCTCGTCCAGGAAAGTTTCAACAGGCTGCGCCCCATTCCGAGAGGGGTCGGGCGCGCGTTCTACGAAACGCTCTTCACGCTCGACCCGTCGCTCAAGTCGCTCTTCAAGGGGGACCTCGACGCGCAGGGCGCGATGTTCGTGAGCGCGCTCGGCCTCGCGGTCGCCGGGATCGACGACGCGCACGCCGGCGAGCGCCCGCTCCGCGACCTGGGCGCGCGCCACGCGCCGTACGGCCTGACCGAGGCGCATTACGCGACGTTCCGCGAAGCGCTCGTGAGGACGCTCCGGGACCAGCTCGGCGCGAGCTTCACCGATGCGCACGCGGCCGCGTGGCGCGCGGCGTTCGACCGGATCGGTCTCGTCATGCGCGATGCGGCCTCCGGCGCCTGATCAGTCCTGACGCGCGGGAGCGGGCTTGGGGGCTTCGGCCGTGCTGAACGCCTTCTTCCAGGCGGCCGTGGCGAGGAGCCCGAAGCCGATGACGGGGAGGAAGATGACGAAGGCGGCGCCGAGAACAGGGGCGGCCACGAGCATGGCGCCGGCGGGAACCTTGAAGTAGCCGGTCTTCGCGTTTCCGGGCAGAAGCCCGCCCTTCTTGCCGCTGATCGTGACGATCTCCCAGTTCGCCTTGTTGAAGTAGAAGCCCGCGGGAACCCTGGATCCGCCGTTCGTGTTGCTGTTCATGTCGTCCCCCTTTTCCTTACATCAAGAAGATGGGGCCTCGGGCCTTCCAAAACACTCCGGAAAAGGGCGCGGAAGCGGGGGAACGATTCCCGAGAGGAGATAGGGAGAATTCCCTAGAAGGTGAAGAACCGGGCGGCTAACGCGAAACGAGCCGCCCGTCGGCGGCTCGTCTCGGTCATCCGGCGTGGCAACGCGGCCGGAACGCGTGGGGACGGCGTTCTCAGTTGTGGCGGACCGGAGCGGGCTTCGGAGTCTCGACCGCGCGGGAGGCCTTCTTCCAGGCGGCCTTGGCGAGGAGCGCGAAGCCGATCACGGGGAGAAAGACCACGAAGGCGGCCCCGAGCATGGGGGCGCCGGCGAGCATCGCGACGGCGGGGACCTTCAGATAGTCGGACTTCTCGTCTCCGGGCAGAACGCCGCCCTTCTTGCCGCTGATGGTGACGATCTCCCAGTTCTTCCTGTTGAAGTAGAAGCCCGCGGGAACCTTGCTGCCGCCGTTCGTGTTGCCGGTGTTCTTCATGTCGTCCCCCTTTTCCTTACACGGAGAAGATGGGGCCTCGGGCCTTCCAAAACACTCCGGAAAAGGGGGCGGAGAGAGGGGAAAAAGTCCGGAGAGGAGCAGGGAGAATTCCCTAGAAGGTGAAGAGTGCGAGGCGCGACCGGAGCCGGACCGGCGGCTGGCCTGCGGGCGCCGCCCCCTAAACCTTTCTAAGAGAATTCTTTATCTTCCTCTCCTCCTCCCAATCCGTACTTTTCGATCCTCGAGTACAGCTGGGCGCGGGTGAGGCCGAGGAGCTTCGCGGCCTTACTCTTGTTGAAGCGGGCCTTCACGAGCGCTTCTTTCACGTACCCCTTCTCGAGCGACTCGAGATCGACGCCGCCGGGCGGGAAGGCCGGGGCGGTCCCCGTGCCGGGGGCCTGCGGGCGGGAGGGCTCGTGGCCGGAAACCGAGATGGGAAGGTGGGCGGCCGTGATCAGGCCCCCGTCGCAGAGGATTGCGGCGCGCTCGAGGGCGTTCTTCAGCTCGCGGACATTTCCGGGCCAGGGGTAGGCGAGGAGAAGATCCTTCGCCTCCTTCGAGACTCCCGCCACGGGGCGGCCGATCGCGGGGCCGAGCTCGGCGAGGAAGACTTCGGTGAGCGGGAGGATGTCCTCGACGCGGCCGCGCAGCGGCGGGAGCGCGATCTCGAACACGGAGAGCCGGTAGAAGAGGTCCTCGCGGAACTCCCCCCTTGCGATCGCCTTCTTGAGGTCGCGGTTCGTGGCCGCGACGATGCGCGCGTCCGTCTTCAGGACCTTCGTCCCGCCGAGGCGCTGGAACTCGCGCTCCTGGAGAAGGCGCAGGAGCTTCGCCTGGACCGCGGGGCTCATCTCGCCCGCCTCGTCGAGGAAGAGCGTGCCGCCGGCCGCCTGCTCGATGCGGCCGGGCTTGGCGGCCGTCGCGCCCGTGAAGGCGCCGCGCTCGTACCCGAACAGCTCCGACTCGAGGAGCTGGTCCGGAAGGGCCGCCGCGTTGATCGCGACGAACGGACCCGAGGCGCGGGACGAGGCGCGGTGGATCGCGCGCGCGAGGATCTCCTTGCCGGTGCCGGACTCGCCCGTGAGGAGGACGGTCGTCTCGGTCGGCGCGACCTTCGAGACCTGGACGAGGACGCCCTTCCAGCTCCTCGCGACGCCGACGATCCGGCCGAAGCCCTCGCGCGAGGCCAGCTCCTCGGTCAGCGACGCGACGCGCTCTTCGAGCTTCCTCGCCTCGCTCACCGCGTCGGCGGCCCGCCGGGCCTCGCCGGCGAGGCGCTCGTGCGAGAGGGCGAGCGCGACCTGGTCCGCGACGTGCTGGGCGAGCGGGATGTCGTCCTCGCCGTACGTCCCGGGGGTCCGCGAGAGGAAGAGGAGGCCGCCCGCGAACTGCCACTGCCCCTCGAAGAAGATCGGGACCCTGAGAAAGGAGCGGATGCCGTCGGCCGCGAGATGGCGGCACCGGTCCGAATCCCGCGGGAGCTCCGACTCGACGTCGCGGACGATTTCCGTCGACCAGTCGTTCACGCGCGCCAGGTCCTCTTGTGAGACGCGGATCGGCGAGCGGATCTCGGGGAAGCCCTCGCCCGAGACCGCGTACACGTTGACGGCGGTGCGGTCCTCGTTCAGGAGGCCGATCGCGATGCGGTCGTGCGGCACGACCGGCCGGACGATCCCGGAGATCGCGTCGAACACCTCCCGGACGTCCAGCGCGCGCGCGAGGACCGGGGACAGCGCCTGGAGCGCTTCGTAGCGGCGCCGGCGATCCTGCTCGCCGGCCGCGAGCCGCGCGT
The DNA here is from genome assembly GCA_035542215.1 of Thermoanaerobaculia bacterium. Lineage (GTDB taxonomy): Bacteria > Acidobacteriota > Thermoanaerobaculia > UBA5066 > UBA5066 > Fen-183. The sequence continues at coordinate 5,787 of DATKLW010000173.1, read as the reverse complement.
GCGCGACCGCCATCGCGACGACGTCGGCGATCGGCGCGAGGAGGTCGAGGTCGGCGGCGCGGAACGCCCGCGGCCGAAGGCTGAGGAGTGACAGGTAGCCCATCGTCTTCGGTCCCGCACGGAGGGGCGCCCGGAGCATCGCGCGGACGCCGGAGTCCGCGAGCTCGCGGTCGCGGGAATGGGCGCGGTCGCAGACGGCGGCGACGTCGTCGATGACGCCCTTGCTCGTGAGCGTCTCCCACAGCCCGAGGGAGTACTCCGCGCGCGGCACGATCCGCGAGTACGTGCGGCGCGCCTCGTCCGTGACCTCGGCGCCTCCGATCGAGTAGAGAACGAAGCCGTCGATCTCGTCGGTCAGCGTGACGGTCATCGCGTCGAAGGTCAGGACGCGACCCGCCGCCGTCGCGATCCGGTGAAACACCTCGTTGAGGTCCAGCGTCTCACCGGCGACGCGCGCGATCTCGGACAGGACCGGCACGAGATCGGGAGGGGTCTCCGGGGCGGGCATGGGGGCGACATTCTAGGCCCCGGGCCTCGTCTACACTCGTGAGGAATGCCGACTCCTCAGAGTGCCGCCGCCCTCGCCGACGGAGTGCTGGCCGGCCGCGTCCCCTGCGTCGCCCGCGCGATCTCGTGGGCCGAGAGCGCCGACCCCAGGTTTCCCGAACTGCTCGCGGCCCTGTTCCCGCGGACGGGCCGCGCCCGCGTCACCGGCCTTACGGGCTCGCCGGGGGCGGGCAAGTCGACGCTCACGGCGGCGCTGGCGCGGCGGGCCCGCGCCCGCGGGCGAAAGGTCGGGATCGTGGCCGTCGACCCGTCCTCGCCCTTCTCGGGCGGCGCGATCCTCGGCGACCGGATCCGGATGCAGGACCTCTACACGGACCCCGGCGTCCTGATCCGCTCGATGGCGACGCGCGGCCACCTCGGCGGCCTCGCGCGCGCCTCGGCGGACGCCGTGGACGTCCTCGACGCGGCGGGCTTCGACGAGGTCCTCGTCGAGACGGTCGGCGTCGGGCAGGACGAGGTCGACGTCTTCCGGCTCGCGGAGTCCTGCGTCGTCGTCCTGACGCCGGGGATGGGTGACGACATTCAGGCGATCAAGGCCGGCCTCATGGAGGTTGCGGACCTCTTCGTCGTGAACAAGGCCGACCGCGACGGCGCCGACCGCGTCGTGCAGGAGATCCTCCAGATGCTCGAGCTCGGCGAGCACGGCGCCTGGATCCCGCCGGTCGTGAAGACCGTCGCGACGTCGGGCGCTGGCCTCGACGAGCTGGAGGCGAAGCTCGCGGAGCACCGGGCGTTCCTCGACGGACCCCACGGCGCCGCCCGGCGCCGCGACCGGACGGTGAAGCGGATCGAAGGGCTGGTCAGAGAAGACTTTCTTAGAAAGGTGGAGACGCTGCGGGGCGGCAGCGGGGCGCTCGACGAGGCCGCGACCCGCGTGGAAGGCCGTTCCGAGGACCCGATCTCCGCCGCCGCTGGCCTGGTCGCGCGCCTCCGGCAGGAGACGGGCGGCGCCGAGCCCCATTCACCTTCTAAGAAATCCGGATCTTCGTCTTCCTCTCTTTCCCTCGTCTCGAAGATCTCCCACCTCGGCATCTCCGTCCCGTCGCTCGAAGAGGGCGGGAGGTTCTGGGACCTCCTCGGCCTCGTCGAGGAGCACCGCGAGGAGGTCGCGTCGCAGAAGGTCGTGACGTCGTTTCGCGCGGTGGGGGAGTCGCATCTCGAGCTCCTCGAGTCCACCTCGCCCGACGGGCCGATCGCGAAGGCGATCGCGTCCCGGGGGCCCGGGATCCACCACCTCTGTCTCGAGGTCACGGACGTCCGCGCGACGCTCGCGAGCCTGAAGGCCGCGGGCGTGCGCCTCGTGAACGAGGAGCCGTTCGAGGGCGCTCACGGGTGCCTCGTCGCGTTCGTGCACCCGTCCGCGACGGGCGGCATCCTCCTCGAGCTGTCGGAGAAGAAGCGCTAGTTCGGGCTGCCCGTGTCGGCGATCGGAGGCGCCGGCCTGAGGACGTCGCGCACGTCGCGGCCCGTGATCGCGAAGAAGCGCTCGGCGTAGCTCGCGACGCTTCCGACACGGGTGTCCTCGAAGATCTTCTCCACGCGGTGGAGCGGGACGAAGAGCGTCGTGACCCCGAGCTCGGGCTCGGCGCCCGGCCGCTGCTGCCGCGCCCACTCCTCGAAGAGGTCGAGCTCGAGGCCGCGGAGCGTCATCCCCGCCGGCGAGAGCGACTCGAGGACGCCCCAGTACTTCTCCTTGGGCGCGACGAGGTGGACGAGAACGAGCGTTCCGGCTTCCACGCGCCGCCCTAGAAAACGACGTTCGAGACGAAGAAGCGGGCCGGGGTGACGCGGCCCGTCAGGAGGTTGTCCGCGTCGTTCGGGCTGAGGTCGAACCGGGCCGCGGACTCGCCCGTGGACGTCGCGAGAACGATCTCGGCCTTGTCGAGCGGCTTGCCCGCCGCGCGCGACTCCTTGAGCCCCCGCGCGCACGCGACGAGGGCGAGGAACACCTGCTGTTCGTTCTCGGCCGTCGCCGACACGCGCACTCCGGACGAGATCTGCGCGAGCTTGACGCCCTTCACGTTGCTCCCGTCCATCGCCCGCATGAACGCATCGGTGATCTGCGGATCCATCACGACCGATGGCGCCTCGGGTGCCGCGGAGCGCGCCGTGGAGCGGGACTCAGACCCGGCGGGACGCATCTTCACGAGCTCGCCCTGCGGGACGTCCGGGTGGGACGCGTCGACGTCCTTGCGGCCGTGCTGGCGGATGTACTCCGAGAGCGACGGCTTCCTTTCGCCCGGGCTCGGGAGAGACGAGCGGGCCGCGCCCGGGTCGTCGAGGAGATAGGCGTTGCCGAGGCCTTCCTTGTTGACGAGGTCGCTGCGCTCCTGGTCGAAGTCCTCGATGGCGAGCGACTGCGGCGTCCCGAGCGGGTTCACGTAGACGAGCCGCTTGCCTTGGACGACGGGCTTGCTCTGCGCCTCGATGCGCTTGCCGTCCTTCGTGTAGATCACGTACGTGGCCGCGGCCGTCCCGGCCCAGCCGAGGGCCAGCGCCAGGAGAATCGCGACGCGGGCGTTTTCGGAACGGGTCATCGGAGCCTCCGGGAGCCGCGCGGAATCGGGAAACCGCGGCGACATGAAGTATAAACGCGGGAGAGGGACCGCTCGCCGTGCTCATCGTCATGGACCGCACCGCCCGGGAGAGCGACGTCGCAGGCGTCGTCGCCGCGGCCGAAAAACTCGGACTCAAGGCCCACCCCATCCCGGGTGCGCAGCGCACGGCGATCGGGATCACGGGCAACAAAGGCGCCGTCGGGCCGGCGGCGTTCGAGAACCTGCCGGGCGTCCTCGAGGTCATCCGCGTCTCGCATCCCTACAAGCTCGTCTCGCGCGAGTTCCACCCCGAGGACACGATCGTCTCGATCGGCGGCGTGCCGGTCGGCGGGACGCGCCTCGTCGTCATGGCGGGGCCGTGCGCCGTCGAGAGCCTCGAGCAGACGGTCACGATCGCGAAGGCCGTCAAGGACCTCGGCGCCCACCTCCTGCGCGGCGGGGCCTACAAGCCGCGGACGTCGCCGTACTCGTTCCAGGGGCTCGGCGAGGACGGGCTCAGGATTCTCGCCGAGGCGCGCGACGCCACGGGGCTCCCGGTCGTCACCGAGGTCCTCGACACGGCCACGGTCGACCTCGTGGCGCGTTACGCGGACTGCCTTCAGATCGGCGCCCGCAACATGCAGAACTTCGAGCTTCTCAAGCTCGCGGGCCGCTCGGGCAAGCCGGTCCTTCTCAAGCGCGGGATGTCCGCGACGCTCGAGGAGTTTCTCCTCGCCGCCGAGTACGTCCTCGCCGAGGGCAATCCGAACGTCGTCCTCTGCGAGCGCGGCGTGAGGACGTTCAACGATTTCACGCGTAATACGCTCGACCTCGCGGTGGTCCCCGCGGTCGAGCGGCTCAGCCACCTGCCGATCCTCGTGGACCCGTCACACGGGACCGGGCGCCGCGACAAGGTCCTTCCGATGTCCCTCGCCTCCGTCGCGGCCGGCGCGGACGGGATCGCGATCGAGGTCCACCACCGCCCGGCCGAGGCGCTCTCGGACGGCCCGCAGGCGCTGACGCCCGAGCTCTTCGCGGACCTCATGGCGAAAGTGCGGCCCGTCGCGGCCGCGGTCGGGAGGATGCTGTGACGTCCCGCGCGGTTCTCCTCCTCGAGGACGGACGCCGCTGGCACGGCCGCTCCGTCGGCGCGCCGGGCACGTCGTTCGGCGAGGTCGTCTTCAACACGGGGATGGCGGGCTACCAGGAGACGCTCACCGACCCGTCCTACCGCGGGCAGATCGTCGCGATGACGGCGTCGCACATCGGCAACTACGGCCTCAACGACGAGGACGTGGAGTCCGACCGGATCCAGGTCGCGGGCTTCGCGGCGCGCCACTTCCCGGATCGCTTCTCGAACGCGCGTGGAAAGGAGTCCGTCGCCGGGGCGCTCGCGAAATCGGGCGTGCCGGGCCTCGACGGCCTCGACACGCGCGCGCTCGTGCGGCACCTCCGGAGCGCCGGCGCGATGCGCGGCGCGATCTCGTCCGAGGTCGCCTCCGAGGCGGACGCGGCGGCTCTCCTCGAGAAGATCAGGACCCAGCCGACGATGTCGGGCGCCGCCCTCGCGCTGACGGTCGGGACGACGAAGGCGTACGACTTTCCCGTGCCTCCGGGAAGGGCCGTGAAGGGGCGCGTCGCGGCGATCGACTACGGGATCAAGACGAACATCCTCAGGATGCTCGCCGCCCGGGGCCTGGCGCCCACCGTGTTCCCGGCGACGACGCCGGCGCACGAGATCCTCGCGAAGGGATTCGACGGCGTTTTCCTGTCGAACGGGCCGGGCGACCCCGATGCCCTTCCGGGACCCGTGGCGAACGTGAAGGAGTTCGTGGCGTCCGGGCGGCCCGTCTTCGGGATCTGCCTCGGCCAGCAGCTCCTCGGGCTCGCGATGGGCGGGACGACGTACAAGCTCAAGTTCGGCCACCGCGGCGCGAATCACCCGGTCAGGAACCTCCGGACAGGGCACGTCGCGATCACCTCGCAGAACCACGGGTTCTCGGTCGCGGCCGACTCCCTCCCGAAGAACGCCGAGCTCACGCACCTGAACCTCAACGACGGGACGTGCGAAGGCTTCCGGCTGACGGACAAGCCCGTCTTCGCGGTCCAGTACCACCCCGAGTCCGCCCCGGGCCCGCACGACTCGGACGCACTTTTCGACGAGTACGTCGCCCTCGTGGCGCACGCGCGCTGAAGGAGACCCCATGAACGTCGGCACGCAGACGGCCCTCACCCTCTTCGCCGCCTTCGGGCTTCTCGCCTCGCCGGCCGCCCGCGCGGCCGACGGCAGGGCCGAGGGCACGATCACCGTCAACGGCAAGACGTCGACGCTGACGCACGCGTACGCGCGAGCGGTCCCCGGCTTCTTCGACAAGACGAAGGAGGACGTCGTCGTGATCCTGAGCGACGTCCCGATCGAGGGGAAGGCGCTCACGGACGAGTTCGAGCGCATCCACATGGCCGACGCGGGCAAGCTCCACGCGTTCGAGATCACGCTCGACGCGGACGGCAAGCCGATCTCGACGGCGTTCCGGGACAACGGCTTCAAGAAGGCGAGCCCGAGCGGTCTCTCGTCCGCCGACGTCTTCACGAAGAAGGTCTTCGACGGCAAGACGGTCGAGGGGAGCTACAAGAGCGCGAAGATGCACGAGTTCTTCGGCGAGACGTACGCGTTCGACGTCTC
>DATKLW010000172.1:0-6486 GCA_035542215.1 Thermoanaerobaculia bacterium | reverse complement strand
TGGCGCGGGACCAGCGAGCGCGCCGCATGCGGCGAGCAGCCACGGAACCCGCATCCGCGCCCGGACTCTGAGCACGAGACTCCCTTGCCGGAGGGAGCCTACGGAGGGCCGAGGCGAAAATCCACTCTCGGCGCGGCCCCTTTCCTGAGGCGCGCATTAACGCACGTGGCGTCATCCGGCGGGGACGCCCCTCGCGGATCGGGACCGGTCACCAGACGCGGACGCGGTCCTTCGGGGCGAGGTAGAGCGCCTGCCCGGGCTTCACGCCGAACGCGTCGTACCAGGCGTCCACGTTTCGCACGGTGTCCGCCCGGTACTCGTCGAGCGCGTGGCTGTCGATCACGATCCGCTGTCGCGCAGCCGCCTCGCGGACCTTGTCCCGCCAGCTCTGCGCGAACGCGATGAAGAACTGCTGGTCGCCCGGGATGCCGCGCCACGCGGGCGCTTCCTTGCCGCCCTGCGAGATCCGGTACGCGTCGTACGCGGCCGCGATCCCGGCCACGTCCGCGATGTTCTCGCTCACGGTGAGCTTGCCGTTCACGGCGAGGTCCGGGAACGGCCGGTACTCGTTGTACTGCCTGATGAGCGCCTGCGCCGAGGCCGTGAAGTGGTCGAAGTCCTCTTTCGTCCACCAGTTCTTCAGGCGGCCCTCCGCGTCGAAGAGCGCGCCCTGGTCGTCGAAGCTGTGGCTGATCTCGTGCCCGATCACCGCGCCCGAAGAGCCGTAGTCCATCACGGCCGGACGGAGGGGGTCGAAGAACGGCGGCTGGAGCATCGCGGCCGGGAAGTTCAGCGCGTTCATCGCCGGGAGGTTCACGGCGTTCACGAGCTGCGGGTTCATGACCCACTCGCCACGGTCGACCGGCTTGCCGAGTTTCGCGAGGTTGCGCCGGTACTCGAAGAGGGACGCGCGCCGCAGGTTCCCCAGCGCGTCTCCCTTCACGACCTCGAGGCCCGAGTAGTCGCGCCACTTGTCGGGGTACCCGACGCCGACCTTGAGCGCGGCGAGCTTCGCTTTCGCCCTCGCCTTCGTCTCCGGCGCCATCCACTCGAGTCTGTCGATGCGGATCGCGAACGCCGCGATCTCGTTCCTGACCATCTCCTCGGCGCGCGCCTTTTCGGACGGCGGAAAGTACTTCGCGACGTAGAGCCGCCCGACGGCCTCGCCAAGGGCCGCGTCCGTCACGCCCACGGCGCGCTTCCAGCGGTCGCGCAGCTTCTGCGCGCCCGTGAGCGTCGTCCCGTAAAACGAAAAGCGCTCGTCCACGAACGCCCTCGGGAGGGCGACCCCGTCCCTCGAGAGCGCGCGGAACGTCAGGTAGTCCTTCCACGTGCCGAGCGGCTCGGAGGCGACGAGCGCCGCAAGGCCCGTGACGGCGCTCGGCTGCCAGACGACGAACGACGGCTGTGCCGCGAGCCCCGCGGCTTCGAAGTACCGCGACCAGTCGAGGCCCGGCGCCTTGACCGGGAAGTCCTCCCGCGCCCAGTGGTTGTTCCCCTTCAGGACGTCTTCCGAGTCCTCCCGGCTCACGTGCGACGACGCGATCTTCGTCTCGAGGCCGAAGATCCTCCCGGCCGTCGCGGCCGGGTCCGGGAGGCCGGCGAGGGTCAGCATGTTCTTGATGTGCGCGACGTACTTCGTCCGGATCTCCGCCATGCGCGGGGACGGGTCGAGGTAGTAATCACGGTCGGGAATCCCGAGGCCGCCCTGCAGGAGGAACGGCGCGTACTTCGACGGCGTGTCGAGATCCTGCGCGACCCAGAGGCCGAGGACGTTCGGCGTGTAGAAATTCGTGCTGTTCAGGACGTCGACGTCGGCGCGGAGAGTCTCGCCGAGAGCACTCGCGAGGGCGGCCTTGTCCGCGATCGCCGCGATACGGTCGAATGCGGGCTTCAGCGGCGCGAGGCCCTTCGCCTCGATCGCGGCCTCGTCCATGAACGTCGCGTACGTGTCGGCGATCTTCCGCGCGTCCGGGTCGGAGGACGCCGGGTTTTTCGCCGTTTCCGCGATCAGGTCGGCGACGCGCCTGGACGTCAGCTCGTCGAGGACGCTCGAGGCGCCCCAGGACGAGCGGTCCGCGGGAATCTCCGCGTTCTTCAGCCATGTTCCGTTCGCGTAGCGGAAAAAGTCGTCGCCCGGGGCGACGGACTTGTCCATCCCGCCGAGGTCGATCCCCGACGCGGGCGCCGCGGACGAGGCCGTGGCCGGCGCCGTGGACGCCGTGGACGTCGTGGACGCGGGAGCGCAGGAGAGGGCGGCGGCCAGGGAGAGGGACGAGAGCGCGGCGGCGAGGCGGGTGAGCTTCATGCCCGGACGATAGGGAGAACCCGCGTCAGCCGCAAGGCTCCGGGGACGGCGGCCCGATCCCGAGCCACAGGAGGCCGCCCACGACGGACAGCGCCGCGGCCACGTGGAGCGCGTTCTCCCAGCCGATCGACGCGGCGAGGACGGGCGTCAGCGCCGGCGAGACGAAGCCTCCGACGTTGCTCCCCATGTTCATGATGCCGCCGGCCGTGCCGCTTCTCGGGCCCGCGGCGTCCATCATCGCGGCCCAGAAGGGGCCTTCCACCGAGAGAACGAGCGCGGTCGCGAGCGCGAGGCAGACGGCCGCGACGCGCGCGTCCGGCGTGCGGGCGCCCGCCGAGAGAAAGCCGGCGCCGCCGAGGAGGCCGGCCATCGGGACGATCCTCCGGCCCGTCGCGGACCCGAGCCTCTTCACGAGCGCGTCCGACACGGCGCCGCCGAGCGGGATCGAGACGATCGAGAGGAGCCACGGCAGGCTCGCCCAGAGGGCGCCGCGCAGGAGGTCGAATTTCCGCACGTCGACGAGGTAGAGGTAGAACCAGAAGACGAAGATGTAGCCGACGTAGCCCTGGAGCGTGTAACTCGCCGTGAGAAGCACGAAAGACGGCGTCCGGAGGCTCCGACCTCCCGTGGGCGACAACGGGGACGCCGGCGACGGCGCCGCGTCCGCGCCGGCGACGACCGGCGGCATCGCGCGGACGGAGAGCCATACGAGGGCGACGGCGAGCGCCGGCAGCGAGGAGGCGGCGAGCGCCGCGCGCCAGCCGAAGCGGACCATGACGGCCCCGACGAGCGGCGGCGCGATCGCCGAGCCGAGGCCGATCGCGGCGATCACGAACCCGTTCGCCCGCCCGCGCGCGTCCGCGGGGACGTGGCGCGAGACGGCCTGCGCGGCCGCGGGAAACGTGGGCGCCTCGCCGATCCCGAGAAGGAGGCGCGCCCCGAGGAGAACGGGCAGCGCCGCGGCCGCCGGCGAGATCGCCATGAGCGCCGTCGCCGCGACCCACGAAAGCGCGGCGATTCCGAGGACGCGGCGGGCCCCGAAGCGGTCCGCGAGCATGCCCGCCGGGATCTGGCAGAGGGCGTAGCCGAGGAGAAACGCGCTGAAGACGCGGCCCATCCGGATCTGATCGAGCGCAAGCTCCTTCATCATGAGCGCGCCCGCGACGGAGACGTTCACGCGGCTGAGATAGCTCGCGGTCGCCGTCACGGCGAGGAGCGCGACGAGCGTGCCGCTCTTCACGCGAGCCTCTTGACCATCAGGACCTCGGCGAGACCGTCCACGACGTAGTCCGGCAGCTCCCCCACCGCCCGGTAGCCGCTGCGCTCGTAGAGCACGCGCGCCCGCTCGTTGAAAGAGGAAACGCACAGGAACATCCAGCGCGCGCCGGGGAACCGCGCCTCGGCGGCGTCGAGGAGGGCCGCGCCGACGCCTTTCGAGCGGGCCGGAGCGGCCACGGCGATCGAAGCGAGGTACGGAGAGCCCGCGACTCCGCGCGGGTGGAGGCGCGCGAAGCCGAGCGGCGTCCCGCCCTCCCGCGCGACGAGAACGACGTAGTCAGGGTCGACGGAGGCGGCGCGGCAGGCGTCCTCGCCGCGGCCGAGCGTGATCCAGGGTTCGCTCGACGCCATGAGGCGGCCCGCCCACAGGCGCTCGTCCGCCGTCGCCTCGCCGATCGTGATGCCGGACATGCGGCGGGAGTGTGCGCCGGGCATGCGCCGCGCGCAAAGCCCGTCTCCCATAATCCGCGGCGCATGGCAACGACGCTCTTCCTCGTGAGGCACGGCCAGGCCTCGTTCGGCGCCGCCGACTACGACGTCCTCTCGGAGACCGGTCGCCGTCAGGCGCGCGTCGCCGGCGAGGCGCTGCGCGGGCGCACCGGTCCGGTGCGCAGCGTCGTCACGGGCGCGATGCGCCGTCAGCGCGACACGGCCTCGACGTTTCTCGAGGCGATGGGCCTCGACGCGCCCGTGGCCGAGGACGCCGCATGGAACGAGTTCGACCACGAGGAGGTCCTCCGCATCTTCGAGCCGCGCTGGGCGGACCACACCGCGCTCCACCGCGACCTCGTCGCCACCGGCCGGCCCGACGCCTTCGAGCGCGCGTTTCTCGCCGCCGTCGCGCGCTGGACGGGCGGAGCGCACGACGCGGACTACCGCGAAACATGGCCCGGCTTTCTCGCCCGCGTGGACACCGCGCTCGAACGCCTCGCGGGCGGGCCCGGCGGGTCGGTCCTCGTCTTCACGTCGGGCGGGCCGATCTCGGCCGCCTGCCGCGCGCACCTCGCCGCTCGCGACGCCTCGGGCGTCTTCGCCAACGCGTTTCGCCTCGCGAACGCGAGCGTCACGACGCTCGAAGCGGGCGTGGACGGGCTTCACCTCCGCGCGTTCAACGATCACGCTCACCTGACGCGGATCGGCGGCGGGCTCGTCACGTTCCGCTAGGCGGCGTTTTCCCCGCCACCGTAAGATGCACCGAGTGAAAGCACGGATCGCGGGGGCTTCGCTTCTCCTGGCCTTCGGCTTGCTCGCCGCGGAGGCGCGGGCCGCGGACGGCGCCGACGTCCCGCAGATCTTTACGGCGCTCCCTCCCGCACCGGACGCGTACGTCACGGACAACGCCCGCTTCCTTCGCGACGAAGCCAATGCGCGGCTCGCCTCGAAGCTCAAGCACTTCACGGAAACCCACCCCTTCGTCCGCGTCTACGTCTACACGCTGAAGAGCGCGAACGGCGCCCCGCCGCCCTCCGCGGCGCAGGAGCTCTACCGGCGCTGGAAGATGAAGGACCGCGAGGTGTACGACGGCCTCGCGACGGTCTTCGCTTTCACGGACGAGAAGAAAGCGCTCGTCCTGCTCGGGCAGGGCGCTCCCGCGACGACCGAGGCGGCGCTCGAGGGCCTCGGGCCCGACCTCGAGGCGGTTTTCGGGCCGGACGCCGAGGGCGCGCTCTCCCGCGTGATCGACCGGATCGGGGAGAGTCTCTCGGGGGCCGAGTCGACGTCGTGGCTCGACTCGCCTCCCGTGCCCGCCGAGCCGGGCGGGCCGGTGTACGGCAACCCGGACTTCGCGGACGCGTCCGCGACGCCCGCGCTCGAGGAGGCCGTCCGGCGCGCCTCCGCTCCGGGGCGCCCGATCGTCCTCGTCCTGAACCCCGCGAAGGGCATGGATTCGCCGCAGCAGCGGGTCGCGAAACTCGCGGCCGCGTGGCCGGACCGCATCATCCTCGCCGCCTTCCGGTCCGACTTCTCCGCCCAGATCGCCGTCCCCGAGGGCCTGAAGGACCTCTTCCCCGACGACCAGCGGAACCGGCTGCGCGCCGAGGTCCAGAAGGCGATGACGAACGCGACGTACCCGCGGACGCTCGCGCGCGCCGTCGCCGAGCTCGGGATGCTCGCGGGCGGGAAGACGCCGCCGCCATGGGTCGAGTGGAAGCACCCGCTCAAGACGATCGGCGGCGGGCAGGACGAAGACCCCGCGCCGCTCGTTCTCGGGGTCGTGATCGGCCTCGTCCTTCTCTTCCTCGTCTCGTTCTTCCTCTACATGCTCGTGACCGACCCGAAAGCCGTCCTCCTCTGGATCGGCGTGAACCTCGCCGAAGCCGTCATCGGCGGCCTCTTCGGAGGGGGCGGCGGCGGCGGCTCGGGCGGCGGGTTCTCGGGCGGCGGCGGGAGCTTCGGAGGCGGCGGCGCCTCGGGGAGCTGGTGAACATGGCACTCGTCTTTCGCAGGCACCAGAAGGAGTTCCTCGCGCGGCTCGACGTCGGCGCCCTCGAGACGGCGATCCGCGCCGCGGAGCGAGAGACGACCGGCGAAATTCGCGTCGCCGTCCTCCCGCGCCTCCGGGGCGGGCTCGAGAAGGCCGTCGTGCACGCGGCCGAGCGCCTCGGGATGACGCGCACGAAGGAGCGCAACGGCGTCCTGATTCTCGTCGACCCGGCGCACCGGACGTTCCTCGTGTGGGGCGACACGGCGATCCACGAACGCGTCGGGGAGAACTTCTGGAAGGAAGTCGCCGCCGCGATCGAGACGAGGTTCCGCGCCGGCGACTTCACGGGCGGGCTCGTTCACGGGATCGAGGCGGCGGGCCGCGAGCTCGCCGCGCACTTTCCGGCCGGCCGCTAGCTCCCGCTTCCGGCGAGCCGGACGAGAGCGCGGCCCACGCCGCCGAGGCCGGCCGCCTT
>DATKLW010000171.1:0-12349 GCA_035542215.1 Thermoanaerobaculia bacterium | reverse complement strand
CGGCGGCGCCAAAGGACGCTTCGATCCTCACCGAGTACGCGTCGCTCCTCCTTCAGGCGAAGGACCTCGACGCCGCGCTCGAGCCTCTCACGAAGGCGGCGGCGGCCGAGCCGGACCGCGAGATCGTCCGCGCGAATCTCGCCGCCGTCCTGCGCCGGAAGGGCCTCTGGAAGGAGGCCGAGAAGGAATACCGCGAGGCGATCCGCTCCGACCCCGACTACGCCCCGGCCCTCACGGGCCTCGGCGGCCTCCTCCTCGAGCGCGGGCAGGCGGCCGACGCGATCGAGCCGCTGAGAAAGGCCGTCCTCCGGGCGCCGCAGAGCGTCGACGCGGCCTGGGCGCTCGCCCGCGCCCTCCGCACGACGGGCGCCCTGAAGGACGCCGCCGACTCGCTCGAGAAGTCGCTCGTGCTCGACGCGCCCGAGCTCTGGAACGAGGCCGGCGCGATCGCGATGGAGCGCGGCCGGTACGACGAGGCGGTCATCTTCTTCGACAAGGCGATCTCGCGCGACTCCGCCGTGCCGCTCTACAAGGCGAACCGCGACAAGGCCGCGGCCGACGCGGCGTTCGTCAAGAGCGCCTCCTCCTAACGCAGCCCTTCGACATAGTAGAGCCTCGAAAGGTTGCGCATGAAGGCGTAACAGTAGCTCGCGCCGTCGGGCGTGATCTGCACGCTGTACATGTCCGTCACTCCCGTCGGGTCCGCCAGCGTGATCTCCTTCCAGAGGACGCGCCGCCCCGTCCGGACTTCGAGCCTGTCGATTCTCGCCGGCATTCCCGCACGAAGCACGAAGAGGCCGTTTCCGGTCGCGTCGAACCGGAGGATGGAGTCGCCGGGCAGGAGGCCGGGGACCTTTCGAGGCTCGCCGCCCTCCACGGAGACGATCACGGAACCGACGACGGGTCCGTCCCGGTGCTCGGCGACAACCTGCTTCCCGTCCCCCGACAAGCCATCGAAGCCGAACCCCTCCGAGGTCAACGGGCGGGGAGGGCCGCCCGCGAGGTCCTGGACGTAGAGGCGCGAGAGCTTGCCACCCGACCGCGCCTGCACGAGCAGCCGTTTGCCGTCGGGAAAGAAGGCGGCCGCGATGAATTCGAGGCCATCGATCCGGATCGTCTTCGGCTCGCCCGCCCCGGTCGGCAGGAGCGCGATCTTCTCCGGCGTGACTTGCGTGAACCACTTCTTGTCCGGCGACAAGCTCTGAGCGTCGCCGTCCGCGAGACGGACCGCGGGCGACGAGCCGTCCGTCTTCCGCATGTAGACGCCACCCTGCGATCCCTCGGCGGCGCCGCCCTCGGTGAAGAGGAGGTCCCGGCCGTCGGCGGAAAGGTCGGCGCCCGTCGAGAAATCCAGCCAGCTCACGTCCACTTCGCGCGTCGCCCCCGGAGGAAGGCACGTCATCGTGGTCGGCCAGTCGTCGCTTCGGACGAGGACGCCTCCACCGGGCGTGATGTCCTCGACCGTGAGGAGCGTCGGCGTACGCGCGACCACGCGTCTTTTCCCCGACGGCGAGACCGCCTGAATTTCGACGACGCCGAAGCGGGATCCTCGCTCGCGGGAGGAGAACCAGATCTCGCCCGTTCTCGGATGCCAGGCGAGCGTCGTCACGATGTCGAAGCCGTCGCAGAGCATCGTCGTCTTCCCACTGCGATCCGCGACCCAGATGGAAACGCGCGGACCCTTGAGCAGCGCGAAGGCGATCCGCGACCCGTCCGGCGAAAACCGTGCGGCCGTGACCCGGGCGCCGACGCTCGCGGGCACGAGGACCTTTCCGACCGGGAACTCCAGCTGGCCCTCTCTCACGACCGCGAGCCCGTCCCCGGTGGGCGACCAGTCCGCGACGGCCGGCTTGAACGCGACGTCGAACAAGGCCCCCTCGACGAGCTCGCGAGGGGCCCCGCCGGCGAGCGACACCTCGGCGACGACTCCCGACGACTCGCGCGGCAGCACGATCGCGAGGACGCCCTTCGGCGACACGGAGGCGAGGTTCGCGCTCGGCAGCGGAAGTGCCGTCGATTCCGTGCTGTCGAGACGCGTCGTGAAGAGCTGGACGGGCCGCCCCAGCCACGCGGCGGCGTAGACGACCGTTTTCCCGTCCGGCGCGAAGCGGGCGCCTCCTATGGATCCGCGCCGGAACGTCAGCGGCCGCCAGAGCGGTGGACCGTCGGCCGGTTTCCTCGACGCCATGAGGCCGATCAGGACTCCGGCCGCGAGAACTCCGGCAGCGGCGGCCGCGGCCCAGAAGCGTCGAGCGCCTCCGCGGGCCGCGGGAGCGATCGCGGCGCCGGAGAGGCTGGCATCGGTGAACCCATCCCTCAGGCGCGCGAGGTCCCGCGCGAGGTCCCGGGTCGAGGCGTAGCGTTCTTCCGGATCCTTGGCAAGACAGCGCTCCACGATCCAGCGCAGGGGAACGGGCGTCGTTGGTGCCGCCGACGCGAGCGGCTCCGGCTCGTCGCGAATGATCGCCGCCATCGTCTCCGGCGCCGAGGCCCGCGCGAACACCCGCACTCCCGTCATCATCTCGTAGAGCATCGACCCGAACGCGAACTGGTCCGACCGGAAGTTCACTGCCTCGCCCCGCGCCTGCTCGGGCGAAAGGTACGGCACGGTCCCGAGGACGACGCCCGCGCTCGTCGCCGCCGAAATCGTCGGCGACTGCGTGAGCTCTCCGCTCGCGTCCGTCGGCTGCGTGAGTTTCGCGAGGCCGAAGTCGAGGATCTTCACGCCCCCGTCCTTCGTCACCATGACGTTCTCGGGTTTGAGGTCGCGGTGGACGATCCCGCTCTCGTGCGCCTTCGCGAGCCCGTCCGCCACCTGCGCCGCGATTGCGACGAGCCTCTTCGGCGGCAGGGCCCCGCCCGCGAGCGCCTTCCGAAGCGTCTGCCCCTCGACGAGCTCCATGACGAGGACGTGGCGAGGGGCGGATGCGGCAGAGCCGGGAGAACCGTGGATTTCCTCGAATGAGTAGATGGCGGCGATCGACGGATGGTTGAGCGCTGCGAGGAGCCTCGCCTCCCTCTCGAACCGCCGTCTTCTTTCTTCACCTTCTAGGAAATTCTCCGGCAGCACCTTGACCGCGACATCCCTCGCCAGCCTCGTATCTCTGGCCCGGTAGACCTCTCCCATTCCCCCTGCCCCGAGGAGCGCGAGGATCTCGTACGGGCCGAGGCGGGTTCCGGCCGCGAGCGTCACTGTCGTTGAGAGAGATTCTACGTCGCGGGGTCCGTGTCGCCGCGCAGCGCCGTCAGGAAGTCCGCGAGGATGCGGGCCGTCGCGCCCCAGATCGCGTGGCCCCGGTAGTGGTAGACGAGCGTCGCGACGTCGCGGCCCTTCCACTTGACGGGGCGCGTCTCGACGACCATCGGATCGAGGAGGTACGACACCGGCACCTCGATGATCGACTCGACCTCCGGAGCGTGCGGCGCGAACGCCGTCGGGTACGGGATCGCGCCGACGAACGGCGAGATCTCGAAGTCGGTCACGGTCACGAGCTTCGGGAGAGCGCCGAGGATCTTCACGCCCGCGCGCGGCACCCCGATCTCCTCCTCGGTCTCGCGGATCGCGGTCTCCCACAGGTTCGCGTCCATCCCGTCCTTCGTGCCGCCGGGGAACGAGATCTGCCCCTTGTGGTGCTCGACCGTGTCCGTCCGCTTCGTGAAGAGCGTCCAGAGCGCCTTGTCGCGCACGTAGAGCGGGATCAGGACGGCCGCCGGGCGGACGGGGCCTGCGCCGGGCTCGCGTTCGAGCTCGACGGTGCGCTCGGGCCAGTCCCGGAGGAGCCGCGCCCGCACGTCCTCGATCCAGGTGCGGGGGGCGCCGCCGCCCCGGCTTTCGTCGCCGCTCACGCCGGTTCGACCGCGTTGAAGCCCGGGCGGTCCGTGGCGGCCTTTTCGCCCTTCTTGACCATCGTCTGCAGGAAGGCCTCGATGAATCCGTCGAGGTCGCCGTCGAGGACGCGGTCCACGTCCCCGACCTCGAAATTCGTTCGGTGGTCCTTGATGAGCCGGTACGGCGCGAGGACGTAGGACCGGATCTGCGACCCGAAGCCGATCTCCATCTTCGTGCCCGCGCGCGCGTCGTTCTTCGCCTGCCGCTCCTCGAGCGCGATCTGGTAGAGGCGCGAGCGCAGGACCTTCATCGCCGAGGCCTTGTTCTTGTGCTGCGACCGCTCGTTCTGGCACTGGACGACAAGGCCGCTCGGGAGGTGCGTGATCCGGATGGCCGACTCGGTCTTGTTGACGTGCTGGCCGCCCTTGCCGCCCGCGCGGAACGTGTCGATCTTGAGGTCCTTGTCGTTCAACTCGATTTCTACGGCGTCGTCGATCTCGGGCGAGACGTAAACGGCCGCGAACGACGTGTGCCGGCGTGCCGCGGCGTCGAACGGCGAGATCCGCACGAGCCGGTGGACGCCGCGCTCGGCCTTGAGGTGCCCGTACGCGTATTCCCCTTCGAAGCGCAGCGTCGCCGTCTTGATCCCGGCGTCGTCCGCGTACGTGACCTCGAGGACGTCCGTCTTCCAGCCCTTGCGCTCGCCGTAGCGCAGGTACATGCGCATGAGCATGTCGGCCCAGTCCTGGGCCTCCGTGCCGCCGGCGCCCGCGTGGATCTCGACGATCGCGGGCATCGGGTCCTCGTCGTTCGTGAGCTTGAAGGTCAGCTCCTTCGTGCGCGCCCACGGCCCGACCGTGGCGATCGCCACGTCGGCGTCCTTCTCGACGGCCTCGCCCGACCTCAGGAACTCCACGAGGATCTCGAGCTCCTCCTGCCGTTCCTTGAGGTCCTTGTCGTCGGCGAGGATGCGCTCGGCGCGCTTCAGCTTCCGGAGCGTGTCCTGGGCTTCGAGGGCGTTCGACCAGAACCCGGGCTCGCCCGTCTTCCGCTCCAGCTCGGCTTTCTCGCGGTCCGCCTGGCGGACGTCAAAGATAGCCCCGGAGGGAGCTCACGGACGACGCGAGTTCGAGCAGTCGCTCAATGCGTTCTTCGTTCACGTGTTTCCTCTCGGCGGCGCGGGGGACGCGGACGCCACGGAGCCCCGGGGCGAGGGGAACCGCGCGCGCAGGATACCGGCGAGAAGGCCGGCCGCGCAAACCCAGAGGACTGCGTCGCCGGCGGCGACCGCCGGCGCAGTCGTGCGCGCGCGGAACACGGGCGCCGAGAACGCGCCCCTCCGCCCGGCCGGCAGCGACACGAGGACGCGCCCGTCCGGCTCGACGACGCCGCTGATCCCCGTGACGGCCGCGCGCACGAGCGGACGACCTGTCTCCACGGCGCGCAGGACCGCCGCCTGCCAGTGCTGCCGCTGGGCGCCCGCCTTGCCGTACCAGGCGTCGTTCGTCAGCGTGAAGAGGACGTCGGCGCCCGCGCGGGTCTCCGCGCGCGCGATCCACGGGTAGACGACTTCGTAGCAGACGGCCCCGCCGAGGGACCAGTTCCCGAGCCTCAGGAGGACCGTCGAGGCGCCAGGCGTGAACCCTCCGGGCACCGCGCGGCTGATCGGCTTGATCCTGCGCAGGATCGGCGCGAGCGGGACGTACTCCCCGAACGGCACGAGGCGCTGTTTGAAGTACGGGGGGAGGACCGGGCCGTCCTTCGTGACGAGGAGCGCCGCGTTGTAGTACGGAGCGTTCTCCTCGCCCGGCGCGTCCGACCACGCCGTGCTCATGAGGATCGCGACGTCCAGCTCCCGGCACAGGGACAGGACGCGGTCGCGGTACTGGGCGTTGAACGACCACGAGTACGGCGACGCGCTCTCGGGCCACAGGACGAGGACCGGGCGCTCGAGCCGGCAGAGGGCTCGCGTCTGGTCCTCGAGATCGGCCTGGATCCGATCGGCGGTCGCCCGGTCCCAGCGGATGTCCTGCTCGACGTTCGGCTGGACGACGCCGACCTTGAGGGCCTCGACGGGCGGTTCCGGCCGGGGCGGCCGCAGGCCGGCCGCGCCGAGGGCGCCGATCGCAGCCCCGAGGAGCCAAAGAAGGCGCGCCTCGCGAGACGGACGCGTGAGCGCGACGAAGAGCGCCGCATTGAGAGCGGCGATGAGGAACGACGTGAAGAAAACGCCGCCGATCGCCGTCGTCCCGAGCAGGACCGGTGCGTCCGCGAGCGGGTTCGCGAGAAGGTTCCACGGGAAGCCGCCGAAGATCCAGACGTGCGTCCGGAATCCCTCCTGGAGCGCCCATGCCGCCCCGAAGGCGAAGACGACGCCAGGGCCCGAGCGGGGCCGCACGGCCGCGTAAAGCGACGCCATGAGGCCGAACGGAACCGCGCAGATCGCGGCGGTGATCGCGAGCGCGAGCCCCGCGACGAGCGTCCCGACGCCGCCGAACCGGTGGACCGTGTACGCGATCCACGGGATCGTGACGAGCCAGAACACCGCGCCGAAGACGAACCCGGGCAGGAACGCCCGGCGCCACGGGAGACCGTCGAGCGCGGCGAGGAGCGGGATCAGCGCGACGGGCAGGAGCGGGAGGATCGAGAAGTTCGGGAAGCAGAGGGCCAGGAGCACGCCGGAGGCGAGAGAGAAGAGAAGACGGGGGATTCTCTTAGACGGTAAGAAAGATGGCATGCGCCGGCCGCGCCGCGCTGCGCCAGGCGGCGCACGAGCGACTCCTCATATTCACTTTCTAAGAAGCTCTTCCGCGCGATAGCTCGAACGCACGAAGGGCCCGGCGAAGACAGCCGAAAAGCCCATCTCCATCCCGCCCTTCTCCAGCGCCGCGAAGCGCTCGGGCGTCGCGTACTCGACGACCGGCAGGTTCCACGCGCTCGGGCGGAGGTACTGCCCCACCGTCACGACGTCGACGCCGGCGTCCCGGAGCGCGCGGAAGACGTCCAGCACTTCGCCGTCCGTCTCGCCGAGGCCGAGCATGAGGCCCGACTTCGCCGTCATCGCGGGGTGCCGCGCCTTCACGCGCGCGAGGAGGTCGACGGAGCGCCGGAAGTCGGACTTCGGGCGCACGGCGTCGTAGAGCCGCGGCACGGTCTCGACGTTGTGGTTGTAGACGTCCGGGCCGGCGTCCGCGACGCGGTCGATCTGCTCCGCGACGCCCTGGAAGTCCGGCGTCAGCACCTCGACCGTCCGCGCCGCGTCGTCCGCCTTGAGCGCGCGGACGACGGCGGCCCAGTGGGCCGAGCCGCCGTCCGCAAGGTCGTCGCGGTCCACGGACGTGACGACGACGTGCGCGAGGCCCATGTCCCGCGCGGCCGCCGCGAGGTTCGCCGGCTCGAGCGGGTCGAGCGGAGCGGGCCTTCCGGACGTGATGTGGCAGAAGCCGCACGCGCGCGTGCAGATGTCGCCCGCGATCAGGAACGTCGCCGTCTTCCGCTCGAAGCACTCCGTCCGGTTCGGGCAGCGCGCCTCTTCGCACACGGTCGAGAGCCTGCCGAGCCTCATCCGCGCCTTGAGCGCGTGCAGATCGTCGAGGCGCAGCTTCTTCTCGCGGATCCACGGAGGAAGCGCCGGCTCGCCGCGGACGGGCAGAGGGCGGCTCACGGCACCACGAGCGGGACGTTCTTGATCTGCTTGTCGGAGGCCTTGATCTTCTTCGCGAGCGCCTCGGCCTTTGCGCGGTCCTTGATCGGCCCGACGTGGACGCGGAACCAGCCCGGCTTGGCAGGGATCGCGGCGACGTCCGCTGAGAAGCCCTCGCTCCTGAGCCGCTTGGCGAGCTCGTCCGCGCGCGCGGCGTCCTTCGTCGCGAGGACCTGCACGTAGAACG
The DNA here is from genome assembly GCA_035542215.1 of Thermoanaerobaculia bacterium. GTDB lineage: Bacteria > Acidobacteriota > Thermoanaerobaculia > UBA5066 > UBA5066 > Fen-183. The sequence continues at coordinate 4,630 of DATKLW010000171.1, read as the reverse complement.
GGCCCTTCGGCGCGGGCTTCGGCGCGGGCTTCGCCGTGGGCTTCGGAGCCGGCGTCGGCGCGGCCGTCGGCGCCGGAGTCGGGGGCGCCGCCGCCGGGGCGGGCGCCGGGGCGGGGTCGGCGGCCTTCTTCGCATCCCGGGTCTCCCGGGCTTCTCTCTCCTCGGCCGCTGCGGCCTTCTTTTCCTCGGGTTTGATGCCGAGCGCGTCGTCGGGCTTTTTCTCCTCGCGCAGCCCTTCGGCCGGCGCGAGCGTCGGAACGGGGATGTCCGAGGCGGACGCGATGATCGCCGCGGCGCCGCCCGGCCCCTTGCGGGCAGCCGCGCCCGTCTTCATCCCGAAAAAGAACGAGAGACCGAGGGCGGCGAGGAGCGCCATGAAGAAGAACCCCGCCTGCCGCCCGGTGATCGAAATCTGGTAGTGGACGGGCGCGGCGCTCTGGGCCTCCTCTGGTCGGTCGTCGAGACCGAGCCCCGCCATCAGGCCTTGTCCTTCTTGAGGAACGCGTTGATCAGGTCCATCGGGAGCGGGAAGATGATCGTGGAGTTCTTCTCCGAGGCGATCTCCGTGAGCGTCTGGAGGTACCGGAGCTGCAGCGTCGCGGGCTCGCGGCCGATGATCTCGGCGGCCTCCGAGAGCTGCTTGCTGGCCTCGAATTCGCCGGCCGCGTGGATGATCTTCGCGCGCTTCTCGCGCTCGGCTTCGGCCTGCTTCGCCATCGCGCGCTGCATCTCGATCGGCAGGTCCACGGCTTTCAGCTCGACCATCGTGACCTTGATGCCCCACGGGTCCGTGTGCTTGTCGAGGATCTCCTGGAGGCTCTCGTTCAGCTTGTCGCGCGAGGAGAGGAGCTCGTCGAGCGTCGCCTGGCCGAGGATCGACCGCAGCGTCGTCTGCGAGAGCTGCGACGTCGCGTAGAGGTAGTTCTCGACCTTGACGACCGCCTTCGACGCGTCCATGACGTGGAAGTAGACGACCGCGTTGACCTTCACGGACACGTTGTCGCGCGTGATGACGTCCTGGGGCGGCACGTCGAGGACGACCGTGCGGAGGGAGATCCGGATCATGGTCTCGAACGGCCAGAAGATGAACGTGAGACCCGGGCCCTTGGGCTGCGGCGAGAGGCGGCCGAGCCAGAACGTGACGGCCCGCTCGTACTCGTTGAGGACGTTGATCCACTTCGAGATGAAGACGATCGCCACGAAGATGACCGGGACGATGAAAGCGAAGTTGTTCATCCGGACTCCTGGCCCGCCTTGCGGGCCGGCCTCACGACGAGCGCGAGGCCTTCGATGCCGACGATCTCGACGAGGTCGCCGGCGGCTACGGGGACGTCGGAATGCGCCTCCCACAGGTCGCCGTCGGCGAACACCTTGCCGACCGGCGCGATGGGAGAGCGCGCGGAGACGACCTGGCCGACGAGGGCGCCGGCGCCCGTGCGCTGGGGCAGGCTCTTCATCGCCAGGGCCTTGAACGAGAGGATCGCGAGGATCGCAGCCGTCGCGACGGCGGCCGCGACGAGGACCGCGAACTCGCCGCGCGGGGCCCCCGCCTGCTCCGGGAACAGCAGGATCGCGCCGAAGACGATCGCCGCGGCGCCCCCGATCGCGAGGACGCCGTGCGAAGCGAGCTTCACCTCGAGGAAGAAAAAGAGCGCCCCGACGAGGAGAAGCGCGACACCCGCCGCGTTCACGGGCAGGACCGACATCGCGAAGAGCGCGAGGAGGAGCGCGATGGCTCCGAGGACGCCCGGCAGGATGCCGCCGGGGTGGGAGAGCTCCGAGTAGAGCCCGACGAGGCCGATCAGGAAGAGGATGCCCGCGAGGCCCGGGCTCGCGAGGACGCCGAGGATTCGCTCGCGGCGCGTCATCACGACCGCGACCGTCGAGAGGCCCGCCGTTTTCAGGACGACGTCGGGCTTGCCGACGCGCTTGACGGTCCGGCCGTCGAGCTGCTTGAGAAGGTCCTTCTCGTCGCGGGCGACGATCTCGACGAGCTTGCGTTTCAGCGCTTCGGTCTCGGAATACGACGCGGCGTCGCTCACGGCCTTGACGGCGTCGTCCACGGGACGGCCGCGCGGCTCCGTGACGGAGCGGAGCAGCGCCGAGACGTCCTCGCCCGCCTTCTTCGCGAGCGTCTTCCCGAGGTCCTCCCCCGCGCCGCCGACGGGCGATGCGGCCCCGGCGTTCGTGCCCGGGGCCATCGCGGCGACGTCGCACGCCATCAGGATGATGAATCCGGCCGACGCCGCCTGGGCTCCGGGCGGCGCCACCCAGCCCACGACCGGCGCGGGCGACGCGAGGATCGCCTGCGTGATCGTGCGCGTCGAATCGAGTCGCCCGCCGGGCGTGTCGATCCTGAAGACGACGAACGGCGCACCCGCCTTTTCGGCGTCTTTCAGGACGCGCGAGACGAATGCGGCGCTGACGGCATGGATCTCGGTGTTCAGGTCCGCGACGACGACCGTCCCGGCGGCCGGGGGCGCCGGCGCCGCCGACGCCGAGAGCGCGCCGGACAGAAGGAGGATCGCGGCGCTGCGCACGGGAACATTATAGGTTCGTGTGTTAGAACGCGCCGGTGCGCTGGAAGCCCGTCGACGCCCTGACGACCGGGTTCGCCCTCCTTCTCCTCGCGGCCGGGCTGGCGCGGTTCGGGGCGCTGGAGAACCGGGGAGTTCTTCTGAGAATGGGGCTGGTTGCCGTCGTCCCCGCCGTCGCCGCATGGCTTCGCGGCCGCAATCCGAGCCCTTCTAAGAATCTTCAGATCCTCCTGGATTACTACGTCATCGTCTGCATCGTCGTGATCTTCGACGGGCTCGGGCCGCTCATCCGGGCCGTCAACCCCGTCGACAGGGACGCTCACCTCATCGCGTTCGACCGGTGGCTGACCGGGACCGACCCGACGGTCGCGCTCGAGCGCTTCGCGACGCCGTTCCTGTCCGACGTCCTGACGGTCTTCTACTCGCTCTACTACTTCCACCCGATCGTCCTCGGGACGCTCGTCCTTCTCGACGACCGGGCACGCCCGGAAGGCAAACGCGACTTCCCGCGCTACGCGTTCACGATGGTTTTCGTCTTCTTCGTGAGCTACGTGGGCTACTTTCTCGTCCCCGCGGTCGGCCCGCGCTTCACAGTGGCCCACGCCGGGCCGCTGCCGCGCGGCGCCGTGTCGCGCGTCATCGACGACACGCTGAACACGCTCGAGAGCAACAAGCGCGACTGCTTCCCGTCCGGGCACACGATGGTCGTGACGGCCGTGCTCCTCGAGGCGGCGCGTCGGTCGAAAAAGACGTTCTGGTGCTTCCTGCCGTTCGCGATCGGCCTCGTCGCGGCGACGGTCTACTGCCGGTACCACTACGTCGCGGACGTCCTCGCGGGCCTCGCGCTCGCGTTCGTCGCCGTCCCGGTCGGGAACGCGATCTACGCGCGGCTCGCCCGGCCGGCGTTCACTGGAAGTACCCGTTCACGTCGAGGATGAGCTGAACCGTCCCGCTCGGCTGGGAGCAGTAGACGGCGAGGCCGCCGGAAGCGGACGGCGCCGCGAACGCGTTGTTCGCCCGCGCTACGGTCGGGCGATAGCTGAGCGCCGTCGACACGGGGACGGCCGCGCCGTCCGCGTAGAGCTTGAGGTCGCCGGCCACGGTCGCTCCCGTCACCGTGACGTTGAGGGACAGCGCGCGCGCGGTGGACGGGACGCTGCACGTGCCCGTCACGGGGAACGTCCGGGACGCCCCCGCCGACAGCGCCGGCCCGCCGAGCGGGCCGACGGCGTTCCGCGTGTCGGCGATCCGGCAAGGTGTCAGCGGATAGAACTTCGAAGCAACGCAGCTGGCGATGACCGTCGCGACGGTCGTCGCCGGCGCCGACGTGCATCCGGCGACGGTGGCTGTCACGCTGTACGTGCCTGAAGCGGCGGCCGTCGCCGACGCAATCGAAGGGTTCTGGAGCGTCGAGGAAAAGCCGTTGGGACCGGTCCATGCGTAGGCGGCGCCGGCGATGGTCGACGCGGTGAGCTGCAACGAGCTTCCCGCGCAGACCGGTCCGTTGTTGCCGGCGGTCGGCGGCGAGGGCGGGGTGCAGCCCGGGAGCGTCAGCCTGAAGACGACGCCCGCTTTTCCCGGACCGCCGGCGTCCGTGACGCCGTAGAGCTTCCCGTCCGTCGCCTGGATCAGCCCGCCGACGGGTCCCGAGCCCTCCTCGAGGGTCAGGCTGTGAAGCGTGGTAAAGCCGGTTCCGGTGGTGTCGATGCTGAAGACCGTCCCGTGGCCGTAGGCGCCGCCGCCGTAAGTGGTGCCGTAGAGCTTTCCGTCGGCGCCCTGGAGGAGGTTTCCGTAAGGCGCGTTTCCGTCGCCTCCCGAGAAGCTGTGGATGGTGGCGTAGGCGCCGGCGGAGCCGATCCGAAAGACGTTGCCCAGGCTGTTCGCCCCGCCAGCTCGCGTCGTGCCGTAGAAGTTGCCGTCGGCCGCGCGGATGAGCCCCGCGACGGGCCACATCCCGTCGTCGTCGGCGCCCTGCGTGTGGTTGAACTCGTGGAGGACCGTCACGGATCCGGCGGGCGTGATCCGGATGACGTTGCCCTGCGCGTTCGCGGCTCCTCCGCTCGCCGTCGTGCCGTAGAAGTTCCCGTCCGGCG
>DATKLW010000170.1:0-18903 GCA_035542215.1 Thermoanaerobaculia bacterium | reverse complement strand
AGTGTGTCCGCGTTCAGAACGTTCGCGTGGACGAGAAGGACGTGCCGGATCGGCCGCGCGAAGACGCGCAGCGTGAGATCCTCGAAGAAGTCGAGGATCCTCGCGTACGACGCGAGGTACGCCTCCCGGACGCGCGCCGCGGCCGCGGCGTCCCCGCGCGCGAGTGCGTCGGCGTAGACGGCGTTGTACATCCAGTCGTTCGTGTCGACCGTGACGGGCGCGACCCTGTATCCCCGCGCCACGAGGAACTCCTCGAACGCCTTCCTGGCCTCCGCCGTCGGCCCGGTCTGGAGGAACGGGTGCCGGAACCAGCGCAGCGTCCCGCCGCGCTCCTTCAGGAGCATCCGCGTGACGGTCTCGCCGCGGACGACGTCCTCCTCGAACGCGGGGAGCGGCGTCGTCTGGAGGGACGGGTGCGAGAACGTGTGGTTCCCGAGCTCGACACCCGCGTCGCGCCAGGAGCGCAGGAGCGCGATCCGGGCATCGACCTCGCCTGTCCGGTAGAGCTTCGACTCGTTCACGAACGCGACCGCCGGGAGGCCCTCCCGCACGAGGCCCGCGAGGAGCTTCTCGGTCATCGCCTGCAGCGCGGGCAACGGCACGTCGGGGCCGTTCAGGGGCAGGTCGTCGAACGTGACGGCGATTTCGCGCGGCGGCGCCAGCGCGAGGAGGCCGGGCGCGGCCCAAGCCGCCGAGACGAGCATGGCGAGGAGGGCGCGTCGCATTGAGGGGAGAGTAGCGCGGCGGAGCTATCCTCGCGGTCTTCGAGGAGGACGACATGCCGACGGTCCGCCGTGTTCTCGGGCTCCTGCTTTCCGGAACCCTCGCCCTCGCACCCGCGCGGCCCGCCGCGTCCGCTTCCGGCGGGACCACGCTTTTCGGCTTCGACGCGGCAGGAGCCGCGGCCGAGCGCGCGCTCGAGGCCTCGTTCGACGCGTCGATCGACCCGGCCGACCAGCGCGCGTGGATGAAGCGCCTCACGGCGCGCCCGCACCACGTCGGGTCGCCGTACGGAAAGGAGAACGCGGAGTTCCTCGCGTCGCTCTTCCGGTCGTTCGGCTTCGAGACGCGCATCGAGACGTTCACCGTCCTCTTCCCGGTCCCGAAGACCCGCCTTCTCGAGCGCGTCGCGCCCGCGCCGTTCACGGCGTCGCTCGCCGAGCCCGCCCTCGCCGGGGACGCGACGTCGGGCCAGTCGAAGGAGCAGCTCCCGGTCTACAACGCGTATTCGATCGACGGCGACGTCACCGCCGACGTCGTCTACGTGAACACGGGCGTCCCGAAGGACTACGAGGAGCTCGCGTCGCGCGGCATCGACGTCAAGGGGAAGATCGTCCTCGCGCGGTACGGCGGCTCGTGGCGCGGGATCAAGCCGAAGGTCGCGGCCGAGCACGGCGCCGTGGGATGCCTCATCTATTCGGACCCGCGCGACGACGGCTACTTCGCGGGCGACGTCTATCCGAAAGGGGCGTTCCGGAACGAAAATGGCGCGCAGCGCGGCTCCGTCGCGGACATGCCCGTCTACGCCGGCGATCCGCTCACGCCCGGGATCGGCGCGACCGAGGGCGCGCCGCGCCTCGCTCTCAAGGACGCCGCGACACTCACGAAGATCCCCGTCCTGCCGATCTCCTACGCCGACGCGAGGCCGTTCCTCGAGGCTCTCGGCGGGCCCGTCGCGCCCGAGGCGTGGCGCGGCGCGCTGCCGCTGACGTACCACATCGGCCCCGGTCCCGCGAAGGCGCACCTGAAGGTCGCGTTCGACTGGAGGATGGAGCCCGTCCGCGACGTCCTCGCCGTCCTGCCCGGCACCGAGCTCCCGGACGAGTGGATCCTCCGCGGCAACCACCACGACGCGTGGGTGAACGGCGCGCAGGACCCGATCAGCGGCCTCGTGGCCGAGCTGTCGGAGGCCAAGGCCCTCGGCGCGCTCCTGAAATCCGGCTGGCGCCCTAGGCGGACGATCGTCTACGCGGCCTGGGACGGTGAGGAGCCCGGCCTGATCGGCTCGACGGAGTGGGTCGAGACGCACGCGAAAGAGCTCGCGGCCAAGGCCGTCCTCTACCTGAACACGGACGGGAACGGCCGCGGCTTCCTGAATGCCGGCGGCTCGCATTCGCTCGAGCGGCTCGTGGACGAGGTCGCGCGCGACGTCGTCGACCCCGAGACAAAGGTGAGCGTCTCCGAACGGCAGAGGGCGCGTCGGCTCGTCAAGGGGGCGCCCGAGGTCCGGAAGGAGGCGCGTGAGCACGCGGGCGTGCGGCTCGCCGCGCTCGGGTCGGGATCGGACTACTCGCCGTTCCTCCAGCACCTCGGGATCGCGTCGCTGAACCTCGGCTTCGGCGGCGAGTCGGCGGGCGGCTCCTACCACTCCGTGTACGACTCGTTCGACCACTTCACGCGCTTCGGCGACCCCGATTTCGCGTACGGCACCACGCTCTCGAAGACGGCGGGCCGGGTCGTCCTCCGGACGGCGAACGCCTCGACGCTCCCGTTCGGCTTCGAGCCGCTCGCGGACACCGTCGCGCGCTACCTGAAGGAAGTCATGTCGCTCACGGACGAGATGCGCGCGAAGACCGAGGAGGACGACCGCGACGTCGCCGAGAAGAATTTCGAGCTCGCGGCCGACCCGAAGGAGACGTTCGTCGCGCCGAAGGCGAGGCCGCCGGTGCCGTTCCTGAACTTCGCGCCGCTCCAGAACGCCGCCGCGGCGTTGAAGGGGAGCGCGGCCGCGTACGCGAAGGTCGTGAAGGACGGGGGGGCGCCGCCGGCGCCGGGCGCGCGGAAGGCGCTCGACGAGGCGCTGCTCGGGACGGAGCGCGCGCTCACGCGGCCGGAGGGCCTGCCGCTCCGCCCGTGGTACGTCCACCAGGTCTACGCACCTGGTCTCTACACGGGCTACGGCGTCAAGACGCTGCCGGGCGTCCGGGAGGCCATCGAGGAGCGGCGGTGGGACGAAGCGCAGAAGCAGGTCGCCGCGGCCGCCGCGGCGCTCGAGGCCTGTGCGTCGCGCATCGACGCGGCGCGCACGGCGCTGGAGGGCCCTACTCCCACCACCCGTTGACGTCGACGATCAGGTGGACCGTGCCGGACGGCATCAGGGCCTCGAATGCGACGAGGCCCGAGCCGTCGCGCCCGAGGAGGAGCATCGCGTTGTTCGCGCGCGTCCGGCCCGCGGCGAAGCTCAACGTCGTCGTGCCGGGCGCCGCGGCGAGGTCGGACGGAAACGCGATGAGGTCTCCCGCGGCGGTCTGCCCGGTGACCGTGACGTTCGCGGAGACGGCGTTCGCGGCCGCCGGGATCCCGCAGGCGCCCGTGAGGAGGACGTCGCGCCGGACGCTCGCCGAGAGCGGAGAGCCGCCGGCGTTGCGCGTGTCCAGGACGCGGCAGGGCGTCGCCGCGTAGAACGAGGTGCCTGTCGGCGGAGGCGTGCCTGCGAGCGCCACGACTGCGAGCGTCGCCGAGCGCGCGGGGAGAACGAGAGAGAGCGCGCCGCCGGACGGGGCGGCGGTGCCCGCCGCCGCGAGCCGCGCGGAGCCGGAGAAGCGCCAGAGGGCCGCGGCCCCGCTGAGGCCGCCGGCGACCGTGACGTTCGCGGTCTGCGTCGCCGTGTCCTTGTTGAAGAGGAGGAGGTAAAGCGTCATCCCGCCTGGTCCGCCGCGCTCGGCGTACGCACCCACGAGGTCGACGTTCGCGCTCGTCGCGCGGACAGAGTCGCCCGCCACCTGCGCGCCGGCGCCGTCGTAGTTCCGGTAGAGGAGGAACGCGTCCTCGGTGCGCGTGCCCTCCGCGGGCGCGACCCAGCGCGTCGCGAGGTCCACGCCCTCGCGGCCGAAGATCGCGAGCGCCTCGGCCTGGGCGAGCGCGCCGCTGATCCCGTCGTCCGAGCCCCAGTTGTACTCGCTGATCGAGAGCTTCGTGCCGGGATAGTGCGCCGCGATCCATGCCTTCATCCGCGGGATCAGGTACACGGCCTGGCCGACGTCCGTGCCGATCCACGACTCGTCGAGGTACGCCGGGTCGTAGAGGCTCTTGAGCGTCCGGAGCCGGAGCGCCGCCGTCGCCGACGATTCGTCGCTCGTGAGGGCGACGCCGGAGGCCTGCGGGTAATAGTGGACGTCGAGGTAGTCGAGGAGGCGCGCCCCGTGGGCCGTCTCCCACGCTTTCGCCTGGTCGAGGTACCACGGCAGGAAGTCCTCGTTCCCGTGCGCGGCGCGGTCGGGGCCGGGAGAGCAGCCGTCGGCGCCCGAGTAGAAGTAAGCGCACCAGCCCCAGACGACCGGCCCGAGCGTCTTCGCGCCCGCGTCCTGCGCCTTGACGGCCGCGCCGATCGTCGCGGTCTTCGACCAGAGCTCGTCATACGTCGTCCCGGCGGGGTGGACGTCGCGGTGCGTCGAGTTCCAGAGCATCGGCTCGTTGTCGAGGTCCCAGAGGCGCACGCCGCCGGCGGACGCGGTCCCCGTCCGGCCCGCGAGGTGGGCCATCCAGCGCGTCACGAACGTCGCGTCGATCGTCTTCGAGGTGTCGGCCGGGTCGTTGCCCGTCACGTTCGCGCCGTTCGGCTTCACGCCGTTGCCGGCGTCGGGATTGCACCAGCTCGCGTAGCCGCTGGCCGTGCACTCCGTCTGCTGCTGCGCGCCGTACTTCGCGACCGAGAAGCCCCAGCGGCGGACGCGGTCGACCGGCGTCCAGCCGATGAGCGGGACCGTGACGAGCGCCTCGCCGCCCGCGGCGCGGACCTCGTCGATGAAGACGTCCGCGGCCGAGCCGTTCGGGAGGCTCGCCGGGTCCGCGCTGCCCGCGTAGTTCGTGAAGAACCAGTCGCTCGCGCTGTTGTTCGTGTCGGTCTCCCAGTTGTAGCGGGTCGTGGAGTTCCCGCCCCAGCGCCTGACGGGGACCTTGAGCTTCGACATCTGCGCGGCGGTCCCGTAGTTCATGCCGTAGATCTGCGGGCTCACGGGGTGGCGGTCCGCGTTCGGGTCGACGGCGACCGCGACGGCGGGAGCGGCCGCCGCCGCGCAGGGCGTGATCGCCGTCACCGTCGCGAAAACGATCAGCGCGAGAGGCGCCCCGGGCGGACGCCCGGCCCGGACAACGGATCGCTGCATACCCGGTAGTGTCGGCACCCTTCGCCGGGCTAGCGGCGCGCCGGCCGGCAGAGAACGAGCGACGTGTCGCGGGCATAGACGACGGGCACCGCCCAGTCCATCGGCCCGGCCGTCCGCGCCACGGACACGGCGACGCGCGCTTCGCGCGCCGCCTCGCCGAGAGCGCGGCCGCGCGCGAGGGACCACATGAGATGCCGCGCGAACGCGGTCGCGGACGAGTCGAGCACCTTGTACTGGTTCGCGACGACGGCCGGGATGCCGCCCGCGAGGAGCGTGGGCGCGACGCCGCGCAGGAAATCGTTGCGGCCGCCGCGTCCCGTCTCGCACGCGTTCAGGACGACGAGCCGGAGGCCGCGGCCGCAGAGGAGGCGGCGCAGGCGGTCCGACTCGACCCAGGCCCCGCGGCCCCGCGCGTCCACGAGGAGGAGCGCGCCTGTTTTCTCCTTCTCGTCCCACGCGCCGTGCCCGACGAAGTGGAGGACGTCGATGCGTTGGGACGCGAGCTTCCGGTGGAGGCCGGCCGGCGTGGGCTCCCTGAGGACGTCGAGCACGGCGTGGCCGGACTTCACGAGCGGCGCAAAGGCCGAGCGGACGGCGGCGGTCTCCTCTCCCGCCGAGACGGGCGCAGCGTCGCGCGGCTGCGCGGCGGCGACGAGGATGCGCAGCGGGCCTCTCCGCGGAGGAGGAGCTTCGGGCGGGATCGCGCCGAAGACGTTGCGCACGAGGACGGCGTCGTCGGAGAGGAAGCGCCGGCGCGACGGGTCCCACGCGAGCTCCCACGGCTTGTCCGAGATCCAGTCGAGGGAGGACGTGAAGACGAGCTCGAGCCTGCGCGGAGACGCGCTGCGCGCGGCGTCCCAGAGGCGGCGGACCTCGCCCGGGAAGAGCGTTTCGAAGAGGACCGCGCCGTACGCGAAAAGGTCGGCGGCCCTCGGGAGCGGGCCGGAGGAGCGCCCGTCGAGGGAGCGCAGGACGCTCTCGTGGAGCGCGATGATCTTGCGCATCCGCTCGCCGGCCGCGCCGCCCCTCGTCTCGAACGGCTCGACGACGCGCGCTCCCGCCCACGAGGCCACGAGGCGCGGCGGCGCGCCGTCGACGAGGAGGAGGTCGAAGCGCGGAGTCAGGCGAAATCCACGACGAGCGGAGCGTGGTCGCTCGTCCCGAATTCGCGGTAGACGCGCGCGGACGTCGCCGTCTTCGCGAGGCCCGCGCTCGCGAGGACGAAGTCGATCCGCCAGCCGATGTTCCGCTTGCGGAGGTCGCGCCAGGGCGCCCAGTACGTGAAGAGGTCGTCGTTGTCCGGGTCGAGAGCGCGGCCGACGTCCGCGAGGCCCTCGGCGATCACCTTCGCGAGAAGCGCGCGCTCGTCCGGGCGCTGGCCGATCGCGTTCGCCTTGCGCTCCTTCGGGTGGACGTCGCGATCGGTCGGGGCGACGTTCAGGTCGCCGCAGACGAGGAGGGATTTCCCGGATTCCTTCGCCGCCTTCGCCCAGCCGGCCATCGCCTCGAGGAACGCGAGCTTCGCGGCGAAGTCTTTCCCGCCGTTCGGAACGTAGACGGAGGCGACGGAGAACTTCGGCGTCGCGGCCTCGACGATGCGCGTCTCGTGGTCGAAGTCGGGGTGAGAGAAGGCAATGCTCTCGCCGAACGTCGCCGTCTTCAGGAGGAGGCCGACGCCCGAATAGCCTTTGTGCCCGTGCCAGTACGTCGTGTAGCCCGCGGGCGCCGCGAGCGAGATCGGCATCTGCTCGGGCGCGGCCTTCAGCTCCTGCAGGCAGACGACGTCCGGAGCGTGCGTCTCGAGGAGCTCGAGGAACTGGAGCTCGCGGGCGCGGATCCCGTTGACGTTCCAGGTGACGACTTTCATGAGAAGAGCTCCGAGAAGCGCCGGGCGAGGGCGGGCGCGGCGCCCTCCTCCTCGTGCTTGAAGAAGACGTACGCCTCCTCCCAGCCCGCGGCGCGGACCTTCTCCGCCCATGCGGCGAGGTCGGCTTCGGCGTAGTCCTCGCGCCGGAGCCTCAGGTATCCCCACGGCGCCGTCGCCTCGAGCGTCGTCGTCCCCTTTTCGTCGTCGGCGACGCAGAGCGCCGCGCCGGCGGACTTCAGGAGCGCGAAGACCTCCGCGTCGAGCCATGTCGGATTGCGGAACTCGAACGCGGCCTTCACGTCGGACGGGAGGAGGGCGAGGAACGCCGCGAGGCGCGCGACGTCCTTCTTGAGGTTCGGCGGGAGGCCGTAGAGGACGGGCCCGAGCCTGTCGCCGAGCTGGCGGGCCGCGCCGAGAAGGAACTTGACCTCGCCGTCGACCTCCTTGAGACGCTTGATGTGCGTGATGCGCTGCGAGGCCTTGAGCGCGAACCGGAACCCGGCGGGGACCTGTTTCGCCCAGCCGGCGAGGAGCTCCGGCTTCGGCATCCGGTAGAACGTGTTGTTGATCTCGACCGCGGGGAGCTGCGTCGCGTAGTACGCGAGCCGGCCGGACGCGGGCAGGTCCTCGGGATAGAACGTCCCCGTCCAGCCGTCGTAGCTGAATCCGCTCGTGCCGGCGAGGAGCTTCACGCGGGCGCCTTCCTGCCTTGCGAGACGGGCTTTCGGACGACGACGACCGACACGTTGTCGGGCGCGCCGCCCTCGTGCGCGGCCTTGACGAGCGCCTTGACGGCTTCCTCCGGCGGGCGGGACGCGAGGATCGTCTCCATCTCGAGCTCCTCGACGACCCCGTGGAGGCCGTCCGTGGCGAGGAGGAGCGTCGCCCCGTCGGGCCACGGACGCCAGAAGAGGTCGACCTCCACGGCGTCCTTCGTCCCGAGCGACCGCGTGATGAGGTGCCGGAACGGCGACGTCTCGGCGGCGTCGGCCGGCACGAGGCCCCGCCGGATCTCCTCGGCGAGGTACGTATGGTCGCGGCTGACCTGCTCGAGGCGGCCGTCGTTCATCAGGTAGGCGCGGCTGTCGCCGATGTTGCCGACGAGGAGCCAGCGGCCGAGGACGAGGGCCGCGACGAGCGTCGTCCCCATGTTCGGAAGGGTGCGCGCGCCCTCGCCCTTGCCGATCGTCTCGGGCTTCGCGAGGACGCCCGCGCGGCGCACCGCCGTGTTCGCGGTGAGGATCGCCTTCTTGAACATCTCCACGGGGTCTCCGGGCGCGTTGTAGAAGGTCGCGTAGAGCACGTCGATTGCGAGCTTGCTCGCGATCTCGCCCCGCGCGTGCCCGCCCATCCCGTCGGCCACGGCGAAGAGCGCGCCCCGCTCCGCGAGGCGGGACGGGCTTCCGACGAGCGGCGCGAGCGTCTTCGGGTCGCCGACGTAGTCTTCGTTGGCCGGCCGGACCTTGCCGACGTCCGACAGGCTGGCCCACGCGAGGTCGATCGGTTGGACGCGCGGGGGCTTCGACACGGTCCGCATCCTAGCGCCCGGCGGGGGCGGCGCCGCGCGGCGGCTGGATGCCGAGGGCGCGCGCGGCGCGCGCGGCGACCTCGAGGAGGGACACGGTTTCCGGGCGGCCCGGGACGATCCCGGGGCCGATCGCGCCGAACGACGCGTCGAGCACCGGGTAGGCCGCGCGGTACCCGTGCCCGCCCCGGTTGCCCGGGCTGCCGAGGATCTCCGGGCCGCCTCTCCGGAACTCGTTGCCCGGCGTCAGGAGGACGACGACGTCTCCGGAGCGCGGGTTGTCGAGGCCGACCCGCGCGAGCTCGGCGTGCGGGACGACGTCGTCGACGAGCCCGTCCCGGAGCGCGGCGAGGCCGCGAAGGTCGGCAAGGAGCTGCGCGGCGGCGTTCGCGCGCTCCGGTCCCGAAAGAGCGGGGTCGAGGTAGACGTGCGCGATTCCGCTCGTCGCGCAGATCTGCACGCGGCGGGCGCCCTCGGCCGGGCCCTTCGGGCCGACGGGCGTCCAGCCCTTTTCGGCGAGGTACTTCTCGAGGTTCACGGACGCCACCAGCGGAACCATCCCGTGGTCGCTGAAGAACAGGAACGAATCGCGCGGCGAGAGCGCGGCGAGAACCGCGGCCGCAGACCGGTCGGCCGTCCGGAACGCCCGGACGATCGCGTCCATCGAGCCGCCGTTCGGACCCGGCTCGAACGCGTGCTCGACCTCGTCCACGAGGGGCTGATAGCCGATGAGCAGGTCGAAGCGTTCGTGCCGGATCGTGAAGTCGATGGCCTTCGTGAGGTACTCGGCGAGGCGCGTGGCCTGCTCCTCGTGGGCCGCGTAATCCGTTCGCGGCGGGCGCACGAGGGCGTAGTCGGGCGGGCCGGGCCAGCCTCCGATCGCGTCCTCGAGGCGCCGCCTGTAGTCGTCCGGGTAGCCGGGCACCGCGAAGAACGCGCCGACGTAGAGCTCCGCCTTCGCGAGGCCCGGGTCCAGCTCCTCGAGCCGGCACCACGCGGTGCTGCTCCCGCCCTTGCCCGGAACGGAGAGAGCGAACCATCCGTGCGCGGGCACGGCGCCGAGCGCGGCGGGCCCCGAGGCGTCCTCGCGGGCGACGGCGACGAGGTCGTAGTTCGCCGTGCCGTCGTCCGTCGTGTCGGTCGCCGTGAGGCGCAGCGTCACGGCGCCGGCGGGCGTCGAGACCGGAACGTGCGTCTCGCGTGCCGGGGAGAACGACCGTCCCGCCGGAGCCGACGCGTCGGTCCAGGCCTGGCCCGCAATGCGCAGGAACGCGGATTCCTGCGCGGGCTTTTCGGGCCAGACGAGGCCGAGGTCGCCGCGGCGGCTTGCGGCCGTCGCGTCCGCGCCGGGGTAGAGGAGGACCGCGACGCGACGGCCCTGCCTCCGGGCGGCTTCCCAGAGCGTCTCGCTTCCGATCGGCGCGAGGAAGCCGGTCGTCGAGGCGCCGAACGGGGAGCCGATCTCGCGAAACTGGTTCGCGACGATGCCGGTCTTCGAGGGCGGCGCGCCCGTGATCGCCGAGATGTGCGCGACGGGCGTCAGCGAGGGCGTCACGTCGACGGCGCGCCCGGCGAGGATGCCGCGTGCGTAAAAAGCCGAGAATCCGCCCGCGTCGAGCGCGCCCGCCGCGAGAAGCTCGTTCAGGCGCACCCCGCCGAGCCCGTCGAACGAGACGGCGACGACGCGCCCCGCCCCCTCTGCCGGCGCGGAGACGGAGGCTGCCGGGCCGGAGCCGGCGCAGCCGGAGACGAGAGCGGCGGCAAGGAACAGGGCGAGAGAAGCGGCGCGGGGGGGACGGGCGTTCGTGCGGCGTCTCATGCCGGGAGATTGCCACGCCCGACGGCAGCGGGAAATCGACGCAGTCTCAGCGGGCGGCGACGCCTTCGATCTTCCGAATCCGGTAGTTCATCGCGTCGATCACGTAGAGGTTTCCCTTGCCGTCGAGACCGAGGCCGATCGGAACGGCCAGCGCCGCGGCCGTCGCCGGTCCGCCGTCGCCGGAGAACCCCGCCTCGCCGGTTCCCGCGACGAGCGTGATGATCCCCGTCTTCGCGTCGACGCGCCGGACCACGTTGTTCCCCGTGTCCGCGATGAAGACGTTCCCGGCGCCGTCGACGGCCAGGGCCGACGGCTGGTTCAGGCTGGCCTGCAGGGCGGGGCCGCCGTCGCCTGTGTACCTGTTGTTTCCGTCTCCGGCAAAGGCCGTGACGGTCTCGCCCTTCGCGTCCAGCTTGAGGATCAGGTGGCTCCCGCTCGCGACGAAGTAGAGAGCGCCGCTGCGGTCGAACCGGGGGCTGTTGGGCCAGGCGAACCCGGTCTTCAGGGCGGGGCCGCCGACGAAGAGCAGCTCGTTCATTCCGGCGATCGTCTGGGTCTTCAGCGTGCGGGGATCCCAGCGGCGGAGCCTGGAGCTGTAGACCTCGGCGACGACGAGACGGCCCTCCCGGTCGAACACGAGGCCGCTCGGCCGCCCGATCGGAACCTCCGTCGCGATCCCGTCCTCCGTGTAGTTCGCGGCCCGGTTGCCGATGACCGTCGTGATGATCCCCGTCTTCTGGTCCACGCGCCTCACGAGGTTGTTCCCGGCGTCGCCGATGAAGAGGTTGCCCTTCCGGTCGAACGCGATCTCCGCGGGGGCCTTGAGCCGGGCGGCCGTGGCCGGTCCGCCGTCCCCGGCGTAGCCGCAGGTCGTGCCGGCGAGGGTCTCGAGGAGCCCCGTCTTTCGCACGATCCGCCGCACGCGGCAGGCCCGGACCTCGGAGAACGTCATGTCTCCGTCTTCGTTGAAGACGATGTTCGTCGTGCCGTCGGTCGCGAGGGCAAGCGAGGACGTCGCGGCGGGCGAGCCGTCGGGGGAGAACGTGTAGCCCCCCGTGCCGGCGACCGTCGTGATCGTCTGGCCGGACGCCGGGCATGCGGCCGTGGCGAGAAAGAGACCTGCGGCAAGGAAGGGAAGACGGAGTCTCATCCCGCGATGATAGACGGCCTCAGAGCACGGGCGAGAGGCCGCGGGCAATCCGGTCTCCGATCCGATGCAGGCCCGTGCGCCGGTTCCATGCCTCGAGCGTGATTTCGTCCGCGTCCGCGAGGTCGGCTTCGAACCTCTCCTCGAGGCTCGCGGCGGCCGCGGCGTCGAGCACGACGACGTTGCACTCGGCGTTGAAGTGGAAGGAGCGGAAGTCCATGTTCGTGGACCCGACCATCGAAACGTATCCGTCCGCGACGAAGGACTTCGCGTGGAGGACCGCGCGGCGGTACTCGAAGATCCTGACGCCCCGGCGGAGGAGATACCGGTAGGAGCCGTGTCCCGCGTGGCGGACGAGCGGGACGTCGGTGATCCCGGGCAAAAGGAGGCGCACGTCGACGCCGCGGCGGGCCGCGGCCGCGAGGAGCGGCAGAGCGCTGCGCCGGGGCGCGAAGTACGCGTTCGTGAGCCAGAACCGCCCGCGCGACGCGGCGAGCGAGGCCGCGATCACGGAGGCCGTCTCCTCGTGGCCGCGCCCCGGGCTCGAGTCGAGGACGAGGACGGGCGCCCCGGGCGGCGCGGGTGCGTCGGCGGGAGGCAGGGCGAGCGGCGGGATCTCGAAGGGCGCGCCGCCCGCGCCCTCCCAGCCCTCGCGGAAGACGACCGCCATCTCCCACGCGGCGGGGCCCTCGATCCGGGCATGCGTGTCGCGCCATGTCCCGCCGTGATTCGGGTGAGAGACGGACGAGCCGTATTCCTCGCCGACGTTCATCCCGCCCGTGAACGCGATGCGGCGGTCGACGGCGAGGATCTTCCGGTGGTCGCGGTACGGCTGGTACCAGAGGTACGGGAAGATCGGGTGGTAGAGCCGGACCTCGAGACCGCGCTCCTCCATCCGCCGCCAGAACGATCCGCGCGTCGCGCTCGACCCGAACGCGTCCGCGAGAACGCGGACGGCGACGCCCCGCCCCGCGGCCGCCGCGAGCGCGTCTGCGAGGGCGCGCCCCGCGGCGTCGTCCTTGAGGATGTACGCCTCGAGGAGGATCTCCTCGCGCGCGGACGCGATCGCGGCGCCCATCGCGGCGAACGCCTCCGCGCCGTCGAAGTAGAGCGTGACCGTGTTTCCGCGGTGGATCGGCGAGGCGTCGATCCGCCGCAGGAGGACCTCGAAGAGTGGGTCGCGGACCCCGCCGGGAAGCGCGCCGGCGAGGCGGCCGACGCGCGCGGGCCGGAGGTCGCGCGGGAGCACCCGGAACGCCATCGGGCGCAGGATCGGCCTGAGGAATCGCGGCGTCCGACGCCGCTTCTTCTTTCGCTCGCGTCCGAACACCCCGGCGCCCCCGCGCTATCCTCGCACGGTGACCCGCGCCGCGCGCTCCGTCCTGAGGGCCGAGATCGGCGAGCAGCCCCACGTCGTCGCGCGCGTCCTCGCCCGCGAGGCGCGAAGGACGGCCGCCCTCGCCGCGCGCCTCGCGAAGGCCGACGTCTCGTGGGTCCTGATCGCGGCGCGCGGGACGTCCGACAACGCGGCGCGCTACGCGCAGTACGCGTTCGGGATCGTCCACCGGCTGCCGGTTGCGCTCGCGGCGCCCTCTCTCGTGACGCTCTACGGGCGCGAGCCGCGCGTGAAGGGCGCGCTCGTGATCGGGATCTCGCAGTCGGGGAGGTCGCCGGACGTCGTCGAGACGGTGGCGGCCGCCCGGCGCGCCGGCGCGCCGACGCTCGCGATCGTGAACGACGTCGAGAGTCCTCTCGCGTGCGCTTCCGAGTGGGTCCTGCCGCTGCACGCCGGCGTCGAGCGGAGCGTCGCCGCGACGAAGACGTACACGGCGCAGCTTGCGGCCGTCGCCCTCCTCGTGCTGTCCCTGGGAGGCCGGAGGAAGAAGGAGCTCGACGCGCTCGCCGCGATCCCGGAACGGATGGACGAGGCCCTCGGCGTCGAGCCCGCGGCCGAGGCCGCGGCCGGCGCCTTCGCCCGCGCGCAGCGCGCCGTCGTCCTCGCGCGCGGCCTGCACTATCCGACGGCGTGGGAGATCGCCCTCAAGCTCAAGGAGCTCGCGCTCCTCCTCGCCGAGCCCTACTCGGCCGCGGACTTCCAGCACGGCCCGATCGCGATGGCCGAGAGGGACCTGCCCGTCGTTCTCGTGTCGCCGCGGGGCTCGCGCCCGGCGCGGGAGGTCGAGGCGCTCGGCCGCGAGCTCGAACGGCGGGGGAGCCCGGTCCTCGCGATCGGCCCGCGCCGGCGCGGCGCGCTCGAGGTGCCGCGAGTGCCCGAGCTGCTCGCGCCGCTCGTCTCGATCCTTCCCGGCCAGCTCCTCGCCTTCCACGCGGCGCGCGCCCGCGGGCTGGACCCGGACCGGCCGCGCGGGATCCGGAAGATCACCGAGACGCGCTGACGCGGGCGGCGCGTCTCTGCTAACGTCTCCCCATGCGCACGAAGACGTCGAGACTCCTCGCGGGCGGCGGAGCCGTCGCCCTTTCCCTCCTTGCTCTCCCCGGCTGTGCGACCGGCCGGAACGACATGACCCGGCCGATCGTCGGGCCGCCGGTCAACGTGCCCGACCATTTCATGGTCGTCGTGAGCGGCGTCGCCCGCGTGGAAGAGCCGAAGGCCGGCGAGGGCTGCAAGAACCCGCTGGCCGACCCGCGCGGCAAGACGATCAGGACGACCCTGTCGCTGCGGCGGTCGGCGGACGGAATCGGCGATTACGCGGTGGAGACCATGGGCGACGAGTCTCTGGGAGTCGACGGGAAGGTGTACGGCCTCACGTCCCGGCAGCTCCTCAGGATCGACTGCGCGACGGGCAAGGCTCTCGGAATCGTGGACCAGTAGCGCCGTGGCTTTCTCGCTCCTGACCCACCTGTCGTGCACCAGGTGCGGCGCGACATACGGCGTCGGGCCTCTCCTGAACGTCTGCACGAAGGCGGGCTGCGCCGGCTCGCTCTTCGCCGAGTACGACCTCGCGCCGTTTGATCGGGGCGGCGCTCGGCCGCAGGGCATGTGGCGGTACCACGAGGTGATGCCCGCGCGCTCGGCCGCGGAGATCGTGACGCTCGGCGAGGGCGGGACGCCGCTCCTGAAGGCGGACCGCCTCGGCGCCGCGCACGGGATGCCGGACCTCTGGATCAAGGAGGAGGCGGGGAACCCCACGGGCTCGTTCAAGGCGCGCGGCCTCGGCGCGGCCGTCACGATGGCGAAGGCGCTCGGCGCGAGGAAGATCGCCCTTCCGACGGCGGGCAACGCGGGCGGCGCGGCGGCCGCCTACGCGGCGAAGGCGGGTCTCGAGTGTCACGTCTTCATGCCGACGGACACGCCGAAGATCTTCCGGCTCGAGTGCGAGGCCTACGGCGCGAAGGTCGGTCTCGTGGACGGGCTCATCGACGAGTGCGGGAAGATCGTCGCGCAGAGGAAGGACGCCGAGGGCTGGTTCGACGTCTCGACGCTCAAGGAGCCGTACCGCGTCGAGGGCAAGAAGACGATGGGGTACGAGATCGCCGAGCAGCTCGGCTGGACGCTGCCGGACGTCGTCGTCTACCCGACGGGCGGAGGCACGGGCCTCATCGGGATGTGGAAGGCGTTCGACGAGATGGAGAAGCTCGGCTGGATCGGGCCGAAGCGCCCGCGGATGGTGTCCGTGCAGGCGGAAGGCTGCGCGCCGATCCCGAAGGCGTTCGCGGAGGGGAAGGACGTCTCCGTGCGCTTCGAGAACGCGCACACGTACGCGAGCGGCCTGCGCGTCCCGAAAGCGTACGCGGACACCCTGATCCTGAAAATCCTGCGCGCCTCGAAGGGCGAGGCCGTGGCGGTCACGGACGACGAGATGCGCCGCGGCGCCCTCGAGCTCGCGTCGCACGAGGGCCTCTTCGCCGCGCCCGAGGGCGGCGCCGCCTGGGTGGCCGTCAAGAAGCTCGTCGCGGAGAAGAAGGTCGATCCCGGAGAGCAGATCGTCGTCTTCGACACGGGGACCGGCTACAAATACGTGGAGTAGGCCCGTTCAGCGGAGCCCGAGCTTCGACTTCGCGGACGAGATGCGGGCGTCGATCTGCTCCTGCCGCGTCGCGCCCTGAAACCCGCCCGAGCCCTTCGCGGCGTTCGCGGCCTCCGAGAGCGACGTGCGGATGAGCGAGATCGCCTCCCGCGCGTCGGAGAGCGCGGAGCCTTCGGCGTCGCTCGCGCTGGCCGAGCAGGCGGACTCGGCGCGCGCGATCGCCTGCGTCGCCCGGCTCTCGGCGTCGCCCCAGATGCCCGAGTCCACCGGCACGTTCACGAGAAGGCGCGAGGCGTCCGCCAGGAGGCGGTTCGCGTTTTCGGTCTCGACGACGCAGGTCGGCCCCGCCGACACGAGAGGGGCCGCGTCGGACGTCGTGACCGGCTCGGCGGGTTTTTGCCGGAAGTACCAGAGCGCGAAAGCGACCGCGGCCGCGACGATGAGGATCTTCTTCAAGGTGAGCCTCGGACTCCGTCTCCAGACTAGCACGCGTCCTGCGAGAATCCACGCGTGTCCCTCGCCCTCCACCCGCGCGTCCGCGCCCTGACGACGCGCGAGCGCCTCGCGGTCCTCGGCGCCGCGCTCTGCGTCTTCCTGTTCGCCGCGGGGCCGGTCTGGCGGCACCGCTGGGAGCCGGACGCCGCGATTCTGTGGAGCTACGCCGTGATCCCGCCGGGGGTCTTCGCCGCGTTCCTCCGGCGCGGGACGCCCCGCCTCGTGCCCGTCCTTCTCGAGTCGCTCCTCCTTTCGATCGTGAAGTTCGGGATCACCGCGTTCGTCCTCGTCACGCTCTGGTCGTTCGGCACGCCCCCGCCCGCGGCGCGCGTCGGCAGGCTTCTCGAAGATGTGTTGGGTCCGAAAAGCACGAGGATTCCTTTGAACGGGGAAGAGGGCAGGGGAGACGGCGACGCGGTTCGGGCCACGGCGGGGTTCGCCGCGCGGCTGGCGGCGGCGCAAACGGTGAGCGTGGGAGACGGGGGATTCTCTTCGAAGGTGATTTCCATCGCGTCGGGGACGGACGTCGCTCTGCGTGCCACGGACGGGCGCCTCCACGCCATCGAGGTTCTCTCCGTGGACGGCCGCATCCTGCGAAACGTCCCCGTCCTCGGCTCCGGCGCCCCCCGCCTTCTTTCGTTCGAAGAAGTCTCCGGCGGCGTCTCTCTTCGCTGCGCCGTCCACCCGGAGGAGAGAGCCGGTCTCAGCGTCACGCCCCTTCGATAGACTCGCCTCGTGACGCAAGAATTCGACACGGACTTCGCGGTCGTGGGATCCGGCTTCGGCGGAAGCGTGTCGGCGCTGCGCCTGGCCGAGAAGGGCTGGCGCGTCGTCGTTCTCGAGAAGGGCACCCGCTTCGCTCCGGAGGACTTTCCGGAGACGAACTGGCAGCTCCCGAAGTGGCTGTGGCTCCCGGGCGCCGGGTTCCGCGGCCTCTTCAAGATGACGTTCCTCAGGCACGTCACGGCGCTCTCGGGCGTCGGCGTCGGAGGAGGCTCGCTCGTCTACGCGAACACGCTGCCCGTCCCGGGCGACCCGTTTTTCGCGTCGCCGACGTGGGCGGCCCTCGCGGACTGGAAGAAAGAGCTCGAGAGGCACTACGCGACCGCGAAGAGGATGCTCGGCACCGCGCGCGTGCCGTTCACGTCGCCGCCGGACGAGGTGCTGCGCGCCGTCGGCCGGGACCTCGGTCTCGTGGACAAGTGGCAGTCGACGGACGTCGCGGTCTTCTTCGGCGAGCCGGGCGTCACCGTGCCGGACCCGTACTTCGGCGGCGAAGGCCCCGAGCGCGCGGGCTGCAAGTCGTGCGGCGCCTGCATGATCGGGTGCCGCCACAACGCGAAGAACACGCTCGACAAGAACTATCTGTGGTTTGCGGAAAAGAAGGGCGCGCGGATCGAGGCCGATTCCGAGGTCACGTGGGTGAAGCCGCTCGAGGGCGGCGGCTACGAGCTGACGGTGCGCCGCGGCCGCGAGCCGATCCCGTTCCTGAGGAAGAAGACGACGCTGACGGCGCGGAACGTCGTCTTCGCCGGCGGCGTGATCGGAACCGTCGAGCTTCTCCTGAAGCTCAAGGAGAGGGCGGACGGGCTGCCGAAACTCTCGGAGCGCCTCGGCGATTTCGTCCGCACGAACTCCGAGGTCCTCATGGGCGTCGTGAGCGACACGAACCAGGACCTCTCGAAAGGGATCGCGATCGGCTCGATCCTCGAGACGGACGAGCACTCGCACCTCGAGCCGGTCCGCTATCCCGCGGGTTCGGGGTTCTTTCGCCTCCTCGCGATGCCGCACGCGCCGGGAGACACGATCGTCGAGCGCCTCGCGAACGCGCTCGGCCTGCTCGTCCGACAGCCCGGCAAGACGCTCAAGGCCTGGCTCACGCCGGACTGGGCGAAGCACACGATGATCCTCCTCTACATGCGGACCGTGGACGGCACGATCCGGATGACGCTTCGCCGCGGCCTGCGCAACGGCTTCCGGCGCGCGCTCGCGACGTCGGCCGGGACCGGCACGCCCGCGAAGGCGTGGGTGCCCGAGGCGACGGAGCTCGCGCGGCGCGTCGAGGAGAAGCTCGGCGGCTTCACGCAGAGCCTCCTCACGGAGACGCTCCTCGGGATCCCGACGACCGCCCACATCCTCGGCGGCTGCTGCATGGGGGCGTCCGCGGAAGGCGGCGTCATCGACTCGAAGAACCGCGTCTTCGGCTACGAGGGCCTCTGGGTCGTGGACGGCTCGGCGATCTCCGCGAACCCCGGCGTGAACCCCTCCCTCACGATCACGGCACTCGCCGAGCGCGCGATGACGTTCGTGCCGGAGAAGGGCGCCGCGGAGAGCGCGGCCTGACGCTCGCAGGGAGTGTCCCTGCCGTCAGTCGCCTCCCGCGACTCGACGCTTCTCGTCCCGCCCGAGGTTCCGCATGATGACGACGAACGCGACCGCCGCGACGGCGAGGAGGCCGAGGCCCGTCGGAACGCGCCCGAAGACGATCTTCCCGATGCCGAAGAGCGCCGTGTAGACGAGGACGATCCCGAGCGCCCAGTTCAGGAACGACAGCGCGCCGCCGGGGATGGGCTCCTTTCCGAACCCGAGGCGCGCCGAGACGCGCGCCCAGCCCGGTCCGCCGGGCCGCACGCGCGCGTAGAACGCGTCGAGCGTCGCGTCGGGCTCGGGCGCCGTCAGGAACGTCACGGCGACCCAGGCGACTGTCGTCGCGACGACCGTCACGAGCATGACGATCGCCTGCTGTTCGAACGCGGCGCCGGGGCCCGATCCCGCGGGGACGAACGCGAAGGCGAGAAGCGACACGACCATCGACGTGAGCATCGCCGCGATCTCGCTCCACGCGTTGATGCGCCACCAGAACCAGCGCAAGAGGTACAAGAGGCCCGTGCCAGCGCCGACCGAGAGCAGGATCTCGAAGCCTTGGCGCGCCGAGTCGAGCACCAGCGTGACCCCC
>DATKLW010000169.1:0-17122 GCA_035542215.1 Thermoanaerobaculia bacterium | reverse complement strand
CGTCGGACGCCTGGGCGGTCGACACGAAGACAGGCACGTTGAGCCGCTGGACCGAGAGCGAGACCGGCGGGCTCGACGCGAATGCGTTCGTCGAGCCGGAAATCGTCTCGTGGAAGAGCTTCGACGGGAGGGCGATCACGGGCCTCCTCTACCGGCCGCCGGCGTCTTTCGCGGGCAGAAGGCCCGTGATCGTGAACATCCACGGAGGCCCGGAGGGCCAGACGCAGGCCGGATTTCTCGGCCGGACCAACTTCCTCCTGAACGAGCGCGGCGTCGCGCTCCTGTTCCCGAACGTGCGCGGCTCGACCGGCTACGGCAAGACGTTCGTGAAGCTCGACAACGGCGTCCTGCGCGAAGACTCCGTCAAGGACATCGGGGCGCTTCTCGACTGGATCGCCGCGCAGCCCGGCCTCGACAAGGGCCGCGTCATGGTCACGGGAGGCTCGTACGGGGGCTACATGACGCTCGCCTCGATGACCCACTACAACGACCGGTTCCGGAGCGCGCTCTGCGTCGTCGGGATCTCGAACTGGGTCACGTTCCTCGAGCACACCGAGGCCTACCGCCGGGACCTGCGCCGCGTCGAGTACGGGGACGAGCGCGACCCGAAGATGCGCGCCTTCCTCGAGAAGATCTCCCCGCTGACGAGCGCATCCGCGATCACGAAGCCCATGTTCATCGTCGCGGGAAAGAACGATCCGCGCGTGCCGTACTCGGAGGCCGAGCAGATGGTCGCGGCGGTCAAGAAGGCCGGCGCGCCGGTGTGGTACCTGCTCGCGAAGGACGAGGGCCACGGCTTCTCCAAGAAGAAGAACCAGGACTTCCTCTTTCTCTCGATGCTGACGTTCGTGGACGAGAATCTCCTGAAATAGCGCGTTCGGATGCGCCCGCGTGCGGCGGACGCCCAGGGGAGGCAGCGTGGAAAATCGCGGCGCCTGGATCCTCGGGGGGCTCGGTCTCGCGTTCGTGGCGCTCCTGATGGTCTGGATGGGGAAGACGCTCGACACGAAGGCCCCGATCCGCATCGAGCGGCGCGAGCGCGCCGCCGCGCCCCCGGCGGAGACCGGAGCGCCCTTCGACGAGGCGGCGCAGGATGAGTCCGAGATGAACGTGCTCGTCTCGCGCCTCTCGGGCGCGCTCGCGGCGCGCGCGGCTGCGCAGGCCTACCCGAGCGACGACGCGGCGAAGGCGCGCTGCACGTACAGGGGTGCGCGGCTGGTCCACCGCGACGGCGACACGGCTTTCTGGGACGCCGAGTTCTCGTGCATCGACTCGCGCCAGCCCGACGCGCTCCCGAACCCGACGACCGTGTCCGTCCGGCTCCGGAAGGCGGGAGCCCGGTGGCTCGTGGACGAGTGACGCCGTCTAGTCCCGGATCCCCTCGGGGTGCGCGTAGACGTTGAATCGCGGGCCGCGCAGGAACCCCACGATCGTGAGGCCCGCCTCCTCGGCGAGCTCCACGGCGAGGCTCGTCGGCGCCGAAACCGCCGCGACGACACGGGCGCCCGCGAGCGCGGCCTTCTGCGCGATCTCGAAGCCGAGGCGGCCCGACACGACGAGGACGGGGGGCGTCGCCCGCCGCTCCCTGAGGAGAGCGCCGACGGCCTTGTCGGTCGCGTTGTGCCGGCCGACGTCCTCCCTCGCGACGACGAGCGTCCCGTCCGCCTCGAAAAAGCCGGCGGCGTGGAGGCCGCCCGTCGAGGCGAAGACCGACTGGTGCTCGCGGAGGACGTCGGGAAGGCGCGTCAGGACCGAGGCCGGAATCTCGAACCCGGCGGTCCCGGGGCCGTGGGCCGGGTCCGCCGCGCGCCGGCGCGCCGCTTCGGCGAGCGCGATGACGTCCGAAACCGAGGTGCGGCCGCACACGCCGCAGGCCGACCCCATGACCGTAGCCCGCCTCGGGGCGTTCGGGGCCGCGTCCGGGGACAGCGTCACGACGAGGACGTTTCGGGCGAGCGCCGGGTCGAGGCCGGGCTCGTCGGGCGGAGAGACGGCGACGACGTCGCCGATTCCCGAGATCACGCCCTCCCCGTAGAGAAGGCCGACGGCGAGGTCCTCGTCGTCGCCCGGGGTGCGCATCGTGACGACGAAGCGCGAGGCCGGAAGGCCCCCTTCGCGAAGGCGGATCTCGAGGGGCTCCTCGGCCGTGAGCGAGTCCCGGTCCCGCCGCACGGCATCGCCGTCGTGCCTCACGACGTGCACGGAGACCGAAGCGTCGCGGTGGGGGACAGGCATCCGTCTAGCCTACACGGCGCGGTTAGGGGGCATGTTCATGCTCTGGCGCCGGAGGCCGGCGGAACCGAGACTTTCGCCCATGGCCGCAAAACGCTTGAGGTTCATGGTCGTCTACGAGGAAGGCCTCTGGTACGTCCACGAAGTCGGAAGCGGGCAGCCGGTCGACTCGTTCGAAGTGCTGGACGAGGCGCTCCAGTCCGCGCGCCACCTCGCGTGGATCACGGAAGCCGAACTCCTCGTCATGAACGCCGACGGCACGCTCGCCTCCCGCGAGCGCGGCGCGCTCCGCGCGACGGCCTGACGCCCGGCGTTCAGATCCCGCCGCCGTCGACGAGCGCTTCCTCGTGCACGGGCTCGTGGAACGGCCGCGTGTGAGGGTCGAAGAGCGAGTACGTCCCCATGTTCAGGAGAGGCGGCGAGTAGACGTGCAGCGTCACGAGGTCGCCTCCGTCGTCGGCGAGGTTCGAGACCTGGTGAATGTCCGAGTCCTGGGTCGCACAGACGCTTCCCGGCGCGTGCGCGTGCGAGCGGACCGCGTAAACCATCCCGGCGCGAGTCCTCTTGAAGACGGTCTCGACGGCCTCTCCCGCGAGGACGCGAACGCCGCAGCTCGAGCCCGCGTGGTCGTGGATCGGGCTGCGCTGTCCGTTCCGCCAGCAGAGGACCAGCGCCTGGTAACCGGGGCCGGCGTGAACGAGATTCCGCCGGTAGGTGTCGGTCCCGAAGATGAGATGCGGGCGCACGTCGTCCAGCTTGATCGAAAGGTCGCGGAGCGCGGACTCGAGCGTCCCGAGCGGGATGCGGCCTGGGACGGCGTCGAAACGGCGGAGGAGCTCCGCGAGGGCCATCATTGAGAATTCGTCGCAGTTTACCACCGGGAGCCGTCGGCTAGACTCGCCGCGGTGAGCGAGCCCGAGCCCGATCCCGGAGCCGTTTCGGCCGCGTCCGCGCGCGTGAAGGCCCTGGCCGCCGCCGCGGCCGCGAGGCTGAAACCGGCCGCCGCGTGGTGCGTCCGGCTCGTCCGCCGGATCCCGCGGCCGGCCCTGTTCGCGGCGGGCGCGACGGCGGTTCTCCTCGTGGCCGCGGCCTTCGTCGTCGTCCTCTACTTCTCCCGCGTCGTCACCCGGACGATGGACGGCCGCCGCTGGAGTCTCCCGACCCGGCTCTACTCGGACGTCTGGGTCGTGCGTCCCGGGGACGCCCTCGCCGCCGACGACGTCACGCGCCGCCTCGGACGCCTGCGCTACGCCGAGGTGCCGAAGCCGCCGCTCCTGCCGGGGCAGTACGTCCTCTCGCCGGGGCGGATCACGGTCTCGGTGAACGACCGCGAGACGGCGTGGGGGAAGACGTCCGGCGCCCCCGCGGTCCTCGAGTTCTCGGGCCGGCGCGTGGCGTCGGTGCGGCGCGCGGAGGACGGCTCGCCCCTGCCGTACGTCGTCTTCGAGCCCGAGGTCGTCGGGACCGTCTTCGACGAGAAGATGCAGGACCGGACGCTCGTCACGCTCGACCAGGTCCCGAAGGTCCTCCTGGACGCGATCCTCACGACGGAGGACCGCGACTTTTTCACGCACGGCGGGATCTCGCCCCGGCGCCTCGTCGGCGCCGTCCTCCAGAGCGTGACGCGGCGCGCGGGCGTCCGCGGGACGTCGACGCTGACCCAGCAGCTCGTCAAGAACATGTTCCTCACGCCGGAGCGCACGCTCAAGCGCAAGGCCGTCGAGGCGCTCATGGCGGTGATCCTCGAGGCGAAGTACTCGAAGAACCAGATTCTCGAGGCCTACCTGAACGAGATCTACCTCGGCCAGCGCGGGTCCGTGTCCGTGACGGGCGTCGAGGAAGCCTCGCGCTTCTACTTCGGCAAGAGCGTCTCGAGGCTCGAGCTTCCGGAGGCCGCGATGCTCGCGGGCCTCATCTCGTCCCCGGGCAAGTACTCGCCGTTCCGCAACCCCGACAACGCCCGCCAGCGGCGCGCGGTCGTCCTCCGGGGGATGCTCGAGCAGAAGAAGATCGACAAGGCGGCGTTCGACGCCGCGAGCGCGGCGCCGCTCACGCGGATCGCCTCGCCTCCGGCGGGAGTCGTCGCGCCCCACTTCGTGGACTTCGTCCTGAAGCAGGCTCAGGAGGTCCCGGGCTTCTCGAAGGAGGACGGCTCGTCGATCTTCACGACGCTCGACCCGGACATGCAGCAGGCCGCGCAGGCCGCGGTCCACAAGGGGCTCGAGGATCTCGAGAAGAAGTTCAAGCGCCTTCGTCCCCGGAGCGAGGAGGACCAGCTCCAGGCGGCGCTCATCGCGCTCGACCCGTCGACGGGCTCCGTGCGCGCGCTCGTCGGCGGGCGCGACTACCAGGTTTCGCAGTTCAACCGGGTCGTCCAGGCGCGCCGCCAGCCCGGCTCGCTCTTCAAGCCGTTCGTCTACCTGACGGCGTTCGGCAAGCGCGACCTCGTCCCGCCGATCACCCCGGCGTCGCTTTACGTGGACTCGCCGATCGCGCTCGTGTGGGGCAAGGGCGAGGACGAGACGTGGTCGCCGAAGAACTACGACGGGGAGTATCGCGGCACGATGACGGCCCGCCAGGCCCTCGAGCAGTCCATCAACATCCCGACCGTCCGCATCGCGGTCACGGAAACGGAGCCCGGGCGGACCCTGCTGCCCGACATCGTCGAGACGGCGCGCCGGGCCGGGATCGCGTCGCCGCTCAGGCCCTACCCGTCGCTCGCGCTCGGCGCGTTCGAGACGAGCCCGATGGAAACCGCGGCGGCGTACTGCACGTTCGCGAACGGCGGGTTCCGCGTGAGACCGAACGCGCTCCTCGGCCTCTTGACGCCGTCCCTCCGGCGCATGGAGTCGAAGGACGAGCCGATCGTGCGCGGCGCCGACGCGGACGCCGTCTCGATCCTCGACTCGGTCCTCCGAGGGGTCGTGGACCACGGGACGGGCGGCTCGGCCCGCAGGCTGGGCGCGCAGGGCATCTTCGCGGGGAAGACGG
Organism: Thermoanaerobaculia bacterium; assembly: GCA_035542215.1. GTDB lineage: Bacteria > Acidobacteriota > Thermoanaerobaculia > UBA5066 > UBA5066 > Fen-183. Next base: position 11,899 of record DATKLW010000169.1, on the reverse strand, counting down.
GCACGACGAACGACGGGCGCGACGCGTGGTTCGTCGGCTTCTCGCCGAACCTCCTCGTTGCCGTGTGGGTCGGCTTCGACGACAACCGCGGGCTGAACCTCTCGGGGTCGAGCGCGGCGCTGCCGATCTGGGCGGACTTCGTGCGCCGCCTCCCGTCGCACTGGTTCGAGACGCCGTTTCCGAAGACGCCCGGCGTCGTGACCGCGTCGATCGACCCGACGACCGGCCTCCTCGTCACCGAGGAGTGCCCCGCGTCGCTCGACGAGGTCTTCCTCGAAGGGACCGAGCCGAAGCAGCGCTGCCCGCACGGCGGCGGGGGCGCGCCGGGCCCGGGCGTCGGGGCAGCGAGCCCGTTCTGAGGCTCAGTCTTCCGCCGCTCGACCTCGACCTCGTCGTGCGCAGCCACGGGTGGTACGACCTGCCGCCGTTCGATTGGGATGAGCCGAAGAAGACGCTGGGTTTTGTTTTCTTAGAAGGTGAATGCCCCGTGCAGGTGCGAGTCAGGCGCGCGGCGAGCGGGCTCGTCGCAACCGCGGCTCCGGCCGCGGGTGCACCCTCTTACCCATTCGAAGAAAATCTTCCGGTCTCTTCGGACGTCCCGTCGCGCGCCGCCGTCCTCGGGGCGCTTCGGCGTGTCTTCGATCTGAAAGCAGAACTTTCCTCTTTCCATTCTCTTTGCGCCGCCGATCCCCGCTTCGCGTGGATCGCGCGGCGCGGGGCGGGACGCATCCTGCGCGCGCCGACGATCTTCGAGGACGCCGTGAAGGTCCTCGCGACGACGAACTGCACATGGGGCCTCACGAAAGTGATGGTCACAAACCTCATCGAGCGGTTCGGCCGGTCCGGAGCGTTCCCGCCAGCCGCGTTCGTGGCGGGCCTCCGCGCGAAGGAGCTCGAGAAGCTGAAATTCGGCTACCGCGCGCCTTACCTCGCGGCGTTCGCGGACCGCGTCGCATCGGGCGCGCTGGACCTCGGCCGCTGGGAGGACGCGTCCCGTCCGAGCGAGGACGTCGAAGCGGAGATTCGCGCCGAAAAAGGCTTCGGCCCGTACGCCGCCGACACGCTCGGGCGTCTCCTCGGGAGACACGGGAAACTGGGGCTCGACTCGTGGTCGCGCAAGAAGGTTGCCGCGCTGCGGTTCCGGGGCCGCAAGGTCTCCGACGCGCGCGTCGCGCGTCTCTACGCGCCGTTCGGCCCGCACGCGGGCCTCGCGTTCTGGCTCGACGTGACGCGCGACTGGCACGAGGAGAGGGAACGGCTCTGGCCGTGACCGGCCGCCGTAAGATGGGCGCGGTGCACGCGTGAAGAGGGTGATTCTCGTCGGGGCCACGGACGGGCTGGGCCGCGCCCTCGCGGCCGAGTACGCGTCGCGCGGCTGCTGGGTCACGATCCTCGGCCGGTCGCAGGAAAAGCTCGGCGCCCTCGTCGCCGAGCTCTCCGCGCGCCATCCGGCGGCGACCGTCCGGGGCGTCGTCTGCGATCTCGCGGACGCCGCGCGGATCGAGCCGGCTTTTCGCGAGGCGCTCGAGGCGTCCGGGCACTGCGACCTCTTTCTTTACAACGCCGGCGTCATGCCGAAAAGCGACGGTGTCGTGCTGGATCCCGAGTCCGACGCCGTGACCATGAACGTGAACGCCGTCGCTGCGGTCCGCATGCTCGGCCATGCCGCGAACTACTTCCGGGTCGCACGGCGCGGGCACCTCGCGGCGATCTCGTCGATCGCCGGCGACCGCGGCCGGAAGGGCAATCCCGCGTACAACGCGTCCAAGGCCGCGCTCACGACGTTCCTCGAAGGGCTCCGGAACCGGCTCTTTCCGTTCGGCGTGACCGTGTCGACCGTGAAGCCCGGCTTCGTCGGGACGCGGATGCTCGAGGGCAGGACGGGCCTCTTCTGGGTCGTGCCGCCCGGCGTGGCCGCAAGGACGATCGCGGACCGGCTCGAGCGGCGGCACGAGGTCTTCTACGTCTTCCGGCGCTGGGGCCTCTTCGGCCTCGCCCTGCACCACGTGCCGCGCTTCGTCTTCAAGAGGGTGGGCCCCGCGTGACGGGTCCCGCGGGTCCCGTTCCCGAGCGCGTCGAGGGTTTCGGCCTCTACAACTTCTGTGTCGCGCCGGTCCACCGGCCCGCCTCCGTCGAGGAGCTCGCGGCCGTGCTCGCCTCCTGCCGCGCCCGCGGCGAGACGCCAGTCTTCCGCGGCGCGGGGCGGTCCTACGGCGACGCGTCGCTGAACCCGGACGGGCCGATCGTCGACTTGACGCGGCTGAACGCGATCCGGAGCCTCGACCCCGAGTCGGGGATTGTCCGCGCGGGCGCGGGCCTCACGCTCGGTGACCTCTGGAAGGCGTCGATCCCGAAGGGACTCTGGCCGCCCGTCGTCACGGGCACGATGCACGTGACGCTCGGTGGGGCGGTCGCCGTGAACGTCCACGGAAAGAACGGCTGGAAGCGCGGGACGATCGGCGATCACCTCGAGTCCGTCACGCTCCTTCGCCCGGACGGCTCCCTCGAAGAGGTCGCGGCCGGGAGCCCTGCGCTGGGCGACGTCGTCGGGAACCCGCGCCTCCCCGATCCGGTCGTGGAGGTCGCGCTCCACATGAAGAAGCCCCGGTCGGGTTACCTCGACGTCGAGGCCTTCGCGACGAAGGATGTCGCGGCCACGCTCGCCGGCCTCGACGGCGCCAAGGACGACTGGGAGTACCTCGTGGGCTGGCTGGATTGCTGGGCGGCGGGCCGCTCGCTCGGGCGCAGCGTCCTCCACGTGGCGAACGAGCACATTCCGGCGCCGGGCGAGCCGACGGGCTTTTCCGTCGAGGAGCAGGTCGCGGACATCAAGACCGGGCCGCTGCCCGTCCCGCTCCTCCTCCTCGGGCTCAAGCTCACGGCCCGCGGCCCCCAGATGCGCCTCGTGAACTCCGCGAAGTTCCTCGCGGGGCGCCTCGCCGGCCGCGCGCGCTACCGGCAGTCGCTCGTCGCGTACTCGTTCCTGCTCGACTACGTGCCGGGCTGGAACGAGGCCTACCGGCCGGGCGGGTTCATCCAGTACCAGATGTTCGTCCCGAAGGAGACGGCCGAGGAGGCTTTCTCCCGCGCGCTCGTCCTGCAGCAGGAAGCCGAGGTCGTCTCGTCGCTCGCGGTCGTCAAGCGGCACCGCGCGGACGCGTTTCCGCACGGTTACGCGCCCGACGGCTTCTCGCTCGCGATGGACTTCGCCGTGACGCGCCGCGGGGCGGGCCGCCTCATCTGCCTCTGCCGGGACCTCGACCGCGTCCTCCTCGAGACGGGCGGCCGCGCCTACCGCGCAAAAGACTGCGTCGGAACCGTCGAGCGCCTCGCGGCCGCGCGCCGCGGGAAGGCGGCGTGAGGGAAGCGCTGCTCGCGGTGGCCCTCGCAGGCGCCCTCGCCGCCGGCGGCTGCACGACCGAGGACACGCCGACCCAGCCCACGTCGTGCGTCCCGCTGACGGGGCAGTACTCCGCGACGTTCGCGGACTCGTGCGGCTCGAAGACGACGGTCGACGTGACGCTCTTCCAGACCGGCTGCAACGTCGTCGCCCAGGCGCCGGGCGTCGGGACCCTGACTGGCACCGTGAGCGGGCAGACGCTCGTTTTCGCGCTCGGGTTCTCGCCCTGCGGCGGCTCGGCGAGCGGCACGATGAGCCTCACGGCGGACGGGGGCCTCTCGGGCACGTACGCGGGACAGGCGACGGGCGGGGGGGCCTGCTGCGGCGCGGTGACGGGGACCGTCGTCCTGACGCGGAAGTGAAGGCCGGCCCCCCGAAGCGTCTGCATCATGGGCCGGCTCGCGCCGGACGCTAGAATGCGGCGGATGCGACGGGTTCTCGTCCTCGCCCTGCTTGCGGCCGCCCTCGTGGCGGCGCCGGCCGCGCGTCTCGCCGCGGCGGCCCCGTGCGCGGGCCCAGGCGCGATGGACTGCTGCGCCGGCATGGGCGACCAGGACGCCCCTCCGTGCCATTGCCAGCTCAAGCCGGTGCCTCCGCCCGCCCCCGCCGTGATGGATTCGGTGCAGACCCCGCTCGTCGTGCCCGCCGAGGCGCCTCTGGCGCCCGTCGCCGTCGAGGCGCGCGTTGCCGCCGTGCCCGCGGTTTCGGTCGCGCCGCGCGCGCGCTCGGCTCCGCTCAACCTGCTCTTCTCCGTCCTCCTCGTCTGATCCCTCTTCGAGCGTGACTCCCGCCGCGCCTGTCGCGGCTCCGTGAGGCGTTTCTCGAAGGGGTGGTTCGATGACGAAAGAGAAGAAGAATTTTCTTAGAGGGTCCCGAGCAGACGTGTGGACGCGGAGCGTCGCCGGCGCGCTGATCGCAGCGGGTTGCGCTGCGCTGGCGTCTGGTCTGTGCGCCACTCGAGCGGATTCCGCCCTTCTTCCATTCTCAGAAATCCCCCGGGCGGGCGCCGCGTCAGCGGCGACCGCCCCCACCGCGCCCGCGGACGCGGGCGCCGTCTCCGCCACCGCCGAGGCTGACGCGCTCGTCGCGGCGGCGCTCGCCCGGAACCCGGAGCTCGCGGCCGCGCGGTCGGAGGCCTCGGCCCTCGGCGCGCGCGCGCCCGCGGCCGGGATCCTCTCCGACCCGATGCTCAGGGTCGCCTACGAGAACGACGGCGGCCCGATCTCGCTGGGCACGGAGCCGATGACGCGGCTGATCTTCGAGGCGGAGCAGTCGTTCCCGTTCCCGGGCAAGCTCGGGGCCGCCCGCAGGGTCGCGGACGCCGACGCCGCTCGGACCGCCTTCCGGCCCGAGCGCGCGGCTCTCGCGCTCGCCGGAGCCGTCCGCCGCGCCCACGCGGACCTCCTCGAGGCGCGCGAGAACGAGCGCCTCGCCGACGAGCAGATCGAGACGTGGCGGCAGGTCGACGAGACGATCCGCGCCCGCTACGCGGCCGGGATGGGCACGCAGCAGGACGTGATCAGGGCGCAGAGCGAGAGGACCCGCCTCCTCCAGCAGCGCCGCCGGGACCAGGCCGCCGAGGAGACCGCCCTCGCGGAGCTCCGCCGCCTCCTCGACCTTCCCCCGGACGCGCCCGTCGCGGGCGCGGCGCGGCTCCTCCCCGGCACGCCGCTCGAGGTTCCCGCGCGGGACGCGGCGGTCGCGAAGGCCGTCGAAGCGGCACCCGAGATCCGGGACGCCGCGGCGCTCGGCGAGCGCTCCCGGCTCGCCGCCGACCTCGCGAGGCGCGGGACCCAGCCCGACTTCACCGTGTCGGCCGGGTACATGAACCGCGGCAGCCTGCCGCTGATGTGGTCGGCCGGCGTCGGCGTGACCGTGCCGGTCTTCGCGGGGGCCCGCACGCGGCCGCTCGTCGCCGAGGCGCGGGGCCTCGCGGACTCCGCGGCCTCGACGGAGTCCGCGCTCAAGGCGATCGCGCGCTCGCGCGCCGAGGAGCGGCTGGTCCGGATGCGCCAGCTCGCCGACGAGTCGCGCCTCGACGCCGAGGGCGTCCTCCCGCAGGACCGCCTGTCCGTGGACGCGGCTCTCGCGAGTTACCGCGCCGGCTCCGTCCCGTTCGTGACCGTGCTCGAGGCGCTCGGCACCTCCTTCCAGGACCGGCGCGCCGCGGCCGGGAGGCTCGCGGACTTCCTGCGGGCGGACGCGGACCTCCGCGAGGCCGCGCTCGACCGGACGGCGTCGCCCCCCTCGTCCACGGACAGAAGCGCGCCGAGCAGCGGCGGGATGTAGAGAGGAAGGAAGAAGATGGATTTGCTTAGAAGGACCCCGAGCCGAACCGACGCGCCTGCCCGCACGACGAGCCGGTTGGGCGCGGGCCGCCGCGTTCTTCACCTTCGAAGAAATCCCAATGCCCTTGCGGCTTGGGCCACCGTCGCCGCGCTGCTCCTCCTCGCGCCCGCGTGCGGGAGCAGAGAGTCCCCGGCCGGCGCCTCCGGCGCCGGCACCCCTGCCGCCGCAAAAGCCGCGCAGAAGTGGCAGTGCCCGATGCACCCCGAGGTCGTCAGGGACGGCCCGGGCGACTGCCCGATCTGCGGCATGAAGCTGGTCCCGATCGAGGGCGCGGGCGCCCCGGCGCCGGCGTTCGCCGGGGGCCCCGCGGGCCTCGCGCCGGTCACGCTCGACGACGCGAACCGCCAGCGTCTCGGCCTGCGGACGGTCGCCGTGACGCGCGCGCCGTTCGAGACGTCCATTCGCACGACCGGCCGGATCGCCGCCGACGAGAGGCGCGTCCACCACGTCCACACGCGCTACGACGGCTTCGTCGAGCACGTCACGGCGGACTTCACGGGGAAGTACGTCCACAGGGGCGAGGTCCTCGCGCTGATCTACAGCCCAGAGCTCTACGCAACGCAGCAGGAGTACCTCCTCGCGCTGAAGGCCGCCCGCTCGCTCGGGCCGTCCGCCGTCCCATCCGTGGCCCAGGGCGGGCGGGACCTCCTCGACGCGGCCCGCCAGCGGCTCCTGCTGTGGGAGATCACCCCGGCCGACATCGCGGAGATCGAGAAGCGGGGCGAGCCGATCCGCGCGATGCCCGTCTACGCGCCGATCTCCGGCTACGTCACGGGGCGCACGGCATACCACGGGATGAGGGTTTCGCCGTCCGACACCCTCTTCGACATCCTCGACCTCTCGGAGGTCTGGGTGCTCGCGGACGTCTATGAGTACGAGCTGCCGCGCCTCGCGCTCGGCGAAAAGGCGACGATGACGCTCTCGTACTGGCCGGGACGCACGTGGCAGGGGATCGTCACGTACGTTTACCCGACCGTGGACGAGAAGACGCGCACGGTCAAGGTGCGCGCCGAAGTCGGGAACCCGAAGGGCGAGCTGAAGCCCGAGATGTTCGCGGACGTCACGATCCACGCGCGGCCGCGCGTCGCGCTCCAGGTCCCGGAGGACGCGGTCCTCGAGAGCGGCACCCGGAACATCGTTTTCGTCTCCGAGGCCGGCGGGACGCTCGTCCCGCGCGAGATCACGCTCGGCGACCGCGGCGCGGGGATGGTCGAGGTGCGCGGCGGCCTGAAGGAAGGCGAGGCCGTCGTGAGCGGCGCGAACTTCCTCGTGGACTCCGAGTCGCGGCTCAAGGCCGCCATCGCCGGGATGGAGAGCGCGAAGTGATCCGCCGGCTCATCCGGTTCTCGGCCGAGAACAAATACCTCGTCGTCGCGGTCTACGCGATCGCGATCGTCCTCGCGGCCGGCGTCATCCGCCGGACGCCGCTCGACGCGATTCCCGACCTCTCGGACACGCAGGTGATCGTCACGTCGCGCTGGGACCGCAGCCCGGACATTCTCGAGGACCAGGTCACGTACCCGATCGTCGCGGCGCTCCTCGGGTCGCCGAAGGTGAAGACGATCCGCGGCTTCTCGGACTTCGGCTTCTCGTACGTCTACGTCATCTTCGAGGACGGCACCGACATCTACTGGGCGCGCTCGCGCGTCCTCGAGAAGCTCTCGACGATCGCCTCGCGCCTGCCGGCGGGCGTGAAGACCGAGCTCGGCCCGGACGCGTCGAGCGTCGGCTGGGTCTACCAGTACGCCCTCGTCGACGAGAGCGGGAAGAACGCGACCGACGAGATCCGCTCGTACCAGGACTGGTTCCTGCGGTACGCGGTGCAGTCCGTCCCCGGCGTCGCCGAGGTTGCGAGCGTCGGCGGCTTCCAGAAGCAGTACCAGGTGACGCTCGACCCGAACACGCTCGCGGCGTACGGCCTGCCGCTCCAGACCGTCGTCGAGGCGATTCGCAAGAGCAACAACGAGATCGGCGGCCGCCTCATCGAGTTCTCGGGCCGCGAGTACATGGTGCGCGGGCGCGGCTACCTCAAGTCGGTCGAGGACATCGGGAAGATCGTCGTCAAGACGAACGAAAAGGGGACGCCGCTGACCGTCGACGACGTCGGGCGCGTGTCGCTCGGCCCGGAGATCCGGCGGGGCGTCGCCGACCTCGACGGCAAGGGGGACGCGGTCGGCGGCATCGTCGTCATGCGGAGCGGCGAGAACGCGCTCGACGTCATCTCGCGCGTGAAGGCCCGTCTGAAGGAGATCGAGCCCTCGCTCCCGCCGGGCGTGAAGATCGTCACGACGTACGACCGCTCGGACCTCATCAGGCGCTCCGTCGACACGCTCCGGTCGAAGCTGATCGAGGAGATCGTCGTCGTCTCGCTCGTCATCCTCGTCTTCCTCTGGCACGTCCCGAGCGCGATCGTCCCGATCGTGACGATCCCGATCTCCGTCGTCCTGGCGTTCATCCCGTTCCACCTCCTGGGGCTGAACATCAACATCATGTCGCTCGGCGGCATCGCGATCTCGATCGGCATCCTCGTGGACGGCGCGATCGTCGAGGTCGAGAACGCGTACAAGAAGCTCCAGGAGTGGAAGGACGGCGGGCGGCCCGGGGACTTCCACGCGGTCCGCCTCGAGGCCCTCATGGAGGTCGGCCCGTCCGTCTTCTTCTCGCTCCTCGTGATCGCGGTCGCGTTCCTCCCGGTCTTCACGCTCGTGGACCAGGAGGGCCGGCTCTTCAAGCCGCTCGCGGTCTCGAAGACGCTCGCGATGGCGATCGCCGCGTTCCTCGCCGTCACGCTGGACCCGGCGATCCGGATGATGTTTGCACGGATGGACGGCTTCTCGTTCCGCCCGCGGTGGCTCGCGAGGTTCGTGAACGCGGTCGCGGTCGGGAGGTACCACGCCGAGGAGAAGCACCCGATCAGCGTCGTCCTCCACCGCCTCTACGAGCGGCCGTGCCGCGCCGTCCTCCGCCGCCCGAAGACGACGATCGCGATCGCCCTCCTCGCGATGGCCTCGACGGTCCCCGTCTTCCTGAAGCTCGGCTCCGAGTTCATGCCGCCGCTTTACGAGGGCTCGATCCTCTACATGCCGACGACACTCCCGGGGATCTCGGTGACGGAGGCGTCGCGGCTCCTGCAGGTCCAGGACCGCGTCCTGAAGTCGTTCCCCGAGGTCGAGCGCGTCTTCGGCAAGGCGGGCCGCGCGGAGACGGCGACCGACCCCGCGCCGTTCTCGATGATGGAGACGACCGTCATCCTGAAGCCGGAGAACGAGTGGCGGAAGAAGGACCGCTGGTACTCGTCGTGGGCGCCGTCATGGCTCGCCGCGGCGTTCCGCCACGTGTGGAGCGACCACATCTCGCACGAGGAGCTCGTCGACGAGATGGACCGCGCGCTGAAGATCCCCGGGACGACGAACGCCTGGACGATGCCGATCAAGGCGCGCATCGACATGCTGTCGACGGGAATCCGGACGCCCGTGGGCATCAAGGTCTTCGGCTCGGACCTCAAGGAGATCGAGCGGATCGGCGCGGAGGTCGAGGCGGCCGTGAAGGCCGTGCCGGGAACGCGCTCGGCGTTTTCCGAGCGCGTCGCCGGCGGCTACTTCATCGACTTCGACCTGAACCGCGACGCGCTGGCCCGTTACGGCCTGACCGTGGACGACGCGAACGACGTCATCCTGACGGCGATCGGCGGCGAGACGGTCACGACGATGGTCAAGGGGCGGGAACGCTACTCGGTCAACGTGCGCTACTCGCGCGAGCTTCGCGAGGACCTCGACCTGCTCGCGCGCGTCCTCGTCCCGACGCCCTCGGGGGCGCAGGTGCCCCTCGGCCAGCTCGCGGCGATCCGGCAGGTGCGCGGGCCCTCGATGATCCGCAACGAGAACGGACTCCTCTCGGGCTACGTCTACGTGGACTTCGACACGTCGAAAGAGGACGTCGGCGGCTACGTCGAGAAGGCGAAGAAGGCCGTCGCGGCGGGCGTCGGGCTGCCGCCCGGCACCACGCTCGTCTGGAGCGGCCAGTTCGAGAACATGCTCCGCGTGGCCGAGCGCCTCAAGGTCGTCGTCCCCGTCACGCTCGTCCTCATCTGGCTCCTCCTCTACGCGAACACGAAGTCGGCGGCGAAGACGATGATCGTCCTCCTCGCTGTCCCGTTCTCGATCATCGGCGCCGTGTGGTTCCTGTACCTCCTCGGCTACAACCTCTCCATCGCGGTCTGGGTCGGGATGATCGCTCTCATGGGCCTCGACGCCGAGACCGGCATCTTCATGCTCCTCTTCCTCGACCTCGCCCACGCCGAGGCGAAGGCGAAAGGGCTTCTCCGGGACCGGGCCGACCTCGTCGAGTCGATCATCCACGGGGCGGTCAAACGGGTGCGGCCGAAGGCGATGACGGTCTGCGCCGCGTTCTTCGGCCTGATCCCGATCATGTGGTCGACGGGCGCCGGGGCCGACCTCATGAAGCGCATCGCGGCCCCGATGGTCGGCGGCCTCGTGACGTCGTTTGCGCTCGAGCTCCTCGTCTACCCGGCCGTCTACGTGCTCTGGAAGGAGCGGGAGCTGCCGGGGCCGGGCAGCGTGTCGCGGTCGAACTCCGGTTCGGGATAGGCTCGCATGACGTATGGAACTTCACGGAACCGGGAGAAGGCGATGAACGTCAGGATGTTGCTCGCTCTCACCGCGTGTGTCGGATTTTCGCAGGGCACTTCGTTTGCGCGCGCGGCTGAGCCCTCGGGCGTGCCTGAACCGAAGGTCGTCCTCCTGGAGCCCGGCGACAAGACGCACCTTCCGATCCTCGGCGGGCCACCCGAAACCGCGTCGATGCGGTCGGGCCTCGTGACGCTGGCGCCCGGGAAGGCCGTCGGCGCGCACGATACGGAGAAGAACGAGGAGTTTCTCGTCCCGCTCGAGGGCTCCGGCGAGCTGCGGATCGCGGGCCGCGCGCCGATCGCGATCCATCCGGGCCTCGTCACGTACGCGCCCGCGCACACGAAGCACGACGTCGTGAACACGGGGAGGACGCCGCTCCGCTACATCTACGTCGTCGCGAAGGCGAAGTAGCCGCCCGCTTCCGTTCGGGAGAATGCCATCCGCGTCAATCCGCCGCACGTATGCGAGGTGTCGATCCGCTTACAGTGCGCGCATGAAACCGTCATTCGCGCTCGTTCTCGCGTCCGTGCTGCTTGCCGGCTGCGGCGATTCGCGGCCCGATCCGGCCGCGGTGGCGGAGGGCCGCGCGCTCTACCTCTCGTTCGGCTGCGCCGCCTGCCACGGCCCGGAGGGACGCGGCGACGGTCCCGCCGCCGTGTCCCTCCTCACGCCGCCGCGCGATCTTCACGACGCCGCCTCGTTCAAGAACGGGCACACGGTCCCCGCCATCGCGGGGAGCGTCATGAACGGCGTTGGCGACGGCAGCACCGGCATGATGGCCTTCCCGCACATTTCCGGAAAGGACCGGCTGAAAATCGCCGCGTTCGTCGCGTCTCTCGCGTCCGCGAGCCCGGGCGCGAGCGGCTCGCCACCCGCACTGGATATCCGCGACGCGTGGGTCCGCGAGCCGGCGCCCGGCCAGACGGTGGGCGCCGGATACGTCACGATCGTCAACGCGGGCGACAAGGGGATGGACCTGATCTCGGCGTCGACGCCGGACGCGTCCGATACCGAGCTGCACGAAATGCGCATGCAGGACGACCGGATGGAGATGCGCCCCCTGAATGCGATTTCGATCCCGCCAAAGGGCTCGGTCCGGCTCGCTCCCGGCGGCCTGCATCTCATGCTGATCGACCTGAAGCGCCGGTTGAAGGCCGGTGACACGGTCGTTCTGACCCTCGGCTTCCGCGACGGCACCTCGAGAAGCGTCGAGGCGAAGGTCATCAACCCGGACAGCGCGGCGAAGTCGGGCGTACCGCCGCTGATCGATCCGGGCGACTTCACTCTGATCGACCAGGAAGGGCGCCCGTTCCGCCTCTCGAGCCTGCGGGGCAGGGTGGCGCTGCTCTTCTTCGGTTACTCGCGTTGCCCCGACGCCTGTCCGGCGATGATGTCGAAGCTCAGCCGCGCCTGGCAGCTCCTGGGCCCGGACGGGCGGGACGTGACGATCCTCTTCGTCAGCATCGACCCGCGGGACACGCCCGCCCTCCTCAAGCAGTAC
>DATKLW010000168.1:0-7812 GCA_035542215.1 Thermoanaerobaculia bacterium | reverse complement strand
AAGATCGTCGCGACGAGGAGCGCCACGGAGACGCCGATCTGCCAGAGAGGCGGCGTCTGGACGGAGATCCGCATGAACATCATGAGCGGCGCCGTGAACGGGAAGAACGAGAGCACGGTCGCGAGCCGGCCGTTCGGCTGGTTGAACGCGAAGAACCACGTCGTGGACGTGAGGATCAGCATCATGCCGGGGATCATCACGAACTGCTGCGCCTCCTGCTCCGTGTTGAACGGGGCCGAGAGCGCGGCGTAGAGCGACGCGTAGAGGAAGTAGCCGAGGAGGAAGAAGAGGACGAACGCGCCGATCGTCGCGACCGGGATGTGGGGGAGCCCCTCGCCCATGCCCGCGAACGCGGCGACGCCCGGCAGCGCGATCGCGATCGCGAGAGAGGCCCACACGGCGTACTGCGTGAGGCCCACGAGGCCGATCCCGAGGATCTTGCCGAGCATGAGGGTCGTCGGCCTCACGGACGAGACGATGACCTCGACGATCCGGTTGTTCTTCTCCTCGAGGACGCCGCGCATGATGTACGCGCCGTAGATGAAGATCGAGATGTAGATCAGGAAGAAGAACGTCGCCGAGATCGCGAGGTTCATCCCGACGTTCTTGCCGCTCTCGCCGCTCTCGACCTCCTTCGCCTCGTGCGCCTCGAGGTCGACGCGCACGCGCGCGGCCTCGTAGACGGCCGGGTCGACGCCCCGGTCCTTGAGGCGCTCTTTCGTCGCGGCGCGCGAGAGGTAGTTCGCGATCTGCTCGCGCATGACGACCTCGGCCTTGACGCTCTGGGCGCGCCACTCGGCCGCGCCCGTCTCGAGCGTCTTCGGCGTCAGGACGATGTAGGCCTTGATCTTCTCGGACTGGACGTCCTTGTTGAGGCGCCTCCTCACCTCGGGCAGCGTCTCGGGGGTCGCGTCCACCTTGAAGAGGTCGAGCTGCGTCACGATCTTCTGGCTGCGGCTCTCGTTCATCTTCTCGGCGACGGACTTCTCGTCGACTTTCGGCGCCGGCTTCTCGTCCTTCTTCGCCGTCTCGGCCTCCTCGTCTCCGGGCCGCGCCTTGTACTCGGCGACGAGCGGCTCGTAGAGGCGGCCCGAGAGGTCGACGACGGCGATGCGGCCCTTCGCGACGAGCGTCCTCGTTAGCGCGACCTGGATGAAGATGAGGCCGAGGCCGAGCGCCGGGATCAGGAACGTCGCGACCCAGAACGCCTTCGCGCGCACCTGCTGGAGATACTCGCGCCGGATGATCGTGAAGAGCTTCGAGTCCATGGCTACTTCAGCTCCTCGGCCGTGGGGGCCACGAGTCCGGACTCCTGGACCGCCTTGATGAAGATGTTCTCGAGCTCGGGCTCGGGCTCGACGGGCGGCGGGAGGGGCACACGGCCGCGGTACGAGCGCTTGATGTCTTTGACGGTCCCGTCGAGGAGCTTCATCCCGCGGTAGAGGAGCCCGATGCGCTCGCAGAGACGCTCGGCCTGCTCGAGGACGTGCGTCGAGAAGACGACCGTCTTTCCCTGCTTCTTGAACGCCGTGAGGAAGTCCTTCACGAGGACGACGTTGATCGGGTCGAGGCCGCTGAACGGCTCGTCGAGGATGAGGATCTCCGGGTCGTGGACGATCGTCCCGAGGAACTGGACCTTCTGCTGCATGCCCTTGCTCAGCTCCTCGGTCTTCTTCTGGAGCCACGGCCGGAGGTCCATCGAGTCGATCCAGGGAGAGAGCCGCTTCAGCGCCGTCGCCTTGTCGACCCCCTTGATCGCGGCGAAGAAGACGAGCTGGTCGATGACCTTCATCTTCCGGTAGAGGCCGCGCTCCTCGGGCAGGTATCCGATCCGGTGCTGGAGCGCTTCGCTCATGAGCTCGCCGAGGACGCGGATCTCGCCCGCGTCCGGCTTCGTGATGTTCATGATCATCCGGATCGTCGTCGTCTTGCCGGCGCCGTTCGGGCCGAGGAGTCCGAACGTCGTGCCGTAGGGGACCTCGAGATCGAGGGGGCTCACGGCCGTGAACTTCCCGAAACGCTTCACGACTCCGTGGAGCGAGATCGCGGCGGTCATGGGATGCGTTTCCTCCTGCGGCGTGCCGGAGCGGTATTACGGGCGCGAGAGCGCGGAGTTTATGGCGGGAGCGCCGGCGGCGCTAAACGTCCATCGCGGCAGGGACTTGCGCGGCGCGCCGGCTTCCGCTATGGTCCGCTCCCCGCGGTTTCTTCGCGTGCGCCCATAGCTCAACTGGATCAGAGCGTTTGACTACGGATCAAAAGGTTGGGGGTTCGAGTCCTCCTGGGCGCACCAATGATCACAGGGGTTTCATGAGGGTCGGCTGGGGCGATTAGGGCCCGGCGGCCTACGGGCGGCCCACGATGCCGAAGACCGACGACATTCAGACGGAGCGGCCCTGTCAGGCCGTTGGATGCGCGGGAAAAGGCAGTGCCGATGATCCCGAACGGCACGAGGTGCTCGCAACGCAAGTGCGGATCGGCGGGCTGAGAATCGCGATCTACCTCTGCGAGCGGCACAGAAGAGAGCTGAGCAAGCACCAGAGTCTGCTGGACCCGCATCTGGCGGACTTGTAGAGACTCCGACCTCCCCGAGAACCAGTCGACCTTCACCTTGACCTTCCTCGCGGTACTCTCGCGGAGAATGCGCGACGTCCTCGACAAGATCCCCTGGCAGCTCGCGATCATGGCCGCGCTCACGCTCGGCCTCGCGCCGTTCCGCCCGCCGCACATCGTCGAAAAGCTCGACATGCTCTTCAAGGGCACGCTCGTGAAGCCGATCGACTGGTTCGACCTCGTCCTCCACGGGACGCCGTGGGTGGTCGTGATCCTCAAGGGTGCGTTCGAGCTGAAGCGCTGAACCCCCGCGCGTCTACGGCGCGGCGCCGTCCCGATAGAACGCCATGTCGGGCTTTTCGACGCGCCCGAGGTTCAGGTCGACGATCGCCGCCAGCCGGCCCGGCGCGTTCAGGGGGGCGCGCGTCACGAGGCGAATCACGTCGTCGAACGCGCGCGTGCGCGGGTCCGCGATGACGTTCCGGCCCGACATCAGCGTCTCGACGTAGCCCGCGGGAATCCGGCGGTCGAAGTGACCGATCCGCCAGTTCGGATCGCGCACGGCCGGGAGCCTCGCGAGGAGCGGGTCCGCGAGAGCGCACGCGTCGACGATGTGGAGCCCGGGGCCGGCCTCGATTCCGGCGTAGCCGAGCCCGCCGCCCCGAACCGACACGGCGCGGGTCCCGACCTCCCAACGCGGCGTCCGCCACGTCGCCCGGGGCGCGGTCACGAGACCGTACTCGGGGAACCAGAAGCCGCGCTCGTCCGCGATGCCGCTTTCGGGAATCACCTTGTCCGCGTAGCCGGCGCCGCTCAGGACCGTCGTCCTTGCGTTCAGGACGCCGAGGACGCCCGCCCCCAGCGCAAGCCCCCAGACGGCGGCGTTCGCCAGCCTCGCGCGTGCGAGCAGGGCGGCTGCAAGTGCGAGCGCCGGCGTCAGGAAGCGCCCCGACATGAAGTCGCCGCCGATCGCGACGACGTAGGAGAGATAAAGCACGACGCCTGCCGCGGTCGCGGCGTCGGGGAGAGTCGACCTCGCGCCGATCACGACGCCGACCGCGATCGTGGTCAGGGTCAGCGGGTCCCGTGCAAGGGAATCGGACAGGTATCGGGTGCCCTGCGCGAGAAGCTCCGCGGGCGCGAGGCCGTGGCCGAGCTTCGCGAACGCCGTGTTCGGGACCGCGGCGCCGTAGTAGAAGAGCGAAAAGAGCGTCCAGGCGGCCACGGGGAGAGCGCCGACGCCTGCCGCAGCCGCCACGCGCCCCGGAGCGCTCCGGCTCCGGAAGACGAGAACGGCAGCGAGAGGCAGGAAGAGGAGCGGCAGGTCGGGCCGGTTCAGAAACAGGAGGCCGGCGGCGAGGAAGAACGCGCGCAGGGCCGGGCCGCGCGGATCGTCCAGGGCCGCCGCGCCGAGCACGAACGTGACGAGCACGAGAAAGTGCGAGAGCGGGTTCTCCAGCCCCGACGTGGAGAAATCGACCCAGGCCTTCGAGAGGACCAGGACGCCCGCGGCGAGGAGCCCCGCGCGGACGTCGCGCGCCACGCGACGGACGAGAAACCAGAGCGTCGCGAGCGCGGAGACGAACGAAAGGAGAAACGTCGCCACGAAAACGTTTCCCGTGATCGCCGACGTGCCGGATATCGCGAGAAACCAAAGAGGATGCGTGAACGCCTGGACGCGCTCGTCCACGTTGAATCGCGGGCCGTATCCGTGCAGGAAGTTCAGGACGGTGCGGAGGGTGATCGCGGCATCGTCGCTGATCCACGCCGTGCGCACGAGCTCTGCAAAGGCCACGGCGAGGACGATCGCAAGGGCGACGCGGAGCCGGTCCGGCCCGGCGGGAGGCGGTTGCGGCGGCTTCTTCCCGCCGTCGACCCGACCGCGCCCTCGCTTCACCTTCGAATCGTAGCAGCGCCTCCGGCGCCTTCGCGCGCCGGGGCGGCGTTGACGAGAAGCGTCCAGAACCTCCATCGCCCGATCGGCCGGAACCGGCGTCGAACGACCTCGTTCGCGGTCTCGGGCCCGTACCTGCTCGAGCCGTTCGGCTCGTCCCAGGAGTCCCACCGATTCGTCAGGATGAGCAGATCGCTCCTCTTCAGCTCGGCGACGAGCCGCGAGTTCTCTCCGATGTCGATTCCGGGGTTCATCTCGAGGTGGAACGTCGCGGGACGGAGGCGCGGGAGGAGGAAGTAGAGCGAGGTGTCGTTGTAATTGGTGCGCCGCAGATCCTCGGGAGCGACGAAGACGGTCATTCCCGGCTTCCAGGGCGTTTCGTCGATCCGGCCGAGGAGCCCGAGAAGATCCTCGCGGTCTTCGTCGTGTTCGACCGGCAGCGTCCGGCCGTCGTGCGAGACCAGGATCTCCGGAGCGAGGCCGGGGCCGATCCCCCGGACGGAGGCGAGCGCAAACGGTTTGCCAAATGCGGAGACCGCCAGGACGACCGCAACGCCGCCCGCCAGGATCGCCCAGGGAAAACGCGATGCGGGGCGCGATCCGATCCGCGAAGGAATGATGACCGCCGTCGCGAGCACGAACGATGCGACGAAGGCGACATGAAAGGCGTCCGCCCGCTGGAAGGCCTGCGGCAGGATGGCGACCTCGAACGCGCCGACGAGGAGCGACGAGACGCCTGGAAGAGAAGCGCGATCCCGGCGAAACGCGATCGCTCCGAGTACGAGGTGCGCGACCGCGACCGAGACGGACGCCGCGAGAACCAGCAGCCCCACCGCGGGAAGCCCGCTCAAGGGCAGCCGCCGGAGAGGGCTGGAGACGAAGACCGGGTCGATCAGCTGCTGGAGAACGACGTTCCCGAGGCCGGCCTGGGCCGCGTTGACGACGAGTGGCGCCGACCCGGCCAGCGCTCCGAGGAGGACGGGCGGGATCGCCTTGGGCCGGGCCACGCCGATCACGGCCAGGACGAGCGCCACCGCGAAGGAGAGGTCGAGCCGGTACGAGACCGCGAGGCCGAGACACGCTCCCGCGGCGAGGAGCGCCCATCGCCGTCCCTCGCGGGCCAGGGCGATGTCGAGGAGGAGCAGGCCGAACGCTCCGAACGCCAGTGCGCCCATCCACGCGAATGCCGCAACGCCGAACGGCGACCGGAAAATCATGCTGACGATGCCGGCGGCGGCTCCCGCCAGCGGGCCGCGCCGGCGCCACGCGAGCGCTGCCAGCGCGGCGACGAGCGCCAGCTCGTAGACGAGCCCGACTGCCCGCTCCGTCCTGACGCTCTGCCCGCCCACGGCGAACGCCGCCGAGATCGACCAGAGAGATGCCGCTCCGTACGTCGAAGAGAAGGAGAGGTTGGGGATCGCGCCCGCGAGGATTTGCGACGGATACACGAGGAGCATCCCCTCGTCCTGCGGGGTCACGGGCATCCGGAACTGGGCCCGGACCGGAAGCGCGACGGCGGCGACCAATGCCGTGCTCGCGAAGGTGGAGACGAACCAGCCGGGGAGGGTCGCGGGCCTGGCGCGGTTCACGTTCCCAGTTGACCGGAATCCCCGGGCACGCGCAAGCGCGGGCGCGGGACGGTGTCGAGCATCGGAACGTCGGTGTTGACTCGCCGGCCGAGCGGTCATATATGCTCCGGGCCGAACACACCCGCAAGGAGGCTGAAGGTGAGATCCCGCCTGATCGCCGTTTCTGTGCTCTCTCTCGTCGTCGTCGCGGTTGCCGCGACGACGCGCCCCGCGCACGCCACTCCGGTGAACCACCTGCAACTCGTCGGAACGGCGGTTGACGGCGCTCCCGTTTCCTTTACGGTCACGTCAGCGCCTTCGAACGCGTCGGTGAGGATCGTCGTGGTCCCCATCAGCGTTGGTCTTCGGAGCGGCCCTTCGCCCCTGGTGGGGTACGGGTGCTACAACGGGACGCCGGCTCCTCTCGGCACCGCGGACGCCACGACCGACTCATCGGGCAACGTGGGTCCCACCGAGGTCTGGGCCCCGGCGAAAGCGGGTCAATACACGGCTTTGCTCCTCCAGGGATCGTGCGTCACGGTCGGCACGGGTGGCCGGACCGTGGAGGCGTCCACGGACACGCGCATCATCGCCGAAGACGGCTTCACGGTCGCCGACCCGATCCCCTCCCTGTCCGCGTGGGGACTCCTCGCGCTCGGCCTCGCCCTCTCGGCCGCCGGCTGGGCGTTCCTCTCCAGGACGCGCGCCTAGAAACGCTCGCGAACGCCGGATACCGCGATCCCGTAATCTCGGGGGCGTGCAGCACGCGTCCGACGTCCGGTTCATGAGGCAGGCGCTCGCCGCGGCGCGGCGGGCGCCCGCCCACGCCGACGTGCCCGTCGGGGCCGTCGTCGTGAAAGACGGCGCCGTGATCGCCCGAGCGCACAACCTCCGCGAGAAGGGCGCCGACCCGACCGCCCACGCCGAGGTCCTCGCGATCCGGAAGGCCGCGAAGAAGCTCGGCTCCTGGAGACTCGACGGCTGCACGCTCTACGTCACGCTCGAGCCGTGCGCGATGTGCGCGGGCGCGATCGTCCTCGCGCGGCTGCCCCGCCTCGTGATCGGCGCGTCCGACCCGAAGGCGGGCTTCGTGGGCTCGCTCGGCGACCTCTGCCGCGATCCGCGCCTGAACCACAGGCCATCCGTGACGACTGGCGTCCTCGCGGAGGACTGCGGGAGAATCCTCGTGGAGTTTTTCCGTGCAAAGCGCCAGGCCTCCCGCGCCCCCCGCTGAGGGCGCCTTCGACGCCCCTGAAGCGCCCGCGCTGCGGTGCCCGTCCTGCGGGGCCGCCGCACAGGAGGGCGACCGCGCCTGCGCCCACTGCGGCTCGCTCCTGTCGACCCGGCGCTGCGTCTCCTGCTTCGCGCTTTCCCCGCGCGACGCCGAGAAGTGCGTCCGCTGCGGCGCGCTCCTGCCGGCCGAGGCGCTGAAGCCGTCCGCCGGGAGCTGCCCGGACTGCAAGGCCGCGTTCGTCGCGCGGCAGGCGGGCGTCGCCGGCTTCTCCGAGTGCCCGCGCTGCGGCGGGCTCTTCCTCACGCGCGAGTCGTTCGACGCCGTCGTGAAGGACGCCGCGACGCGCGAACGGGCGCGCGCCCTCGACGAAGTCCCGGCGCGCGTCGAGCCGGAGCGCGGCTTCCACTACCGCCCGTGCCCGGTCTGCCGGAAGTTCATGAACCGGTCGAACTTCGGCGGAGGCTCGGGCGTGATCCTCGACGTGTGCGGGCCGCACGGCGTCTTCCTCGACCGCGGCGAGCTCACGCGCGTCGTGGACTTCCTCGAGAAGGGCGGCTGGGAGA
>DATKLW010000167.1:0-2284 GCA_035542215.1 Thermoanaerobaculia bacterium | reverse complement strand
TTCGGGTTCCAGGGCAGGCGGGCGCCACCCACCGTCATCCCGACGATGGACGCGAATCCGTCTCCGAAGGCCAGGAAGCCCCATCCGGCGGCGGCGACCGGGAGATTTCTTCTGAAGATGACGATCAGCAGGAGCACCGTGGCCGCGTAGAGCGTGATCCCCACGGAGAAGCGGGCTGCCCTTTCTTCCTTTCTGAGAACATCCGGCGAAACCCGCGGGAAGATCGTCGCATTGAAGAGGAGGGCGACCCCCGCGGCGAGGGCGGCCTGCCGCCAGGTCAGCGTCCTGAGGAGGAGCGCGAAGCCCGCCATCCCGACGTGGACGGCCTTGCGGAAGGCCTCTTCACGCGGCAGCGACGTCACGCGAACGGTCCGGGGGGCACGGCGGCTCTTCGTTCCTCGAGGTAGGCCGCGAGGGCCTCGGGCCAGGGCCGGGGTGCGCTCTTCGTCAGGCGCTCGTAGAGCGTCGTGTCGAGGACCGAGTGCCGGGGACGGCGCGCCGGCCTCGGGAACTCCTCCGAGCGGACCGGCTTCACGGCGACGTCCTCGCGCCCGGAGAGCCGGAGGGCCTCGCGGGCCAGCTCGTACCACGTCGCGTCGCCGCCATTCGCGAAATGGACGATGCCCGTCACCCGGTGGTCGACGAGCGAGCGGATCGCCGCGGCGAGGTCTCCCGCGAACGTCGGCCGGCCGACCTGGTCGCTCACGACGGAGAGCTCGCGCCCGCCGGCTTCCACCCGCTTGAGGATCGTGTCCACGAAGTTGGAGCCGCCCGCCCCGAAGACCCACGACGTGCGGACGACGAGGACCTCGTCGCCCTCCTCGAAGGCCCGGCGCTCGCCCGCGAGCTTGCCCCGGCCGTACGCGTTGACCGGATCCACCGGATCGTCCTCGCGGTACGGGCGGATCGACCGTCCGCTGAAGACGTAGTCCGTCGAAACATGGACGAGCGTCGCGCCGATCTCGCTGCAACGGGCCGCGAGGAGGCCGACGGCGACGTGGTTCACGCGCGCGTGGTGGGGATCCGTCTCGGCCGCGTCCACGCGCGTGTCGGCGGCTGCGTTCAGGACGAGCCGGATGCCGGGCTGCAGGGCCGCGTGCACCGCGGGCACGTCCGTGATGTCGAGGGCGGCGCGCGTGAAGCGCTCGGCGGCCGGGAACTCGCGCCCGAGGGCGCGGCCCAGCATGCCGCCAGCTCCGAGGATCACCGTCTGCACGAAGCGAGCAGTGTACCGGAAGGGGCGCGCCGAGCCGCGTTACTTGCGGAGGGGAACCGCCCAGGAGTCGTTCGACCCGGGCGTCGTGTTTCCGTCGAACACGTACGCGACGCCGACGACCGAGCAGCCCGGCGTCAGGTTCTGGACGACGACGGACGCGCTCCTCACGTCCGCGTTGATCGCGAACGTGTCCTTGAGGCGCTGCTTCTGCATCGCCGTGAACGGCGGCACCGACATCGTCCTCGCCGCCCCGAGCGGGGCGCCCACGGCGTCGCGCACCTCGGCCTGCAGAATGCAGGGCGCGGTGGAGAGGTTCGCAAAGACGAGGTTCGTCCGCGCCGCGGCGTCCTCGCGGACCCCCGTGAACCGGGCCGTCTCCCCCGTCGCGAGAGCCTCCGGCGCCGCGAGCCCGGGCGAGACTTCGACGGCGGTCGTGTACGAGCCGACCGAGCCCCCTCCCGCAGCCGGCGTCCAGGTGCGATTGCCCGCGGCGAGCCGCCGAGTCGACTGAAGCACGAGCGCTCCCCAGTCGTCCACGAATCCGAGGAGCCCGACGACGTCCGGGTAGAGGCGCGTGCCGTTCGCCGGGACGATCTGCGGCGCGGGCTGCACCTGCCGGGGCGGCATCGTCTGATCTCCGTCGTTTCCGTGCGAGAGGTACTGCGCGACGAACTGCGCGTCCGCGTTCTCGAGGTTCGTGACGAAGAGGTCGCTTGCGGCGCCGCCCGAGTGGACGACCGACGGCACGACGTACGTGTAGGGGTACGCCGCCGCGACGCGGGTGACATTGAGCTTGAGAATGCCGCCGGCTGGAGCGTCCGCCTGTCCCGTGTACGCGTTCAGGCTGCCGATCGCGCCGACTGCGATCGTGTACGTCGTCCCGGCCGAGAGGTTGAGCGTGACGGACGACTGAAGCGAGCCGGACACGTCGTCCGGGTTGAACCCGCTTCTCCCGCAGACGCCGGAAACGGACGCGAGCGACGCGCAGCCGCCCGTGTAGACGCCGAGGATCGTGTCGTAATCCGCGGGCGACGAACCGAGGGTATCGATCCGGTAGGTGTCGGACGC
>DATKLW010000166.1:0-7281 GCA_035542215.1 Thermoanaerobaculia bacterium | reverse complement strand
GTTCCGGGGTGCGCCGACGAGTCCTCCGTGGGCGTTCACGACGAGCGTCGATCCCTTGAACCTCTCGCCCTCGTGGCGCAGGGCCACCGGGATCCGAACGCTGCGGCGCGGACTCCGTCGAAGCTCAACACGGGGAACGGGGTTGGACATTGTGTTTCCCTGAGACAACGCCTCTGAACAATTGTAGGATTTCCGGCTCGAAAAGCAAACCCTCCGTTCGGTTTAGCCGCTCGGGAAAAGCGGCGTTAAATTCCGCGGCATGAGCACGATCTCGTCCGCCACCATCCTCCACGGCGCTGCGCGCTTCCCGTTCTGGGACTGGTGGGTCGACCGCAAGACGCGCTGGGTGCGCGACGACGTGCACCAGCTGGACGAGGGCGTCTTCCGGGCGCTCGCCGCGGGCACCGGCCTGCCGGCCATCCACCAGCGCTCGACGTTCCCCTTCCACAACGTCAAGGACGGCGCCGACCGCTTCCTCGGGATGTCCAAAGGGGGCGAGCGGCCGTACGCGCGCATCTACACGCGCCTCGGCAACCCGACCTCCGAGTACCTCGAACGCGTCCTTTTCCGCCTCGAGGCGCAGCACGTCATCGAGAAGGCGCTCGCGGCCGACGAAACGGAGCCCACGATCGGCTGCCTCATCTTCGGCTCGGGCATGGGCGCGATTTCGACGCTCATGCTCTCGCTCCTGAAGGCGGGCGACGCCGTCCTCGCGGGCAACATCTACGGCTGCACGGACAGCCTGCTGCGCAACATGTCGAAGTACGGCGTCGAGGCCGTCTTCTGCGACACGGGCGACGTGAACGAGGTCGCGCGCACTCTCGAGACGCACCCGAACGTCGCCGCGGCTTTTCTCGAGTCGCCCGAGAACCCGACGCTCCGCCTGTGCGACATCGAGGCGATCTCACGCCTCACGGAGGCGCGCGGCATCCCGCTCGTCGTCGACAACACGTTCTGCTCGCCGTGGCTCCAGCAGCCCTTCCGGCTCGGCGCGGACTTCGTCGTCCACTCCCTGACCAAGTTCATCAACGGCCACTCGTCGTCGATCGGGGGCGCGCTCCTCGGTCCGTTCCGTTTCCTCAGGAACGACCTCTTCCCCTGGTACAAGGACCTCGGCGCGACGCCCTCCCCCTTCGACTCGTGGCTGAACTCGATGACGGTCCAGTCGCTCGCCGTCCGTCAGAAGGCCCAGAGCGACAGCGCCGCGACGATCGCGGCGTTCCTGCGCACGCACCCGAGAGTCGATCACGTGATTTACCCCGGCTTTCACGACTTCCCGCAGCGCGACATCGTGGAGAGGCAGATGCGGGACGGTGGTTCTCTCATCTCGTTCGAGGTGAAGGGCGGCATCGTCGCGGGGGAAAAGCTGATGAACTACCTCGCCCGCAAGGACGTCCCGATGGAGCTCGCCGTGAGCCTCGGAGGGGCGATCACCTACGTCGAGCAGCCGGCGACCATGACGCACGCCGTCGTCCCCGAGGCCGACCGCCTCGCCCGCGGGATCACGCCCGGCCTCATCCGGATGAGCGTGGGTCTCGAAGGGCCCGAGGTCCTCATGGATCACCTCGACACGGGGCTGTCGATCCCTTGATTTTTCCGCGCCGCCGTATGACCGGCGTCAGCCCAGGGCCTTGATGCAGGTGCATTGAGGACAGAGACTGCGGGGATGAACCAGGATCCTCCGGTGAGCGCGGTCCCGCCGGATCTCCAGGAGGTTCTCCTCACGACGCCGAGACTCAGGCGTGAGCAGCGCACGATCGAGGCGATGCTCCACATCTGGTGCGAGGCCCAGCCGCTCCACCAGCGTCGGCGGGACGGCGAACTGTGCGCGGGGTGCCAGGGACTGTTCTCGTACGCGAGCTACCGCCTCGTGAGGTGCCCGTACGGCGAGGAGAAGCCCACCTGCAAGAGGTGCCCGATCCACTGCTACACGAGGGACAAGCGCGAGCAGATGCACGAGGTCATGCGCTTCGCCGGGCCCCGGATGCTTCTCCGCCATCCTGTCCTCGCGTACCACCACCTGCGCGACGAGAAGCGCGCTGCGCCGCCGCTGAGAAGGACGCCCAGGCCGCTGGGAGGGGACGAGGAGGCCCGCGCTTCATGCAGATCGAACTGACGGCTCATGAGTGCGAGTACCTCAAGCACCTTCTCGACAACGCGCGCAAGCAGCTTCTCCACGAGCTGCGCCACGCGCGCGCGATCGAGTTCAAGGACGTCCTCAAGCAGCAGATCGACCTCAACGAGAGCCTCGTTCAGCGGATCGAGCCCGCGATCGTCAGGCGCTGAAGCGCGCGCTCCGGCCGTCAGGCACAATCGGGCCGTGGCCGAACCCCTCGTCGAGCTTTGGGGCTTTCCGGACCCCGACATCGAGAGAGTCCGCGGCCTCGTCGAGCGCACGCTCGGCGTCGCCATGGACCTTCACGAAAGCGAGTCGATCGGCCCGTACTACCACGCGTCGCTCTGCGGCACACACGCCGACCTCGTCCTCAGACCCAACCTCGACGCGGCCTTCGACCCGGAGGCGGACGACCCGGACGAGTCGCTCGAAGAACCCGATTTCCCCGACTTCGGCAGCCTCCTCTACGTCGAGTGGACGACGCCGGGCCACACGTGCCGGCAATCCGTCGACGCGCTGGGCTCCGAGGCGCAGCTCCTCGCCGTCGAGTAGCAGAACGGAGGCCGCATGCCCGCGTACATCCTCGTCGAGGTCGACGTCCACGATGCCGAGGGCTACGCGCGTTACCGCGCGGTCGTGCTGCCCTCGATCACCGCGTATGGCGGACGGTTCGTCGTCCGCGGCGGCGAGATCGAAGTCCTGGAAGGCGATTGGAAGCCGCCGAGGCTCGTCATCCTCGAGTTCCCGGATCGCGACCGCGCGCGCGCCTGGTGGGCCTCGCCCGAGTACGCGGGTCCGAAGGCGATGCGCCTCGCGACGGCCCGCTCGCGGATGATTCTCGTGGACGGGGTCTGACCCGTCCCGGCCGCGGAGCAATCGCACTCGGGGCGCACGGGCCGCCTTCGGCCCACTGTTTGGGGTGATGATGGTCTCGAGGAAGGAAACGTCGATGGAACTCGCCAGGTTGCTCGAAGAGTGGCGCACGGAAGCGGTCGCGGACGCTGCCGCGGGCCTGACCCGCGCCACGCTTCCCCACTACACGGCGAGCCGCACGGAACAGAACCGTGAAAGGCTCGCGAAGCTCTACGACCTGACGGCGGCGTGCGTGGCGACACGGACGCTGCTGCCGATGATCGAGTACGCGAAGGGCGTTGCTCGCGAGCGATACAAGGACGGTTTCGGCCTCGAGGAAGTCCACACGGCCTTCAACGTGCTCGAGGAGGTCATCTGGCGGAAGATCACCGGCCGCATGGAGCCGTCTTTGTACCCGGAGGCGTTCGGCCTGATCAGCACGGTGCTCGGCGCCGGAAAACAGGCGCTCGCGATCGAGTACGTCGCCCTCGTCAGCCGGAGCCGCGACGTGCACTCGTTGGACCTCTCCGCCCTCTTCAAGGGCACGACCTAGGCCGGGACCCGCGGGAAGGCCCGCCCCCGACTAGCCCTTCGTGGCTCGGCGCGCGACGCGCCTTCGGTCGGCCGCGGGCCGCGGCGCCTTGCGGCGTTCCGCGACGCCGCGGCGCTCGCCGAGGCGCCGCTCCCGCCGCAGATACCGGCGCGGAATCGGCTCGAACACCTCGCCGCGGCGGACGAGATCGCGGATCGTCTCGTGGGTCTCCTCGACCGTGACGCCCACGGCGTTCGCGATCTCCCGCTCGCTGCGCAGGAGGTCGCCCGTCACGGCGTCCTCGAGGTACGTCAGGATGCGCGCGCGGAGGTTCGTTCGCCCCATGGCCACGGACTATAGCGCCGGGCCGTTGTACGCTGTCGGCCTCGTGCGCCTCGCGCACGTCTCGCAGGAAAGAGGTGACCGTGCCGAACGTCCCGCTGCTCCCGATGCCCGTCCCCCTCGCCGACCTCGTGACGCTCCAGCCGGGAGCCGTCGTGAGCCGCACGCTCGTGAAGGCGGGCGGCGGCACCGTGACCGCCTTCGCGTTCGACACCGGCGAGGCTCTCTCAGAGCACTCGGCGCCGTTCGACGCGCTCGTCGTCGGGATCGAGGGCGAGGCCGACGTCTCCATCTCGAAGACGCCCCACCGCGTCAAGGCGGGAGATCTCCTGCGCCTCCCGGCGAACGAGCCCCACGCCCTCAAGGCCGCGACGCCGTTCAAGATGCTCCTCGTCATGATCAAGGCCTGAGGCCCGAGGGCTCCCCGTATGATCTGCGCCGCATGACGAAGGTCTACGACCGCGCGTACTTCGAGACCTGGTACCGCGATCCGAAGAAGGCGATCGTGCGCCGCGCCGACCTCGAACGGAAGGTCGCGCTGGCGCTCGCGACCGCCGAGCACCTCGTCGGGCGCGCCGTGGAGTCCGTCCTCGACGTGGGCTGCGGCGAGGGCTCGTGGCAGCCGATCCTCGCGGCCCGCCGGCCGCGGCTGAAGTACCTGGGCCTCGACACGAGCGAGTACGCCGTCCGCCGCTACGGCCGCTCGCGCAACCTCAGGCCGGGCTCGTGGGGCCAGCTCGGCGAGCTGCGCTTCGGCGCACCGTTCGACCTCGTCGTGTGCTCCGACGCGCTGCACTACGTGCCGACGCCGGAGTTCCTGCGCGGCCTCGCGGGGCTTCCCGCCCACGTGGGCGGCGTCGCGTACCTCGACTTCCTGACGGCGGACGACGACCTCGAGACGGGCCTCGAGGGCGACCTCGTGGGCTTCCGGAAGCGGACGGCCGCGTGGTACCGCAGGAAGCTGCGCGCCACGGGACTCGTCGAGTGCGGCCTCGGGGTCTGGGCCGCCGCGGACCTCGCGCCCGCGCTCACGGCGCTGGAGAAGGCCGAGCGCCCGCGGCGATGAGCGACGCCGGTCCGAACGGGCGGGACGAAGCCTGCGCCTCGGCGCGGCGCGCCCTCTTCGCGTTCCTCCTGACGTTCGTGGCGTCCCGGGCGATGGTCCTCCTGATCATGTCGGGCCGCGTCCCGAACATGTACTTCTTCCTGCGCGGGACGCACGTCCACCACCTGAACTACGGGATCTTCCTGCTCGCGGGCGTCGGCGCGTACCTCGTCGTCCGCCGGCCCGCGGGGCGCGAGGGCCGGATCGCCGCGCTCGTCTACGGCGTCGCGATCGGGCTGACGTTCGACGAGTTCGGGATGTGGCTGCACCTCGGCGGCAGCTACTGGCAGCGCGCGAGCGTGGACGCGGTTCTCGTGGTGGCGGCGATCCTCGGCCTCGTCTCGTACGCACCGGCCCTGAAGGACTTCGAGCAGCGCCACGTCCGGGCGGCGATCGCGATCGCGATCTGCCTCGTCCTCTTCGCGCTCGTCCTCTGGGACGCGGGCAACCGCATCGGGGACCTCTACGGCCCGCGGCTGAGGGACCTGGAGTCGGCCTCCTCGCCGTGACCCGACCTGGCCGGGCCGCCCGTTCTCCCGGCGGACCGATCGGGAGAGAATCAGTCTCATGAAGACCGAACGCCCCCGCCCCGACGAATACGACAGGGCCTTCGACCGCTACGTCTCGCACGTCCCCGAGACGGACGTCCTCGCCGCGCTCGAGCGCCAGCCCGCCGAGATCGGCGCGCTCCTCGCGCCCGTCCCCCCGGAGCGCGAGCGCTACCGCTACGCGCCCGGCAAGTGGACGATCCGCGGCGTCGTCGGGCACGTCCTCGACGCCGAGCGCGTCTTCGGCTACCGGGCCCTGTGCATCGCGCGCGGCGAGAAGGCCTCGCTTCCCGGGTTCGAGGAGGACGACTACGCCGCGCGCGCGAAGCACGACGACCGGACGATCGCGTCGCTTCTCGAAGAGTTCTCGACCCTGAGGAGAAGCCACGTCCTCATGCTCCGGAACGTGGACGACGAGGCGTGGACGCGCGTCGGGAGCGCGAACGCTCTGCCGATCACGCCGCGCGCGCTCGCCTACATCCTCGTCGGCCACCCGCGGCACCACATGGCCGTGCTGCGCGAGAAGTACGGCGTCGGAACGGCGTGACGGACGCGCCCGTCTTCCGCGCCGCGCGCCCGGAAGACGCCCCCGCCGTCTCGCGCCTCCTCGGCGACCTCGGGCACCCCGCGCCCGAGCCCGACGTTCGCGCGCGGCTCGCGGACCTCGCGACCCTCCCCTTCCACGTCGTCCTCGTCGCGGAGGGCGCCTCGGGCGTCGTCGGCGCCGCGTCCGGCTTCGTGACGCCCGTCCTCCACCGCCCCGGCGTCACCGGCCGCATCAGCGTGATGGTCGTCGCCGAGTCCGCGCGCGGGACGGGCGTCGGCACGCGCCTCCTCGCGGCGATGGAGGACGCGCTCGCCGCGAGGGGCGCGACACGCCTCGAGCTGACGTCGAACCTGAAACGCGCCGACGCGCACGCTTTCTACGAGCGGCGCGGCTGGACGCGGCAGGGCTACCGTTTCGAGCGAACACCGAAACTTCGTTGACTTACGTCTGACTTGCGACTAACGTTCCCCGTCCCATGGACGGGCGCGGGGACGGGAAGCACGGCGGGCCGCCGGGACGCGACATGCTCGGGCCGCTCGTGGGCACGGAGCGCGGCAAGGCGTACACGGGCCCCGGCGCGCACAAGGAAAAGCTGCGGAAGCGCGCGTACGTGCATCCCCCGGCGAGCGTGCGGCGCGCGCGGCCGTACGCCGAGCTGCGCGCCGCGTCGGCGTTCTCGTTCCTGAACGGCGCCTCGCTGCCCGAGGACCTCGCCGACACGGCCGCCTCGCTCGACCTCCCCGCGATGGCGCTTGTCGACGCGAACGGCCTCTCCGGCGCGCCGCGCTTCTGGAAGGCGGCGAAGCAGGCGGGGATCAAGGCGCTCGTCGGGGCGGAGGTGACGATCGGCAGCGGGCGCTTCGCGCCCGCAGGGGGAGGCGCGCGCGGTGCGCGCGCCCGGGGATTTGCTTCGAAAGGTAAGAGGGGCGCCTCGCGCGCCGCCGGCGATGCGCCCGAAAGTGGCGCATCGGCTGCACACTCATTCGAAGAAATTCTCCCGGGTCCCCTCGGTCTCGTTCCCCCGCCGCTTTCTCCGGGGGTCTCTCTCCCCCGCCTCACGCTCCTCGTCGAGAACCAGCGCGGCTACAAGAACCTCTGCTCCCTCCTCACCGCCGCGGCCATGGGGCAGCCCAAGGGGCAGGCGGCGGCGGCGTGGGAAGACGTCGCCGCGCATGCGGAAGGGCTGCACGTCCTGACGGGCGGCGAGGAGAGCGCCGTGACGCGCGCGCTCGTCTCGGG
>DATKLW010000165.1:0-20868 GCA_035542215.1 Thermoanaerobaculia bacterium | reverse complement strand
CCGGGCGGCAGGACGTCCGAGACGGGCGCGAGGGACGCCGTGCTCGGGCCCGCGTTCGAGGCGACGATCGTGTACGTCGTCGTCGTGCCCGGCGTCGCGCTTGTGACGCCGTCTGTCTTCGTGATCGCGAGATCCGCCTGCGGCGTCAGCGTATCCGTGTCCGTCGCGGCGTTGTTCGTGAGGTCCGGGTCCTGCGCGTCGGCGGGCGGCGTGACGGTCGCCGTGTTCGCGAGGGTCCCGATCGCGGACGGCGAGACGATCGCGACGACGGCATACGTCGCCGTGCCTCCCGCGAGGAGGTTCGCGGTCGTCGCGAGGCTGCCCGAGCCGCTCGCGGCGCCGCAGCTCGAGCCGGGGCTCGCGGCGCACGTCCACGTCGCCGACGCGATTCCCGCGGGGAGAACGTCCGTGACGATCGCCCCCGTGACGTCGCTCGGCCCGGCGTTCGACACCGTGATCGCATACGTCGTGCTCGTGCCCGGCACGACGGAGGCCACGCCGTCCGTCTTCGTGATCGAGAGGTCCGCCTGCTTGACGTCGAGGTGCGCGGACGCCCCCGTGGGGCTCGGGCCGATCGTGGTGACGACCGGGCCGGTTGCGTTGTCGTACCCGCCCACGACGGACGACGTGACGGGCACGGTCACCGTGCAGCCGGGCGCCGCGAGGATCGTCGCGCCGCTCTTGAACGTGACGGTGGAGCCGCCCGCCGCCGCGACGACGCTCGCCGCGGCGCACGTGCCGCCGACCGTCGCGGGCGTCCCGAGGACGAGGTTCGCCGGCAGCGTGTCGACGAAGTCGGCCGCGAGCGTGAGCGGGACTGCGTTCGTGTTGCCGAAGGTGAGCGTGAGCGTCGACGTCGCCCCGAGCGCGATCGACGGCGGCGTGAACGTCTTCGCGACGGAGGGGAGCGCGAGGACCTGGAGGACCGCGGACGCCGCGACCGCGTTGTTCCCGGCCGCGGTCTTCAGGACGCCGATCCCGAGCGTGTTCGTGTACGACGCCACGGCCGACGCCGTGACGTTCACCTGGATGGAGCAGCTCCCGTTCGACGGCAGCGAGCCGCCGCTCAGATACGAGACGGACACGGCGCCGGGCGTCGCGACGACGTTCGCGGGCGTGCAGCCGGCGCCCGTGAGGAGGTTCGCGGGGTTCGCGACGACGAGGCCGGCGGGCAGCCCGTCGACGAAATCGGACGTGAGCGTCGTGGCGGCCGCGTTCGGGTTCAGGAGCGAGATCGTGAGGACCGAGACGCCGTTCGGGGCGATCGCGGCCGGCGCGAAAGACTTGCTCACGCTCGGCGGCTGGGCCGGATTCACGAAGAGGTTCGCGGTCGCGGCCGCGCCGTTGGCGCCGGCGCTCGTCTGCAGCGATCCGGCCGGGATCGTGTTCGTGTACGGCCCGCCCGGCACGGAGGACGACACGTTCACGACGATCGAGCAGCCGCCCGGCGGGATGCTGCCGCCCGCGTACGACACGGCCCCCGCGAGCGCGACCGCGGTCAGCGTGCCGCCCGTGCAGTTCGTCGACGCTCCCGGCGCCGCGGCGACCGCGACGTTCCCCGGGAACGTGTCCGTGAACGGGTTCGTGAGGGCGATCGGCGCGGCGTTCGCGTTGCCGAGGTGGATCGTGAGGGTGGACGTGTCGCCGGGATTGATCGTCGTCGGGTTGAAGCTCTTCGAGACCGTGGGCGGGACGGGCGCCTGCACGAGGAGCGACGCGAGCGCCGGCGCGACCGGGCCGACGCCGTCCGTCGTCGTCAGCGCCGTCGCCGGGATCGTGTTCGTGTACGAGCCCGGGACCGCGGACGTGACGTCCACGTTGATCGTGCAGCCGCCGGAGGGAATCGTCGAGCCCGCCGCCCACGTGACCGTCCCGCCGGAGGCCGTCACGACGCCCGTGGCCATGCACGTCCCGCCGACGTTCGGAATCGCCGCGACGGCGACGTTCCCCGGCAGGGAGTCCGTGAAGTCGCCGGCGAGCGTCAGCGCGCCCGCATTCGGGTTGCCGAGGGTGATCGTGAGCGTCGACGTGCCGCCGACCGCGATTGCGGACGGGGAGAAGGCCTTCGCCATCGTCGGCGGGAGCAGCGCGCTGCCGACCGCGAGGCTGGCGGACGCCGGCTGCTGGTTGACGCCCACGGCGGTGCTGAGCTGCCCCGCGGCGATGACGTCGGTGTACGTGCCGGGCACCGAAGCCGTCACGTTCACGGAGAACGAGCAGCCTCCCGACGGGATCGTCGCCCCGGTCGCGTACGAGACGCTCGAGGCGCCCGCAACCGCCGTGATGAGTCCGATGGCCCCCGGGCACGTCTTCGAGGGGCCGGGTGCCGCGGCGACGACGACGTTTCCCGGCGGCGGGCCGACGATCCCCGGCAACGCATCCGTAAAGGCGGACGAGAGCGTCGTCGAGGCCGCGTTCGAGTTCCCGAACGTGACCGTGAGGACGGACGTGCCGCCCGCCGGGATCGTCGCGGGGACGAAGACCTTCGAGATCGTCGGGGGCGCGTTGATCGTCAGCGTCGCCGAGGCCGCGCCCGGGTTGGACAGGCCCTCGTTCGTGACGACGCTCCCGGCGGGGATCGTGTTCGTGTAGGGGCCCGGCGTGTTGCCGAGGACGTTCGCGAAGAACGTGCAGCTCGACGCCGCCGGAATCGTCGCCCCGGTCAGCGCGAGCGTGCTCCCGCCGCCGACCGCGGTCACGAGGCCGCCGTCCGCGGTCGCGCACGTCCCGCCGGTCCCGGGCGCGGACGCGATCTCGAGGCCCGCGGGCAGCGTGTCGGTCAGGGACACCCCCGTGATCGCGATCGAGTTGCCGTTCGTGACCGTCACCGTCATGACGGTCGTCTGGCCCGGGTTGCGCGTGGCGTTCGCGAACGTCTTCCCGACCGTCGGGTTCGTGACGACGAAGAGCGTCGCGTTCGCCGCCGACGCGTTCGGGATGCCCTGGTCCGTCGTCACGGAGTTGACCGGAATCGAGTTGTTGTAGGCGCCGAGCGCGCCCGCCACGACGTTCACGACGATCGTGCACGCCGTTCCGGGCTGGATCGTCCCCTGAGAGACCGTAACGGACGGCCCGCCGGCCGACGCCGTCACGACGGCGAGGCCGCCCGGCCCCGTGCCCGGACACGTCGTGCCGGTTCCCGGCGACGGCGCGACGACGAGGCCCGTCGGGAGCGTGTCCGTGTACGTAACGCCGGTGAGCGTGATGGGCGCCGGCGCGCCCGGATCGAACGTCGAGATCAGGGACATCTGGAGCGTCGAGACCTGGTTCACGGCCACGTACGCGGGAAGGAACGCCTTCGTCACGCCGAGACCCTGGAGCGTCGAGAGCGTCGCGGACGTCCCCGTCGGATTCGTGAACCCCTGGTCGCTGACGACGGAGTTCGCGGGGATCGTGTTCGTCAGGTTCAGGAACCGCGTCGAGGTCGTCGTCACGAAGACGTGGCACGTCTGCCCGATCGCGAGGCTCGCGCCCGTGAGAACGACCTTGTCGTCCCCCGCGACCGCCGCGACGGCGCCGCCGACGCAGTCCGTGCTCGCCCCGGGGACGGAGTAAACGACGATGCCGAGCGGGAACGAGTCCGTGAACCCGACGCCCGTGAGCGCCACGGCCGACGGGTTGATCACGTCGATCTGGAGGACCGACGGCAATCCGCCGGTCACGAGGACCGGGTTGAAGGACTTGTTGATGTTGATCTGGCCCGCCGCCTTTGCGAGGTTCGCGGTCACCGCCGCCGTGTTGGAGAGGCCCTCGGCGCTCGTGATGTTCCCGACCGCGACCGTGTCGCTCCACGGCCCCGCGCCCGTCGCGACGACGTCGAACCCGAAGTCGCAGCTTCCGCCGGCCGCGAGCGTGGCGCCGAGCAGGCGCGCGTCCGTCGCTCCGGGGTTCACGACCATCGTGGGCGAGCCCGCGCAGTTCGTCGCCGCGTTCGCCGGGTTCGAGACGGCGAGGCCCGCCGAGAATGTCGCGTCGTCGACGGATACGTTCGTGAGGCCGCCCGTCGAGCTGTTCGTCACGGTGATCTTCACGCGCGAGACGCCGCCCGGCGCGACCGAGGCGGGCGTGAACGTCTTCGCGCCCGTGAGGCCCGTCGTGATCGTGAGGCCCGCGGAAACCGCAGCCGGCAGCGCGGCGCCCTGCGCGTTCGAGAAATCCGTGACGTTGATCGTGTTCGTGTGGAGGCCGAGGACGCTGCCGGTCACGCGGACCGTGATCGCGCACGTCGACTCCTGGTTCCCGGCCGGGCGCGCCAGGACGGTGCCGTTCGTCAGGACGACGTGCGTGTCGTTCGGGATCGCCTGCAGGGCGCCCCCGCACCCGTTCGTCGCGGCGGGGTTCGCCGCGAGGGCGAGGCCGGCCGGCAGGTTGTCCGTCAGGTTCACGCCCGTCAGCGCCGACGTCGTCCGGTTCCGGATCGTGAGCGTCAGCGTCGACGCCGCTCCCTGCGCGACGGAGGCCGGCGCGAACGCCTTCGACACGGCCGCCGCCGAGATCGTCACGACGTTCGCACTCGACGCGTTCGTGTTGGAGATGCCGCCCGCGGGTCCCGTGGCGGTGACCCCCGTCCCGGCGGGAATCGTGTTCGTGAACGTCAGCGGGACGGCGGCCGCGGCCGGCACGAGAGCCCAGATCGTGATCGTGCAGACGCCCGGAGAGGCCCCGACGCCGGCGACGATCTGGCCGCCGGACCAGATCACGCCCGCGTCCGCGGCCGTCGGCGCGGCGCCCGTGGGGTTCCCGAGGGCGTCCGTGCCGGTGAACGTGCCGCCGATGCAGCCCGGGAGCGCCGCCTGGGCGAAGCCGCTGCCCGCGTCGAAGAGCGTCATCTGGTTGCCCCCGGCCGAAGGCAGGACGTCCTTGAAGACGACGCCCTGGGCCTGCCCGCCCGAGTAGTTGTTGATCGCAACCGTGAACTGGACCCACTGCCCCGGCGCGACGTTGGCAGACGCCGGCCCGGGCGGGATCGTCACGGTCTTCGAGACCGTGAGCTGCGCGCTCGCCGTGAGCGTCGCAGTGGCCGCAGGGCTCGGGAAGCTCGACGGGTTCACGACGGCGTTCGCCGGGATCGTGTTCGCGTGTGCCCCGTCCACGGTGGACGTCACGTACGCGGTGATCGTGCAGTTGCCGCTCCGGCCGGCGGTCGCGCCCGTGAGGCTGATGGTCTGGTCGAGGAGGTCGACAGGCGCCGAGAGCGTCCCGTTGGCGGCCCCGGCGCCGCTGCACGCAACCGCGGGATTCGCGGGCGCCGCCACCGGAGTGCTCGACGTGCCGAGGATCTTCAGCGTGGTGCCCGTCAGGTTGTCGGCGAACGCCGTGATCGGGAGCGCATTGACCGCGCTCGCGTTCGCGACGACGATCGTCATGAGGGAAGGCTGCCCGGCCGGGACGAGCGGCGTCCCGAACGTCTTCGTGACCGAGATCGGCGTCGTGACGCTCGCCGTCTGGTTGAACGACGGGCTCGTCAGGCCGCGCGTGTTCCCGATCGCGCCGGCCGGCATCACGTTCGGGAAGTTCTGCGGGCTCGTCGTGATCGCCGGGACGACGACGCTGACGGTCAGCGTGCACGTGCCGCCTTGCCCGATCGCGCCGCCCGTGAGCGTGACCGTGCCCGCGCCCGCCACGGCGCCCACGGTGCCATTGGACGCGCCCGTCCCGGTGCACGAGATCGTCGGGCCCGGCGGGCTCGCGACCTGCATCCCGGCCGGGAGGTTGTCCGTGACGGTCGTCAGAGGGATCGTGGCGGTCGCGTTCGGGTTCGTCAGCGTCAGCGTCAGTGTGAACGGCGTCCCCGCGAGCCTCGTCGCCGAGTAGGACTTGGCGCCGGTGGGCGCGCTCATCGTGTTGACCGCGAGCGTCGCGCTCGCGGGGGTCGTGTTGAAGACCGGAACGCCGCTCTCGAGCGCCGTGTAGCCGCTCGTCGTCGCGGTGGGAGTCGTGTTGGCGGGAATCGTCGCGAGCCAGTTTCCCTGGGCGGTCGCGGTCACGTTGAGCTGGAAGAAGCACTGCCCGTCCACGGTCCCGGTCCCGGCGGGAATCGTCCCGCCCGTCAGGGAGACCGTGGACGTGCCGGGCGCCGCCGCGTTCACCGTGAAGCCGCACGTGTTCGTGATGCCGGCGGGATTCGCGATCGTGATCTGCGACGGGAAGACCTCCGTGACCGCGGCCGCGGTCAGCGGCACGAGCGAGGAGTTCGCGATCGTGATCTTGTAGACGGAGACGTCGCCGGGGTTGATCGTGGCCGGCGTGAACTGGTGGTTGATCGTCGTCGTCGCGAGGGCCGGTCCGGAAAGCAGCGCGGCCGCCGCGAAGGCGCGCATGGCCCTGAAAAATGCGACCTTCGGCAGACTCCCGGAGAACGGAAGCCCATTTCGGCCCGTCATAGGGTCACGACGATTGCGCAACTTTACATATTCTATCAACACTCCAAATGCATCATGCGATGGCGGCCGCGAAGGTCCGCACGATCTTCCCCGCCGGCTGGACGGACGTGATCGTGGCGACGCTCTTCCCCGCCTGCCAGCAGTCGGCCGAGGTCGCGCCCTTCATCGACGCGCCCTTGAGGCGGTAGGCCGACGTCAGCGTGTACCAGGCCCGGATCCAGTGCTTCGTCGTCCGGCCCTTGAGCATGAGCCGGCCGATCGGGCCGGCCTTCGTCCCCATCCGCTCGATGAACGGCGTCCGGATGACGGCGAGCGGCACGCCGGTCACGCGCTCGGTCGGGACGATGTCCTCTTCGCCGGCGGCGAGGATCGCGTTCTTGTAGTCCGCATGGGCCGTGCACTCGGCCGCCGCGATGAAGCGCGTTCCGCACTGGACGCCGGCGTAGCCGAGGTCGAGCATCGCCCGGAACTCCTTCGGGCTCCCGACGCCGCCCGCGCAGACGAGCGGGAGCTTCAGGTCCGCGAGATCCGCGCAGAGCTCCTCGGGCGATCGCTTGCCGAGGTGCCCCCCCGCGCGACGGTTCACGCAGATGAGGCCGTCCACGCCCTCGGCGGCGGCCTTCTCGGCCCAGCGCCGGTCGATCACGTCGTGGTAGACGACTCCGCCGGCCGGCTTGACCCGGTCGACGACCCAGCGCGGGTTGCCGAGCGCGGTCACGAAGAAGCGGACGCCCTCCTCGAGCGCGGCGTCGACGTAGTCCGACATGCGTTTCGCGTACACCGAGGAGAGCGACTTCTCCGTGAGGACGTTGAGCCCGATCGGTTTCTTCGTGAGCGTGCGGATCTCCCGGAGCCCGGCGCGGAAGTCGCGTTTGTGGACGAAGACGAGAGAGAGCGGCTGGACGACTCCGATCCCGCCGGCCTCGGAGACGGCCGCGACGAGCTCGGGGTTCGAGCACGGGTACATCGCCCCGCAGATGAGCGGAACCTCGATCCCGAGGGCCCCGGTGAGCGCCGTCTTCACGTCTTCACCGGCCCGGCGAGCCACACGGCCCGGCCCCGGGCGACGACGTCGCCCGCCTCGTTCGTGAGGATGCTCTCCACGACGACCTCCTTCTCGACGACAGCCGGAAAGACCGGCGCGCCGGACGCGGCCGTGATCGTCCCACGCGCCTTCTTGAGAAACTCGCACTCGACGCGGACGAGGATCGTCCGCATCCCGTCCGGCAGCCCGAAGCCCAGCGCGAGGCCCGTCGTCATCTCGGCCAGGTTCGTGAGGGCGACCGCGTGGATCGACGCGAGATGGTTGCGCACGCCGCGCCGGTCGCGCATCGAGATGACGGCGCGGCCGGGCTCGAGAACATGGATCCGCGGCCTCACGCTGCCCGAGTAGGGGATCGCGAAGCCGAAGAGGCGCGAGAAGAGCCACGGGCCGCCGGGCACGTCCCGGAGCCGGTTCCACCACGCGCGAAGGGCCGTCACCGACGCCGCCATCCGTCCTCCGGGCGCGGATTGTAGGGCCTCGCTGTCAGCTTATTCCGCACTTGACAATGACCGAACGGTCACATGGAATGACCACCCGGTCAGTTTCTCGAACCGGGCTTTCAACCATGACCACGAAAAGGCAGGTCGTCGAGGAGTTCCGCTGCCGCGCGATCAGTGACGCGGCCATGAGGGCCGTCGCCCGCAAAGGCCTCGCGAGGACGACCGTGGACGACATCGCGCGCGAAGCCGGCGTCGCGAAGGGGACGATCTACCTCTACTTCCGCTCCCGCGGCGAGATCATCGAGAAGACGATCGGCGCCGCCGTCGACGGCCTGCTCGAGCGCCTTCGGCTCGCCGCGGACGCCGCCGGCGACGAGCCGTTCGGAGGCGCGCTCGAACGGGTCCTCACCGCGCAGTTCGCGTACTTCGACGAGCACCGCGTCTTCTTCCGCCTGTACTTCGGGTCGGGCGAGTACTCGGAAGACCGGCGGCTCCGCCAGACCCGGCGCTCACGCCTCCACCTCGCGCTTTTCGTCGAGCTGATCCGGCGCGGCTGCCGCAGGGGCGAGCTCCGGAGCCTCGACGCGGAGCGGGCCGCCGTCGCGATCACGGGCGCCGCGCGCGAGGTGATCCTCCGCCGCATCCACGAGAAAGAGCCGGTCCCCCCCGCGGCCGACGCCCGCCTCCTCGCGGACGTCTTCGGCGCGGGCCTCGCCCGCCGGGAGAAGAAGGGATGACCGAGCCCGTCCTCTGCGCCGTCGACCTCACCCCGCTCGGGGACGGGACGGTCCGTTTCGCGGCGGTCTTCGCGCGCCTCATCGGCTCCCCCGTCACGCTCTTGCACGTCCGCGAGCGGGGGGACACCGGGGTGACGGCCGTGCGGCTCGCGGCGCTCGCCCGCGCCGCCGAAGACGCGGGCGTCGCCGTGACGACGGAAACCGCTCCGGGCGACCCCGCCGAGGCGATCGTCCGGCGCGCCACTTCTCTGCGGGCGTCGGCCGTCGTCCTGGGCACCCACGGCGGCAGCGGCGTCGAGCGGCTGATGCTCGGGTCCGTCGCCGAGCACGTCCTTCACCACGCGTCCCGCCCCGTCGCGACGCTGCGCGGGCCGGCTCGCGCCGGCGGCCCGATCCGGAAGGTCCTGTGCGGCGCGGATTTCGCGGATCTCGCCCCGCTGCGTTACGCGGCCCGCCTCGCCGAAAAGGCGGAGGCGGAGCTCGTCGTCGTCCACGCCGTCCCGGAGCTGCCCGAGCCGGGTCGGCGGAGCCTCGTCCCTTCGTCCTACGCGCCCGCGCTCCTCGAAGAGGCGCGGCGGGAGCTCGCGCGGGAGATCGCGGCCCTCGGCGCCCCGGCGGGTCGCGTCCGCGAGTGTGTCGTGCCCGGTCCCGCGCCGCGAGCCCTCCTCCGCTGCGCCGGAGACGAAGCCGCCGACTTGCTCGTCGTTGGCGTCCATCCCCACGTTCTCGGATCGACGACGCACCCGGTCGTCCGCGGCGCCGACTGCCCCGTCCTCACCGTCCCCGCCGAAGCCGGCGGAAGGGAACTTGCATGACCAGACGCGTCCTCGCTGTCGCTCTTTCGCTCGCGGCACTCGCCTGCTCCCGCGCGAAGGCCCCGGCTCCCGCCGCGCTCCCGAAGGTCGTCGTGACGCCCGCGATCCAACGCGACGAGCCGATCGTCCGCGAGTGGATCGGCACGACCGAGGGCGACGTGAACGCGGACATCCGTCCTCACGTGGAGGGCTACCTCCTCCGCCGCGTCTACAAGGAAGGGAGCACGGTCGCGCAGGGCGAGCTCCTGTTCGAGATCGACCCCCGGCAGTTCGAGGCGCAGCTCCAGCAGGCGCAGGCGAATCTCGAGCAGGCGAAGGCCGCGCTCGCGAAGGCCGACCTCGACGTCGCACGCGCCGAGCCCCTCACGACCGAGCGCGCGGTGAGCCAGCAGGAGCTGGACAACGCGCGCTCCGCACAACGGGGCGCGCGTGCCACCGTCGGCGCCCTCGAGGCGGCGGTGGCGCAGGCGCGTCTGAACCTGTCGTGGACGCGCGTCACGTCCCCGATCCCCGGGATCGCCGGGATCGCGCAGCAGCAGGTCGGCGACCTCGTGAACGGCCAGACGGTTCTCACGACGGTCTCGCAGGTCAACCCCCTGCGCGTCCTCTACCAGCTCAGCGAGCAGGAGTACCTCGAGATCGAGCGCGACCCGGCGATGAAGAACGCCGAGCTCGAGCTCGTTCTCTCGGACGGCACGGTCTTCCCGCACAAGGGGCGCGTCCTCCTCACGGGGCGCAACGTGGACGTCCGCACCGGGACGATCGCGACGATCGGCCTCTTCCCGAACCCGGGCAACGTCCTCAGGCCCGGCCAGTACGCGAAAGTCCGCGCCGTCGTGAAGATCCGGAAGGGCGCGATCCTCGTCCCCCAGCGCGCCGTCAACGAGATGCAGGGCGCCTATCAGGTCGCCGTGGTCGGGGCCGACGACAAAGTCCAGCTCCGCACCGTCAAGACGGCAGAGCGCATCGGGAACATGTGGGTCATCGAGAGCGGCCTCGCGGCGGGCGAGCGGGTCGTCGTCGAAGGGTTCTCGCGCGTGAAGACCGGACAGGCGGTGACGCCTCTCGACGCCTCGGCCTCGCCGTCCGCCGCCTCCGAGCCGCCCCTGACCGGCCGCGCGGGGAAGTGACGCCGTGGCCCGGTTCTTCATCAACCGGCCGATCGTCGCGATCGTCATCGCGATCGTGACGGTCCTCGGAGGCCTCATCGCGATGGTCGGCCTGCCCGTGGCGCAGTTCCCGGACATCGTCCCGCCCCTCATCCAGATCCAGACGTCGTACCCGGGCGCGGACGCGGTCACGATCGAGCAGTCCGTCGCGACGCCGATCGAGCAGCAGATGAACGGCGTCGAGGACATGCTCTACCTGCAGTCCGTGAACGCGAACGACGGCACGATCACGGTGCGCGTCACGTTCGACGTCGGAACCGACCGCAACGCGGACCAGGTGAACGCCCAGAACCGCGTCGCGCAGGCGCTTCCGTCGATCCCCGTAGAGGTGAACCAGTTCGGGCTCACGTACCGCAAGACGCAGGGCACGCCGCTCGTCCTCATCTCTCTCTTCTCTCCGAAGGGCACGTACGACGGCCTCTTCCTCGGCAACTACGCGCTCATCAACGTCAACGACGCGCTCTACCGCGTGAACGGGGTCGGGCAGGTCCTGAACTTCGGCGCGTCCGAGTACGCGATGCGCATCTGGGTCCACCCCGACCAGCTCGCGAAGCTCGGCCTCACGGTCACGGACCTGACGCGCGCGGTCCAGCAGCAGAGCACCGTGAACCCCGCCGGCCAGGTGGGCGCCGAGCCCGCGCCGAAGGGGCAGGAATTCACGTACACGGTCCGCTCGCAGGGCCGCCTCGTGACGCCCGAGCAGTTCGCGCAGATCGTCGTGAGGCTGAACCCGGACGGATCCGTCGTGCGGCTCGGCGACGTGGCGCGGATCGAGCTCGGCGCCCTCACCTACAAGCAGATCGGCCGCATGAACGGGAAGGCCGCGTCGATCATCGCGATCTACCAGGCTCCCGGCTCGAACGCGCTCGCGGTCTCCGAGGCCGTGCGCAAGGCGATGGAGGAGCTCAAGGGGCGCTTCCCCGAGGACATCGATTACGCGGTGTCCGTGGACACGACGGCGCCCGTCACCGAGGGCATCCGCGAGATCGTCCTCACGCTCGGCGAGGCGATGCTCCTCGTCCTCCTCGTCGTCTTCCTCTTCCTCCAGAACTGGCGCGCGACGCTGATCCCGCTCGTCGCCGTGCCCGTCTCGCTCGTCGGAACGTTCGCGGTCTTCCCGCTCCTCGGGTTCTCGATCAACACGCTCTCCCTCTTCGGGCTCGTCCTCGCGATCGGGCTCGTCGTGGACGACGCGATCGTCGTCGTCGAGGCCGTCGAGCACCACATCGAGGAAGGGATGACGCCGCGCGAGGCGACGATCCAGGCGATGCGCGAGGTCTCGGGCCCGGTCGTCGCGATCGCGCTCATCCTCTCGTCCGTCTTCCTGCCGGTCGCGTTCCTCGGCGGCATCCAGGGGCGGCTCAACAAGCAGTTCGCCGTCACGATCGCGATTTCCGTCCTCATCTCGGCCTTCAACGCGCTCAGCCTCTCGCCCGCGCTCTCGGCCCTCCTGCTCCGCCCACGCGGCGAGGCGAAGGGGCCGCTCGGGCGCTTCTTCGGCGGCTTCAACCGCTGGTTCGCGCGCGCGACGCGCGGCTACGTGTCGGTCTCCCGGCTCCTGATCCGGCGTTCGCTCGTCGCGCTCGCGATCCTCGCGGCGTTCGCCCTTCTCGCGGGCGGGCTCGGGAAGAAGGTCCCGTCCAGCTTCGTCCCCGACGAGGACCAGGGGTACTTCTTCCTGAACGTCCAGCTCCCGGACGCCGCCTCCCTGCAGCGGACCGACGACGTCTGCCGCAGGATCGAGAAGATCCTCGCCGAGACGAAGGGAGTCCAGTACTACAACACCGTCGCGGGATTCAGCCTCCTCTCGTACGTCTCGTCCACGTACAGCGGCTTCTTCTTCGTGTCGCTCCACCCGTGGCACGAGCGCGACGCCGAAGGGCTCGACGCCAGGACGCTGATCGACCGGCTGAACAAGCGCTTCCGGTCCGAGATCCAGGAAGGGACCGTCTTCGGCTTCATGCCGCCGCCGATCCCCGGCCTCGGCGCGGCCGGCGGGTTCTCGCTCTGGCTCCAGGACCGCACGGGAGGCTCGGTCGACTACCTGAACGAGAACCTCCAGAAGTTCCTCGAGGAGGCGAAGAAGCGCCCGGAGATCGGCACCGTGAACAGCACGTTCCGCGCAGCCGTGCCCCAGACGTTCGTCGACGTCGAC
Source organism: Thermoanaerobaculia bacterium (assembly GCA_035542215.1). Taxonomy (GTDB): domain Bacteria; phylum Acidobacteriota; class Thermoanaerobaculia; order UBA5066; family UBA5066; genus Fen-183. The sequence goes on along the minus strand of DATKLW010000165.1, from coordinate 8,124 downwards.
CGCGACAAGGCGCTCAAGCAGGGCGTCCCGGTCGCGGACGTCTACCAGACGCTCCAGACGTTCCTCGGCGGAACCTACGTGAACCAGTTCAACCGCTTCGGCCGGCAGTGGCGCGTCTTCATGGAGGCGGACGCGGCGGACCGCGTCAAGCCGGAGGACATCGGGGGGTTCTACGTGCGTAACACGCAGGGCGGAATGGTGCCGCTCGCGGCCCTCACGTCGCTCCGCCAGACGGCCGGCCCCGAATACACGCAGCGGTTCAACCTCTACCGCGCGGCCCAGGTCACGGGCAGCGCGGCCGCGGGCTACAGCTCGGGACAGGCGATGGCCGCGCTCGAGGACGTCGCGGCGAAGAGCCTCCCGCGCGGGATCGGATACGACTGGTCCGACCTCTCGTACCAGGAGAAGAAAGCGTCGGGAACGACCGGCCGGATCTTCGGGCTTTCCCTCGTCTTCGTCTTCCTCATCCTCGCCGCCCTCTACGAGAGCTGGTCCCTGCCTCTGAGCGTCCTCCTGTCGGTTCCCGTCGCCGTCTTCGGAGGGTTCCTCGGCCTTCTCATGCGGCACTACGACTTCGACGTCTACGGGCAGATCGGACTCATCGTCCTCATCGGCCTCGCGGCCAAGAACGCGATCCTGATCGTGGAGTTCGCGAAGGCCGAGCGCGAGAAGGGCCGGGACCTCGCCGAGGCCGCCCTCCAGGGCGCGCAGCTCCGCCTCCGGCCGATCCTCATGACGTCGTTCGCGTTCATCCTCGGCTGCGTGCCGCTCTGGATCGCGGCGGGCGCGGGCGCGGCGGCGCGGCGGATCCTCGGCACGGTCGTCGTCGCCGGGATGCTCTCGGCGACGTGCCTCGCGATCTTCCTGATCCCCGTCCTCTTCGTCGTCGTCGAGAAGAAGCTCGGCCGCGGGCGAGGCGAGGCCCAGGAGGTGAAGCCATGAGGCGGATTGCGGCCGTTCTCGCCCTCGCGGCGGGCGTCTCGGGCTGCGCCGTGGGGCCGGACTACAAGCGACCCGTGCTCCCGGCGCCCGAAGGGTTCTACGGATCGGGCGGCCCTGCGCCGGAAGCGTCCCTCGCGGACGCGAAGTGGTGGGACGTCTTCTCCGACCCGGCCCTGCGGTCCCTGATCGACGAGGCGCTCCGGAACGGCTACGACGTGAGGCTTGCCGCCGCGCGCGTGGAGGAGGCGCGGGCCCGGTACGGCATCGCGCGCTCGCAGTACTTTCCGGAGGCGGGCTACTCGGCCGGCGTGAGTCGCGCCCACAACGGCGTCTACCAGACGCCCGCGGACGTGACCGGCAACTCGATCAACGTGAGCGGCCTCCTTTCCTGGGAGATCGACGTCTGGGGCCGCGTCCGCCGGCTGAACGAGCAGGCCCGCGCGCAGTACCTCGCGAGCGAGGAAGGGCGGCGAGGCGTCGAGCTCTCCCTCGTCGCGGATGTCGCGACGGCGTACTTCGACCTCAGAGCGCTGGACGCCGAGCTCGAGATCGCGCGGCGGACGCGGGACACGTTCCAGGACACGTACGACCTCTTCGGCCGCCGCCTGGCCGGCGGGGCCGCCTCGGCGCTCGAGACCGCGCGCGCGGAGGTCCTCCTCGCGAACGCGTCGGCCCTGATCCCCGGCCTCGAGCAGCGAATCGTCGAGCGCGAAAACCAGATCACGCTCCTTCTCGGGCGCCCGCCGGGCCCCGTCCCGCGCGGAAGCAGCCTCACGGAACAGGCTCTGCCCCCGGCGGTCCCGCCGGGGCTGCCCTCGGCTCTCCTTCTGAAGCGGCCCGACGTGCGCGCGGCCGAGCAGGAGCTGATCGCCGCCAACGCGGACATCGGCGTCGCGCGCGCGGCGTTCTACCCCACGCTGAGTCTCACGGGCCTCCTCGGCGGCGTCAGCCCGAACCTCAACGACCTCTTCGCGGCCGGCCGCACGTGGTCCATCGGCGCAGGGCTCCTCGGCCCCCTCTTCGCGGGTGGAAGCCTCATCGCGCAGGAGCGCGTCGCCCGCGCCCGCTTCGAGGCGGCGCTCGCGACGTACGAGCAGACCTTCACGCGGGCTCTCGGCGAGGTGTCGACGGACCTCGTCGCGATCGAGAAGCTCGCCGCCGAGGAAGCGGAGCGCACGCGCGCCGTGAACGCGGCGCGCGAATCCGTCCGCCTCGCGACCCGCCGGTACGAGTCGGGCTTTTCAGCCTACTTCGAGGTCCTCGACGCCCTGCAGCAGCTTCTCCCTGCCGAGACGGCGCTCGTCGTGACGCGGCGCGACCGTCTCGCCGCCCTCGCCTCGTTCTACCGGGCGCTCGGCGGAGGCTGGAGCGACGTCCCGCCGCCGCCGCCTTCGCCCCCGCCGGGAGGCGCGGAGAAGTAAGCTCGGGGCGACACCATGCGGCCCCCGTTCCTTCGCAGCGTCGCCCTTCTCCTCCTCGTCGCACTCGCCCCGCTCGCCCTCGACGGCTGCGTCTCGATCGGCGTGTCGCGCGCGGACCTCGAAGCCCCTCCGGACCCGTCCGCTCCGCCGCGCGGCGCCGTGACGGTCGCCGTCTTCGAGAAGCCCGCCGACCGCGAGGCGGACCGCCACGTCGCCTTCCCCGTCCTCTCCGAGCTCCTTCGCGAGGGCAAGGGCGGGACGCTCGTCGCGCGGTCGATGAACCCGACGTGGACCGTTCCGGACCTCCCGCCCGGCCGTTACCGGCTCCGCGTCACGAAGCGCATCGACGAAAAAGGCAACATCGTGGCGCTCGACAACCCGGCGGACACGACGTTCGACGTCACCGCCGGCGAACGGACCGCCGTCTCGGTCGTCCTCCGGAAAGTGCCGGTCTTCTGGATCGTCGTTGCGGCGATCACGGTCGTCGCTCTGATCGTCCTCGCGATCGTCGGCGTCAACAGGGGGAACCTCCCCAAGCCCCCGCCGCTGCCCCCGATCCCGCCCGTCGCGATCGTGATCCCCGTCGGCGGGAGCGGCGAGGGCGGCCCCGGCGCGCCCGCGATCCCCGCGCCGGCCGCCGTCGACGTCTTCCCCGCTCCCGGCTCGGTCGTCGCCGCCAGGCGGGTCGCCGTCACGTTCCTCCTCTCGATGCCGCTGGCCGAGAACGGCGTCGGGGGCGGGGCGATCCTCGCCGTCGGCACATCGTCCGGCGAACTCCGCGGGGAGACGTCCTACCTCGAGGAGGAGCAGCTCCTGCGGTTCACTCCGTCGCAGGACTTCGCCCCCGGCGAGGACGTCACGGTCACGCTCGACCTCTCGAAGCTGCGCGGCGAGGCCGGGCGAAGAGGGAGCGGCCTCTTCTCGACCTCGTTCAAGATCGCGCCGTGAAAGCCGCCCGGGTCCTCGCCGTCAACGTCGGCCTCCCGAGGGACGTCACGTTCGGAAGACGCCGGATGCGCACGGCGATCCTGAAGGAGCCGGTGAACGGGGCCGTCCCGCTCCGGCGCCTCGGCTTCGAGGGCGACGGCCAGGCGGATCCGCGTTACCACGGCGGCCCCGACAAGGCGGCCTACCTGTATCCGTTCGAGCACTACGCGTACTGGGCGGACGTCCTCGGCCGGGACGACCTTTCTCCCGGCGCCTTCGGCGAAAACCTCACGGCGGAGGGGCTCCTCGAGACGGACGTGCGCATCGACGACGTCTACGAGATCGGGACGGCCCGCGTCGCCGTCACGCAGCCGCGCACGCCGTGCGCGAAGCTCGGCGCGAAGTTCGGCTCGATGACGTTCGTGCGGACCTTCGCCGCGGCGGGGCGGCCGGGCTTCTACCTCCGCGTCCTCCAGGAAGGCATGGTCGAGGCGGGCGACGCGATCGTGCGCCTCTCCTCCGCGCGGGAACGCCCGACCGTCGCCGAGGTCTTCGGCTCGGCCGAAGACTGAGGCAGCGCGGGCGCTCCGCCTGTAGACTTGACGCGGGAGCCGACATGGCGCGCTGGGAGCGGAAGGAGATCGTCCTCCGGACGAACGCGACGGGACATGCGCTCACGGCGCCCGTCTTCCACTGCCACGGCCGCGGCGAGCGCCCGCTCGCCTACATCCAGGCGAACGTCCACGGCGGCGAGCTCCAGGGGAACGCCGCGATCCTCGCGCTCTTCGACCTCCTCGAAAAGGAGAGCCCGCGCGGGAGCGTGATCCTCGTTCCGCGCGCGAACCCCGTCTCCGCGAACCAGCAGGTCGGCGACTACGTCGCGGGCGTCTACGACCTCGGGACCGGCCAGAACTTCAACCGCGGCTACGTGAATCTCACGGGTCCGTCCCGGGGCAGCTCGGCCTGCTACGTCGACGTCGACGCGTTCGCGGCCGTCCACCGCGACGCGACGCTTTCGGAGATCCGCGACGGCTTCCGCGAGGCACTCCGCGCCGCGCTCGCCGCCGTTCGCGAGGGCGCGGGCCCGTGGGGGCTCGAGGCCCGCCTCGAGCACGCGCTCGCGATCCAGGCGCTCGCGCTCGAAGCCGACGTCGTCCTCGACCTCCACACGGGCGACCGGGCGCCGCGCTACCTCTACGCGCCGGAGGGCGCGACCGCGGCGACGCGCGCGTTCGGGATCCCGTTCGTCCTCGAGGTGCCGCCGCGGTTCGCGGGCGCGCTCGACGAGGCGTCCTTCGTCCCGTGGCACGACGTCGCCGAGGCGTTCCGCCGACTCGGGCGGACGGACGTCCGAAGGTCCGTCGACGGGTTCACGGTCGAGCTCGGATCGATGAACGCGTTTTCGATGCCCCAGGGCGTCGAGGACGCAAAGCGGATCGCATCGGCCCTCCGCTACTACGGCGTCCTCGACGGGGAGCCCGACGAGCCCGCGTACCGGATCGTGGCATGCAGCACGGACGAGTACCGGTCTCTCCACGCGCCCGCCGCGGGCCTCGTGGACCAGGCGCTCTCGCCCGGAACGCCCGTCCGCAAGGGCGACCTCCTCGCCCGGATGGTCGATCCCTCGCGCTGCACCGCGCTGCCTCCCCGCTCGCAGGACGCGGTCGTCGAGGTCCGCGCGCCGGAGGACGGCGTCGTGATCCTCTTCCATGCCTCCGCGTCGATTCCGAAGGGTGCTCGGCTGCTCTCGATGATGACGAACGTCAGACAGCTCTAGCGGAGGTAGCCGAGGCTCCGGAGGTTTTCCACGTACTCCTTCGGGTCGACGTCGGGCGGCGCGCCCGCGCGGCGGCGGCCCCACGAGGCGACGGTCTCGGACGTTGCGGCGCCCGCGGCAAGGAAGTCCGTCCGGACCTTTCCCGCGGCGTCGCGCGCGGACGGAACGCCGAGGACGGCGAGGACCGTCGGCGCGAGGTCCGAGGCCGAGATCACCCCCGGCGCTGCGCCCTGCCGGGCGAGCGGTCCGGCGAATGCGACGCTGCCGCCCGGCTCGCGGCGGCCCGCGTCGAGGACGAAGACGACGAGGTCCGTTCCGTCGAGGAGGGTCGGGTCATCCAGAAACGCGCGCACGGCGGCGGTCTCGGCCGTCAGGGCCTCGGCGAGGACGACGCGGTCGGCCGCGGTCCGTTCGGGGGCGGCGAGGGCCGAGGAGAGAATGTCGGGCCCGGGCAGATAGACGAGCGAGAGCCGCGGCTTCTCCCGCGCCGTCACGTCGCGGAACGCGGCGACCGCGAAGGCGTCGAGGCCCTTCGCGTCCTCGATGAGGCGCTCGAGCGAGCCGGGCTCGGGAGCGAGACGCGGCGCGAGGCGGGCCACGCGCGCGACGATTTCCGCCGGCCAGCCTTCGCCAGCGAGCGACGAGCCCGCGCGCGCCGCGAAGAACAGGTGGTTTCCAAGGACGGTGCCGCCGCCGTCGCCGGCCGGGTACGTCGTCCACCAGTTCACCGTCAGCGACGGAATCCCGGAGCGGCTCGCGACTTCCCAGACGGCGGGAACGCGCCGCGCGGCCGCCGTGACCGACTCGAGGCGGGCGAGATGGAGCGCCGGCAGGACGCGCCCGAGATAGAAGCCGGCCCCCGAGAGCGGACGGAGCGGGGCGCCGACGCCCGCGACGCGCACGAGATCGAGCGAGCCGATCCCGTGCCGGCTCGCGCCCTGGCCCGTCGCGACGGTCGTCCAGAACGCCGCCGGGTCGAGCACGGACTTCACGTACGACGCGCGCGTTCCGGCCGGAGCGGGCGGCTCCGCGGTCCAACCGTCCACGGCGACGACGGTCACGCGGTGCGCATTCGCCTCGACGACGAGCGGTCCGCCGGGCGGCGGCGCCGGACGCAGCAGGAGGACCGCGGCGACGGCGAGGAGGGCGGCCGCGGCGGCGATGAAGCCCGCGAGCCGGCGGCGGCGCGACTGCGGCAGGCGCAGCCGGCCCGAGGCCGCGAAGACGGTGAACGCGAGGCCGCGCGCCACGCGCACCGCGATGAGGACCGCGAGAGCGACGGCCGCGAGGACCGCGACGAGGCCGGGCAGGCCCGCCGTCTCGAGAGCCGGGCGCGCGGCGGCGACGCCCGCGACGCCCGCGAGGATGCCGAAGGCGACCGCGACCTCGGTGGACGCCTCGTCCGCGTCGCCGCGGAGGCGGCCCCGCAGGAGGGCGAGCGCGACGAGCCCGGCGACCAGGAACGCCGCGAGCGCCGACGCGCCCGCGAACAGCCACAGGAAGAGGACCGCGGCGTCGCGGAACGGAAGGGCCGATGAGACCGCATGGAGGACGGCCCCCGCGACGGCTACGGCCGCCGCGAGGAACAGCGCGCCCGTCGCCGCTCCGAGAAGGAGAGCCCGTGTCCGGCTGCGCGCCGCGAGCGCGCCCTTGAGGACGGCCCCCTCGACGCCGCGGTCGAGGTAGCCCTTCTCGCGCAGTCGTTCGCGTGCGGCGTCGAGGGAAAGCTCGACGCCGGAAGAGGATTCTCTTGCTCCCTCTCGAACCTCCCCGTCCCGCTCCTTCATGCAACGCTCACGTTACCGCACCGGTGGATTTCGGATTCTCTTAGAAGGTCATGTGGCGAAGGAGCGGCGGGATTGGCCCCGACGCCGCCGGAACGCCCGCCGCTCAGTCACCTTTCTAAGAAATCCGAATCTCCTATTTCTTCCGGTCCCTCAGCATCACCGCGAACTCGCGGAGGAGGCCGGCCTTCTTCCCGAACGGCTTGAGCGACTCGAGCGCGTGGTCCGTGAGCTCGGCGACGAGCGTGCGGGCGCCCTTCTCACCGACGTGCCGGACGAACGTCGGCGCCGGCGCGCGGCGCGCGGACTTGCCGGTCGCGGCCGCGTCGGCCGTGGCCTCGAGGAGGTCGTCGACGATCTGGAACGCGAGGCCGACGTTCCGTGCGAAAGAGCGCAGCGCCGCGAGCTCCTTCTCGCGCGCGCCGCCCACGACGGCACCGAACTCCGCGGACGCGACGAAGAGCGCGCCGGTCTTGCGGGCGTGGATCGTCTCGAGCCGGTCGAACGACGCGTCCGAGGGGCCCGTCTTCAGGTCGAGCGCCTGGCCGGACGCGAGGCCGGCGAGGCCGGAGGCGTCCGCGAGGCGCGAGACGAGATCGAGCGCCGTCCCGGGCGGGATTCCCGCGCCCCGGCGGGGGTGGAGGCCGGCCTCGGCGAGCGCGCCGAACGCGCGCACGAGGAGCGTGACGGCCGCGAGGATCGCGAGGCTCTCGCCGTGCGTCACGTGGAGCGCCGGGCGGCCGCGGCGCGTCGTCGCGTCGTCCATGGACGGGAGATCGTCGAGGACGAGCGAGGCCGCGTGGACCATCTCGATCGCCGCACCGGCGTCGACGAGCCGGGCGCGGGGCGCGCCGAAGAGCTCTCCCGCGAGGACGACGAGCGCGGGCCGGATGCGCTTGCCGGGCGACAGGAGCGCCTCGCGGACGGCGGGCGGAAGCGGGTCGAGAGGATCGGTCCCCCCCGCGGAGGCCGCGAGGAGGTCCGGGAGGCGCGCGTCGACGGACTCTCGCACCTCCCGGAGCAGGTCAGAGAGAGAAGAGCTCAGCCGAAACTCGCGAGGGCGTCCTTCTCGTTCGCGAAGACGTCGAAGACCGTGATGAGCTGCGTCACGGTGAGGACGTCGCTGATCTTCGGGGGCAGGTTCTGGAGCTTCAGCTTCGCGCCCTTGTGAGTCGCCGTCGTGTAGCAGCCGACGAGCTCGCCGACGCCGGAGGAGTCGATCGTCGTGACGTCCTTCATGTCGACGAGGATCTTCATCGCTCCGCCGCTGATC